>JBCFBD010000004.1:0-8630 GCA_038562455.1 Anaerolineaceae bacterium | reverse complement strand
GGTCGGATTTTGCTGCAGCAGACCGGTGTCGCGCAATGCCGCCATCAGTCTGCCGGCAGTCGAAGGGGTCAACCCAGATGCGCGCGCCACTTCCCTCACACCAAGTTCGGGGGTCTCGCTGGTAAAACAATCCATAATCCCCACAAAATGCGCAAAGACATTTTTTTGACTGGTTGGCATATTTTCAATCCCGTGATAGAATTGTATCGTATTTTAGTTTTATGTCCTGTATTACAATACAGTTTATCATAATTAGTTGAGATGTCAATATGCATGCTGCTTCTAACCAGATCCAATTTGAAGATCACCGCCTGATCGTGCCCGCCAACCCCACGATCCCATTCATTGCCGGTGACGGAATCGGGCCGGAGATCATGGGAACTACCCGCGACATACTGGACGCCGCAATACACTGTGTGTACCACGGGCAACGCCAGGTACATTGGGTTGAGTTATTCGCTGGCGAGGCAGCCTTTTCCCGTACCGGATCCTGGCTGCCTGATGAAACCCTGGCAGGGCTAAAGCAGCACCTGGTGGCCATCAAAGGTCCGCTGGCAACCCCGGTGGGAGGTGGCATCAACTCCATCAACGTGACGCTCAGGCGCGAGCTTGACCTCTACGCCTGCCAAAGACCAGTGAGGTTCTTTAGCGGGGTGAAGTCGCCCTTGAACCAACCCGAAAAGATCGATGTCGTGCTCTTCAGGGAAAACACAGAAGATGTATATGCCGGCATAGAATTTGGCGAAAACTCGCCTGAAAATGCAGCCTTCCTGGCGGTATTCAAGGACCAATTCCCGCAGCAATACGACAGGCTCAGGTTCCCGAACAGCAGCGCGCTTGGCGTAAAACCCATCTCACGCGAAGGGTCTAAACGGTTGGTGCGCGCTGCAATCTCGTGGGCATTAGCCAACCACCGTCACCGGGTGACCCTGGTGCACAAAGGGAACATTATGAAAGCCACTGAAGGGGGGTTCGTGCGCTGGGGATACGAAGTTGCCGAAACAGAGTTCACTGGCAGTGTGTACACCATGAATGCATATAAGAAAACAAGGGCTGAAAAAAGCGAAACCGCAGCCCAAAAGGAACGCGAGGATGCGGACACCAAAGGCTTTTTGATCGTGGATGATATGATCGCGGACGCCATGTTCCAGGCTGCGATCCTGCGCCCGCAGGAGTTCGATGTGATCGCGACCACGAACCTCAACGGGGATTATCTGTCTGACGCACTCGCCGCCTGTGTGGGCGGGCTCGGCATCTCCCCCGGGGCAAACCTGAACTATGAAACAGGCGCTGCGATCTTTGAAGCCACGCACGGCACCGCGCCGGAGATGGCGGGCAAGAACGTGGCGAACCCGGTTTCACTTATCCTTTCTGGTGCGCTGCTATTGAATTATCTCGGCTGGGTCAAAGCAGCGGATATCGTCGTTAAAGCTGTCGAGGAAGCGCTGGCACAGGGATCCATGACCGCCGATCTTGCGCAACCCGGCGTTGCCGCTCTAACGACAAGTGGGTTCACCGAGCATATGCTCAATGCGATCAAAGGAAAAGCATGATGACTTCTACACCATCATTCATTCAGCAACTGACCTCTCCGAATGGCAAGGCGTTGAGCTATTGCGCACTGGAAAACTTCTCGCGCAACACTGGCCATGAACTCACAAAACTGCCGTACAGCCTGCGCCTGTTGATGGAGAATACACTGCGCCAGGGAAACCTGGCAGAAGCAGAATTAGTCGCTGCATGGCAGCCCCGGTTGAGCGCACGGCAGGCGATACATTTACTCCCTTCCCGCGTGCTGCTGCAGGACCTGACCGGTGTGCCCGTGATTGCAGACCTTGCGGCTTTTCGAGCAGCCGCCGCACGCCAGGGGCACCTTAAGCCCGGGGAAATCAACCCGGTGATCCCGGTAGATCTGGTCATCGACCATTCCATCCAGGCGGACAGCGCTGGGTCGGCAGATTCCATGGCGGTCAACGCCGCGCTCGATCTCGCCCGCAACCACGAACGATATCAATTTCTGGATTGGGCAAAACGATCCTTTAAGAACTTGCGCGTCTTCCCGTCCGGGATGGGGATCGTGCACCAGGTGAATGTGGAATACCTCTCCACCGGAGTGATCACGCGTGAAACGGAAGGTGTTGACTGGGTGTTTCCAGAGATGGTAATAGGAACAGACAGCCACACCACCATGGTTAATGGATTGGGGATCGTGGGTTGGGGAGTGGGCGGTATTGAAGCAATTTCCGCCATGCTCGGTGAAAGCATCGAAGTCATCCTCCCAGAGGTCATAGGGGTCAAGCTGACTGGCACTTTATCAAGCAACGTCACAGCCACCGATCTCGCACTGCACCTCACAGAGCTGCTGCGAAAACGGGGTGTTGTCGATACCTTTGTCGAGTTCAGTGGCCCCGGCCTTGAAAGCCTCCCCGTAACTGACCGGATCACCCTTTCGAACATGTCGCCTGAAAATGGCGCCACCATGACCTTTTTTCCCACGGATCAGCTAACGCTGGAATACCTGCGCCTGACCGGCAAACCGAAACTTCTCACCACTCTAGTTGAGCAGTACTGTCTGGCGCAGAATTTAATGCGGACGATAAACTCACCGGTACCAGATTTCAGCGACATTGTGGAATTTAACCTTGGGTCCGTGAGCCGCTCGGTAGCCGGACCGCGCCGCCCCCAAGACCGCCTTGATTTGCACACGGTTCAGGTTTCCTTTCCAAAAGGCGAATCAGATGCATTCACCAGAGACGGATCGACGGTGTCACTGGAAAATCGCCAAACCTTATCCGATGGTAGTGTTGTGATCGCAGCTTTGACATCATGCACCAATACCGCCAACCCGCACGGGTTGATCACAGCAGGTTTGCTGGCGAAGGCAGCAGTGGAACGAGGGCTCAAACCCCCGGCGTATGTGAAGACCAGTTTTTCGCCCGGGTCGCCTGTAATGCCGCAAATTCTGACCACCGCTGGATTAATGGAACCTTTAGAAGCGCTTGGTTTTCACAATGTCGGATTCGCTTGCGCTACTTGCATCGGCAATTCCGGTCCATTGAATCCAGGCGTTGAAGATGCAATCGTAGACGGAAAACTTACTACGGCAGCAGTACTATCTGGCAACCGGAATTTCGAAGGGCGCATTCACCCTGTAGTGAAGACCGCTTACCTGGCTTCGTTGCCTCTGGTGGTCGCCTACGCGCTCGCAGGTACGGTTAAGATCGACCTGGCGCAGGATGCCATTGGGGTGGATTACCATGGGCAACCGGTCCATTTAGATGATCTCTGGCCGGAAAAATCCAAGATTGACCAATTGGTGGCAGAGCATGTAAAACCCAACCTGTTTACATCCGGGTACGCGCGTTTTCTTTCAAATGCGCCTTTATTAGATGATACAAAAATCAGAGATGTGCTCTACCCATGGGATGAAACCTCTACATACCTTCAGGAGCCGTCATTCGTTAAACTAGAATCACTAAATAATCATGTGGATATATCCGGAGCGCGGGTGCTGGCGTATCTGGGTGACTCGATCACCACTGACCACATCTCACCAGCCGGCAAAATATCACCCAACAGCCCCGCAGGCGAATATTTACGTGCGACGGGGGTTATCGATGAGCAGCTTCACACTTACGGCGCGCGGCGCGGTAACGAAAATGTAATGGTCAGGGGAGCTTTTGCCAATACTCGCATCCGAAACCTGCTGCTGCCGGGCGAAGAAGGCGGAAATACAGTGCACTTCCCCTCAGGGGAGCGCATGACAATTTTCGACGCGGCGCAGCGATACCGCGAGGAGCGGGTGCCGGTGATCATCCTGGCAGGCAAAGATTACGGCACAGGCTCCAGCCGCGATTGGGCGACCAAAGGACCCAGGCTGTTGGGAGTCACTGCGGTCATCGCACAAAGTTTCGAAAGGATACACCGCACGAACCTGGTCGGTATGGGAATTCTGCCGCTGCAATTTTTACCGGGAGAATCCACCCAATCGCTGGGGCTTTCAGGTTCCGAGGTGTACAGCATAACGGGATTTTACAGCAGTCTCACCCCCGGGATGCGCCTCCATGTGGAGGCTGCCAGTCAAGCCGGATCAAAGAAGACATTTACCGTGTTCATAAGGCTGAATTCCTCACGAGAGGTATCCATGATCCTGGCCGGTGGAATCCTTCCCCTGCTTTTCAGCGAGCGGATCACTGCTCCGTAACAGAGCACCATCCCCTCTCGAATCAATTGAGGGTGGGGTGTCGAAAGGTCGAAAGGTCAATTGACAAAACTGACAAACAAGATAATACTTGACGGAATTTAATTTACACACTGCAAGCAAGGAGTACCGTATCATGGTCACCATACCCAGCGACGCGCAACGCATTTTAAGTTCTTCACCAAAGGTTACTCATGTCGAGAGTATTGAACAGCTCGTCGACCTGGCCTGCGGAGGAGCTGGCAATGATTATTTCGAAGTCGCGTATGAGGTACCGGGACGTGGCAGGGTGGTAGAAGCCATGGTATCGCGCGTTCGCAACGGGGTTTCTGCCAACTATCCTGACGCGTATATGCGCAGGCGCGATCCCAACTGCTTGCTGGTGGGTGACAATCACCCCACAGACAAACCGCGCTTCAGCGATGCCTATGAGCGCGATTTTTCACAGGTGCGCATGGAGACCCTGGAATGGCTGGCGCGACAGGAATTGATTTGCCTCTACTTCACGGCAGGTCAGCCGGGTATGGGAGTCGATTCTATGGCGATCATCCCCACCAACGCCGGCTTTTTCGCGCTGGCATTAGCGCTGCTGCAGGGATTTATTGCACCGAAAGACCTTCCTCAGGATTTTACGCCAAAAGCAGTCATCTACACCGCACCGTTCTTTCGAACTACCCTGTTCAATGGTCAACAGGTGGTTGTGCATAACCGCACACCCGGGGTGTATGAACTTTTCTCGTACAATCTCTATCCTGGTCCTAGCGCCAAGAAAGGCGTGTTCGGGATGCTGCTCGACCTTGGTGAACAGGAAAACTGGGTCACAGCTCATTGTTCAGTAGTGCAGGTGATCACGCCCTACGACAACCAGGTGACGATCATGCATGAAGGTGCTAGCGGCGGCGGTAAAAGCGAGATGCTGGAACAATCTCACCGTAGAGATGACGGCCGCTGGTTGATCGGCAAAAATACGCTAACCTACGAAGAGGCGTTTCTTGAACTGCCCAGGAGCTGCCAGCTCAACCCAGTCGCGGATGACATGGCAATCTGCCATCCGAGTTTGCAGAATGGGAATGGCAAGTTGACGCTTGTTGATGCTGAAAAGGGTTGGTTTGTACGCGTCAACCACATTCAGACCTATGGCACCGATCCCCATCTGGAACGCTTGACGGCAGTCCCTCCCTCCCCGCTGCTATTCCTGAACATTGATGCCATCCCTCGAAGCCGCGCTATGATCTGGGAGCATATCGAAGATAAGCCCGGTGTGCGCTGCTCCAACCCGCGCGTTGTGGTGCCGCGCCAGATCGTGCCAAACATTGTGGATCAACCGGTGACAGTCGACATCCGGTCTTTCGGTGTGCGCACCCCACCCTGCACGGCTGAAGCGCCTTCGTATGGCATCATCGGGTTGTTCCACCTGCTGCCCCCCGCCATCGCCTGGATATGGCGGCTCATCTCTCCACGCGGACACGATAACCCGAGCATTTTGGATGACAACGGGATGAGCAGCGAAGGGGTGGGCTCCTTCTGGCCGTTTGTCAGCGGTCGCCGTGTGACCCAAGCAAACGCGCTCTTGGACCAATTCATCAGCCATCACCGCACCCGTTATATCCTCTGCCCCAATCAATACCTGGGCGCTTGGAAGGTCGGTTTTTCGCCGCAGTGGATAGCGCGCGAATACCTCGCCAGGCGGGGCAGCTCAAGATTTCAACCACACCAGATCATCCCCGCGCGCTATACTCTGCTGGGCTACGCCATGAACCAGATCCAGGTGGAAGGTCAACAGATCGCGAAAACCTTTTTACAGGTCGAAACACAGCCCGAGGTAGGGCTTGAGGCGTATGATGCCGGCGCCGAGATTTTGCAGAACTTCGCCGCAGCCTGCCTGCAGGAATACCTGGTTGATGATCTTCATCCGCTTGGCCGCCAGATCATTGAATGCTGCCTGGAAAACGGTTCGCTGGAGCAGTACGAGCAACTGATCCCCGGGATATAGCCCCAAAATCCCGGTATCAGACCCTTCCTGGCCGCACTAAACTAAACAACACTGCGATCCAAGTTTGGAAATCTAATTTGGGAGAAGCGGAGTCGGTATTAGTGGGTTCCATTTCCATCACGGAAACAGTGCCCGCATCTCAGCGTCACTCAAGCCAAAGAAAAATTTCAGGTTCTGTTTCTCGATCTCAGGCTTTTCGATGATAATCTGCCGCGTGCTCGCCACGTGATCTTCCCACCTGGCAACGCCTGATGGCTTAGGCCAACGCGCCCGGTGCCGCGGCATTTCAGATTCTATTTCTGCGATCATGGCGTCATAAATGGGCAGCAGGCGTTCGGGCGTAAAATAGGTATTCATATAGAACGCGTAGCGTTCGATGAACTCCTGTCTGAATTGCGCGTTCTTAATCAAGCTTACATGCAGCGTGGTATCGATCCAATCGTCAAACCCCATGCCATCCGGGTTAAATATCTGCGCGATATTGTTCCACTCATAGGTCGACATGAAAAGCGCCCAGTCCATATCATAGAGGAACCAGCGCCACTTACCATTGTTCTGGTCGCGCCAGAACTTGATGTTACCGGAATCGGTGTTGCCAAAGTAACTCTGGATGACCAGGTAATCGATGAGGTTTTCAATATCGACCTGCGACGCAACGTAATCATAGTTTTCCTGGATACGCAGGTCATGGGTGGCGGCAAAATCCACCAGCGCTGTGTAAGCCTCGTTGCTGCCCGTCATAACTGTGCCGTTGTAAACCAGCATATCCACCTGGTTCGGGTCGACGCCGTGATGACTGGCCAGGTAGTCTTCGTTCACCTTTTCGCGGATGGTGTACAGCCCCCAGTATTCGCCGTTGATGTACACGACACAAGGGCGTGAATCCATGACGTCAATATCGATCACATCCTTCACTGCCTTGTGGATGAAAGCATCACGTATCTTGGTCATGTAGGCATCTTGCCCGGAGGTGTGCAGTAGCAGGTGTTTGAATGAGGTCACTTCATTGCCCTCAAACAGCGGATAATTGATCTCCTCGGTGCCGTATTTCTTTCTCAGGTGGATGGCGAGAGACTTCTGCGGGTCATCGCGGCTAAAGCCGCCAAAGATTTTCACGCCCGCGTCAAATGACAATGCGGGCAAACCGTCAGTCTCAAAGAACTCCACGTGCACCGGCGCTTCATGGTCCCAAAAAGGATTCGAGTAGATGCCCTCCCAACCAAACATCTGCCCGGGCTCAGTTGACAAGGCGATAATCGGCAGGTCGTGCTCGACGCCAACGATGTACGTTTGCGTGGTGATGGTTGAGGGCAGCAGCCCCTCGGCTACCGCGATCGCGCGCACCGTTTTCGTTGTATCCAGTTCAATGGGATTTCTGTAGAGCGCATTAGAAGTTGTGGGCGTTGAGCCATCCAAGGTGTAATGAATCTTCACATCGGGTTCTGCAGTGAGCGTAAGGGTCTGGCCAGCTGCTATTTCACCACCGGCCATTGAGAATGAAACGGGTTGTGCATAACGCAGAACGTATGGCGGTGCATTGGCTTCTCCCGGGGTCGGGATCTCAAAAAAGACCCTGGCATGGTTTTCGTTCAAGCCGCTGGAGTGGTTACTATCCAGGTAACCGGTCTCAAAGACCTGTGGTGTTTTGCACTCGACATCACACAGATTCAGTGTTTCTCCAGAAGCGCGGATGAAAAACGGGATGGTGTTGCCCGTGCCGCCTGGGTCACCCTCTACAGACGAAAAAAAAAGGGCAAAGCCGTGCGCCGGCAGCAGATAATCCCCAAAAACGAAACTGGCGACCTGCCCCGAACCCTTGCTGAGGGTATAGCCTTTGAGGTTAATGTCCCTATCGGTGTTATTCTTCAGTTCAATCCAATCGCGGTAGACCCCATCGGCATCGGCTAAAAAGGACTCGTTTCGCGCCATCACTTCATTGATGGCAACGTCCCACACCTGACTTGAGGGGTTCAGAATTTCCTTAAACCCATGGGGGGTGTTTGCTGTTCCTGGCGTGGGCTCGGAGAAATAAACCCATTCGTCATTTTGAATACCCCGCGAGATATCCTCCAGCAACGGGTCGAGGGTTAGTTCAACCAGGATCTCGCTGTAGCGGGTGGACACCACCAGGGTTTCATATTCAGAGAGGCGAAAATTGGTGTGCAGATTTCCTGTCACCTTGTCTTTACCAGATGCGTATACCACCAGGTATGCCCCCGGTTCGATCTCTAGATCAGGAAAAGCCCATTTCCGCAGGTCAGTTTTATCGTCTGTAAAGTAGAGTTGGGCGAGCGAAAACGGCGCATCGCCGGTATTGTAAAACTCGACCCAGTCAACGAAATCGCCGTCCTCGTCGTAGAGCACAATGCGATTGTCAAGCATGTATTCCGTGATCTTTAGTGGAGAGTCAATATAAACCTTAAAATCGGCTTTCGG
>JBCFBD010000003.1:64062-73712 GCA_038562455.1 Anaerolineaceae bacterium | reverse complement strand
AAACAGGCAAAAGCCGGTGTAGCTGCGCCCTGAACGCCGCAGTTTTACCGTTTCGGAGACCACCTCAACGATATCGAGCCTTGCTTTGATTTCATCAACCGCGGTCATTTTATAAATTGTAATCTAAAATCATAACCCGTAAGTGTGAGGATAGGTACCAGCGTGGTGACAGCCTAGAACCCTTCCAGGCGCGATAGATCAGCCACGCCGGCCGCCAGCGCGGAGACGCGTTGCAGCAGACCCAGGCGGTTGCCGCGCACGCGCGCGTCCTCTGCCATCACCAGTACGGCGTCGAAGAAGCCGTTCACCGCAGGGATCATCTGCTGGAACGCCTCGAACAGGTCCTGCACCGACCCATTGCCGCGCGCGCTGCCCTCTGCCTTCAATAACGCCTCGTACAGCGATTTCTCAGAGGGGTCCTCGAATAACTGCGGGTCGACGCTGAAGGTCTGCTGTTGGTCGCGGGTAATGCGCACGCAGCGCGCGTACGCCGGCAGGATGGTCGTCCAATCCTCGCGCGCCACCCACTGGCTCAATTGCCTGACCGCGCGTAACGTGCCGGCGGGGTTGTTCTGCTGTTCCGCGAGCACCGCGTCCACCACATCGTAGCGGTATCCCTGTTCGATAAGACTGCTGCGCTGCCGGCCTGAGATGAACTCCAGGCACGCTTTCAGATCCTCCTCAGCGGCTGCAATGGGCAGCTTTTCAACGGCGGCTTGCAGCCAGTGCTTGAGGTCAAAATCAAGGTCGAATGCCGAAAGTAGCTGCACCAGGCCGATCGCCGCGCGGCGCTGCGCGAAGGGATCTTTGGTACCGGTGGGCGCCAGCCCGGCCGCGAATAGTCCCATCAACGAATCCAGGCGGTCGGCGATACCCACCACCAACCCCGCTTTCGAAGCCGGAAGTGCATCGCCTGTGAAGCGCGGTAAGTAATGCTCGCTGATAGCGCCAGCGACTGCGGGGGGCTCACCTGAGTGCAGCGCATAGAAGCGCCCCATGATCCCCTGCAGCGAAGTCATTTCCACCACCATGTGGCTCACAAGATCCGCCTTACTGAGCACGGCAGCGCGCAGCGCGGTGGCTTTTTCTTCGGTGGTCAAACCCAGCTCGGCTGCCAGCGGGTCAACCAGCGCGGTGATGCGCCGGGATTTATCGAGCATGGAGCCCAACTTGAATTGGAAGGTCAGCGTGCCCAGGCGTTCCAGCAGGTCTTCCAAATTATGTTTAAGATCCTCTTTAATGAAAAAGTGAGCGTCGGAGAAGCGGGCTTTGATCACCTGTTCGTTGCCGTCCGTGACAATATTCAGCCCGGCCCCGTCGCCATTGCGCACAGCGATGAAATACGGCAGCAGCCTGCCCTGCGCGTCGATCACCGGGAAGTAGCGCTGGTGCTTCTTCATCACCGAGATCAACACCTCGGGCGGCAGCTCGAGATGCGAGGGGTCGAACTTCCCGCGTAGCGCGGTAGGCGCTTCCACCAATTGGTTGACTTCGTCAAGTAGTCCTTCATCCAGGGTCTCCACCCCGCCCACTTCGGCGCTCAAGCGGCTTACTTGGGCGGTAATCGCCTGCTTGCGGGCGCGCGGGTCAAGCAGGATGCCCTGCCCGGCAAGGTAGGCGCGGTATTCCTCCAGCGAGTTGACCGCCCGGCTGGAAGGGTCGTGGAACCTCAAACCGTGTGTGACGTTGCCTGCGGTCATGCCGGCAAATTCGAAGGGGATTCCGCCATTGCCGTGCAGCGCCAGCAGCCAGCGTACCGGGCGGGAGAATGCCACGTTGGTGTGGTTCCAGCGCATCGATTTGTCAAAGCGGATGCCCTCCACCAGCCCCGTCAAGGCTTCGCGCAGCACTTCGTGCGCTGAGCGGCTGGTTTCTTTTACCAGCGCTACCAGGTACACCCCGCCATCGATTTCGCGGGTTTGCAGGTCACTGACGCTCAAGCCCTTGCTCTGGGCAAAGCCTTCAGCGGCGCGGGTGGGCTGCCCGGCGGCGTCGTACGCGCGGCTGGCAGGCGGTCCCTTGACCACAGACTCCTTTTCGTTCTGGCGTGCAGCCAGCTTTTCCACGATTACGACCAGGCGGCGCGGCGTACCCAGCACGGATATATCGCCGTGAGGTAGTCGCAACTCGTCAAGCAGAGTGGGAACGCGGGAGGCGAGCTGGTCGAGCGCACTCTGCAGGTCCGCGGCTGGCAACTCTTCCGTGCCGATCTCAAGCAGGAAGTCAGCCGGCTCTACAGGGTATTGCACGGAGGTTTTTTCAGCTTTGACCACCACAGGGATTGCGCCCTCGTCTTTCAGGAAGGGAAATTCCAATTCCCGGCGCTGGTCGACATAAGCTTGTGAGACGCGATGCGCCATTTCACGCATACGCCCGAAGAGCGCTTGACGCTCAGTCACACCCACAGCCCCGCGCGTATCAAGAATGTTGAACGTGTGTGAGCACTTGAGTATATAATCGTACGCCGGCAGCACCAGCCCCTGCCTCAACGCTTCCTCTGATTCTTTCTCGTACAAGGCATAGAGCTGACGCATGCGGTCGACATCCGCCACCTCAAAGTAGTATTTGCTGTGCTCCACTTCACCCTGGTAATTGACATCACCATCAGTTAAAGTATCGTTCCAGCGCATTTCTCTGAAGTGGTTCACGCGCTGCAGAGGCATGGTGATGCGCTCCAGCCCATAGGTGATCTCCACCGCCACCGGGTCGACTACCAACCCGCCTGATTGCTGGAAGTAAGTAAACTGGGTGATCTCCTGTCCATCCAGCCAGACCTCCCAGCCCAACCCCCAGGCGCCGAGCGCCGGTTGCTGCCAGTTATCTTCGACGAAGCGGATGTCATGCTCGCGCGGGTCGATGCCGATGGCTTTGAGCGATTCGAGGTAGATTTCCTGCGGGTTGCCTGGATCCGGCTTGAGGATCACCTGGAACTGGTAATGCTGTTGAAAGCGGTTGGGGTTCTCGCCGTAACGCCCGTCATCCGGGCGGATGGACGGTTCGACGTAAGCTACCTTCCAGGGTTCAGGACCCAGTACGCGCAGGAAGGTACCCGGGTTCATGGTGCCCGCGCCGATCTGGCTGTAGTAAGGCTGCCAGATGAGACAGCCCTGGTCAGCCCAGAATTTTTGCAGTGACATGATCACAGATTGAAAATCGAGCGGTTTGTTCATGCATCTTCTCCCGGGATTACGGCGTTAAAGTGCTCCAATTATACCCGATAGGCAGTCATCCCCTTGCCAAATGGCTATTTATAAGGATTTTCGGATCTGCTTAAGGAATTCTGGTGAATTTAAGCTGCGTTCGAGCAGGTAGGTGAGGTAATAATTCTGCAGCGCTTCCATCTCGAGGCGCACTGCTGGCGGCGGGTCAGCCCGCGAGGCTGCTTTGTAATCGCTGCGCTGCACGTGGCGCAGGTAGCGTAAAGCCTCTACTGAGATCTTCCGCGAGCTCTGGCCGCGGTTGGCGCACTTGGGGCACAACACACCGCCGAGGTCAGCCGAGAAGTACTGATCCCGCGCGGTGATCTCATCACCGCAAGCGGCGCACTCGAACAACAACGGGCGGTAACCTAACAGGTCCAGCAGGCGCATCTCGTAGTACTTGATCGGGATGAAATCATCATCTGTACTGCTCAAGCGCTCGAGGGTCTCCGTTAGTAGTTTGTAGACCTGCCAGTTCTGTCCCTCCTCGTAGGTGAAACGGTCAAGCAGCTCAACTACGTAGGCAGACTGCGCCATTTTCTGCAGATCTTCTCGGATCGGCTGAAAGAGGTTCGTGGCTTCCACCTGGGTCACGATCCACAGGTCACTCCCCCTTGCCAGCATTATAATGGCGCGGGTGAAAGGTTCGAGGTGCCCGGCTTTGCGTGATTGGATCTTACGCACACCCTTGGCGATGGCGCGCAGCTTACCCTGCTCACGGGAGTACAGGGTCAACAGGCGGTCAGCCTCACCCCAATCGGAGTGGCGCAGCACCACCGCGTCGACCTTGAGCGAGCGTTCAGTTTTGGGCATACGCCCTCAGACCAGGTCTTCCGGTCGGAACGCCTCTGGCAACAACGCATCAACGGTGGTGTCAACACGGATGGTCCCCTTGGTATCCACCAGCAGCACACGGGTCGCCAGGCCGAATTCTGCCATCACCTGGCGGCACGAGCCGCAGGGAGAACCGGCGTTATCCGTCATGATTACGATGGTGCTGAACTCGCGTTCGCCCTCTGAGACAGCCTTGAACATAGCCACGCGCTCAGCACAGATGGTGGTGGGAAATGCCGCATTTTCGATGTTCACTCCATCATAGATGCGGCCGCCCGAGGTTAGCACAGCTGCCCCGACCGCATAATGCGAATAAGGCGCATAGGCCCAGCCGCGGGCATGCCGCGCGGTGGCGATCAATTTTTCTAATAATTCAGCATCAAGCGGTTTCTGGGTTCTGTCCATGCTCTTCCTTGGGCTCCGTTTTTATCGCGCGGATGCGGCCGACACGCCTGCCGTGAACCTGCTCAACGGTTAGCTGCCAACCCTCGAAATACAATTCATCTCCCTCCATTGGTACCCGCCCCAGCTGGCTGTAAAAATACCCACCCAGGGTGTCGGTCTGGTCGGTCACCAACTCGGTGCCGAGCGCATCGTTGAAATCATCCAGAGAGACCCGGCCGACGAAGATGTATTCCTCGTCCGAAATCTTTTGCACCAGCCACTCTTCGCCCTGGTCATACTCGTCGCGGATTTCGCCGACGATCTCCTCCACGATATCCTCAAGTGTGACCAGCCCCGCCATGCCGCCATATTCATCAACCACCACCGCCAGGTGAATACCCTTGGATTGCATCTCAGCCAGCAGTTCATCCACCTTTTTAGATTCGGGGATGAAATACGCCGGGCGCAGGAACTTGCGGATGGTCTGCCGGTCGCCGGGTGTGGTGTGCACTTTGAGCAGATCCTTGGCGTAAAGCAACCCGATGACATTATCGATGACATCATCATAAACCGGGGCGCGCGAATGCCCGGATTCCACCAACAGGTTGATGGCGGTGGAAAGCGGTGTTTTTACATCCAAAGCCAGCACCTCGGTGCGCGGCACCATGATCTCACGGCACAGGGTCTCGCCGAACTGGAAAATGGAATAGATCATCTTGCGTTCGTCAGGTTCCAGCCCGCCTTCGGGTTCGCCCACCTCCACCCAGGTCTTCAATTCATCCTCGGTCACCGAGCCCAGGTTGCGTTGAACGCTGTCCCTGGTGCCCTGCAGGTTGACAAAAATCGAGACGAGCGGGCTGAACAGGATATCCAAAAAACTGGCCACCGGCGCGAGGCGTAGCGCCCAATCCTCGGGGTCCTTCAACGGGAAGCGTTCCGCTAGAAATTCAAAGCCTAATAATACGATCAGGATCAAGGCAAACAGGCCAAGCATGCCGGCAAAAGCAACTTGCGCACCGGTCTCCAATATCAGTGCCCAGGCACACGCCAGTACAAGCGCATGCAGCAATACCACCATGAAGCGCAGTGTAGCCCGCAGGCGGTTCTTCTCCAACGTGGTGATGGTTTTCTCTAACCGCTCCTTGTCTTCGGTGCCCTGGTCGATCAATTGAGGCAGGCGCGCGTTGACCATCGCCGCCCGCAACATCGAAACGAACAGGTCAAGCAGAAAAAAAATCCCCAGCAAAATCCAGGTAAGCAATCTATTGTTCCTTTTTCTTCAAAGGCCGCGCCGGTACGCCTGCCACCACTTCGCCGTCCGCCACATCGTGCGTGACCACCGCTCCTGCGCCTGTCTTGGCATTTTTGCCGATCTTGAGCGGCGCGACCAGCATCGTATCCGATCCGATAAAGGTGTTTTCGCCGATCTCGGTAGGATGTTTATGCGCGCCGTCGTAGTTGCAGGTGATCGTCCCTGCGCCGATGTTCACGTTCTCTCCGATGGTGGCGTTGCCGATGTACGAGAAGTGCCCCATTTTGACCCCCGCCGCCAGGTAGGAATCCTTCACCTCGCCGAAATTGCCCATGTGCACGCCGCGCCCCAGGTGCGCCCCCTTGCGCAGGTGGCAGAACGGCCCCATGCCCACCTCGTCCTCCACCATAGCGCCTTCGATCACCGACGCGAGCAGATGGCAGCGATCACCGATGGTGGAATTGCTGATGATCGTGTCCGGGCCGATCTCGCAGCCTTCTCCGATCACGGTGCTGCCGGTCAGGCGGGTGTTGGGCAGCAGGACGGTGTCTTTGCCGATGTGGACAGTATCCTCGATGTAGACCAGGTCGGGGTCGATCATAGTGACCCCGCTGAGCATGAGCTGTTGATTGATGCGCCGCCTGATGACGCGTTCAGCTTCGGCCAGGTGCACGCGATTGTTGATGCCGATGGTTTCCTCTTCGTCGTCAACAGTGATCGCGCGGACAGGTGTTCCCTCCTGCGCAGCGACTGTAACGATATCCGTCAGGTAATACTCCCCCTTGGGAGAAAGACCGATCTTCCTCAACGCTTGCCAGAGCCAGCGCGCGTCGAAGCAATACGCGCCAACATTCAACTCATCAATGGTCAATTGCTGCAACGTGGCCTGCGCTTCCTCCACGATGCCAACCACGCCCCCTTCCTCACCGCGCAGGATGCGCCCGAATCCGCGCGGGTTGCGCGAGTGGACGGTGAGCAAACTCATCGGCGCGCCGCTGGTAAGGCACACCTCCACCAACCTGCGCAGAGTTTCAACTTGCAGTAATGGCATGTCCGCCGAGATGACCATGATCAGCCCGTCCTCTGCGCCTAACCTACCTTCAGCCGCCTGCACCGCGTGGGCGGTGCCCAGCCGCTGCTCTTGCAGCGCGAATTCGGCGGAGTCGCCTACGGTCTGTTGCACCAGCTCAGCGCCGTTGCCAATCACCACCACCGTGCGCTTTGAGCCCAACCCGGTGGCGAGGTCGATCGAGTAATGCACTAACGGCTTGCCATTCAAGCGGTGCAGTACCTTCGGCAGGTTTGAATTCATGCGCGTACCCTGCCCGGCAGCGAGAATGATGGTTGAGAGCGTCATTTTTGTCTCCACATAAAGTGATACCTGATCCTATTCTACACCGAATGAAATACGAGCCCCGTCCATGAGAACATGGCACGACGCTCGCGTGTTTTGGATAGTACCAGATCGATAAGGCTTAGGTTTTTTCTTCATTACGACTACTGTTAAGGCTGGGGCGCCTGGATTCGAACCAAGATCCACAGATCCAAAGTCTGGTGTGCTGCCGTTGCACCACGCCCCAATGACCCCTTCACAGCGCACTAGATTTTAACACAAAACCGGTCGCGGTGACGGGGATTATGCACAAACTCATTCTACTGGGCAGGCATCCGCCAGGGAGAAAGTTTCGATATTCTTCAACGCACTGCGCGCGGTCACATCGAACTGCATGCCGCACAGGTCTGGTCGCGAGACCATCACCTTGACGTGGAAGAATAAGGGGATGACCGGCAATTCCTGCATCAAGATCTCCTGCATCTGTTGGGTCTGATTAATCACCAGCTCCCTATCGAGTCCCGCCGAATACGCCTGTTCGCAGGCTGCGTCATACTCGTCGTTCGACCAACCAGTGATATTCAAACCACCGTAACGTGCGCCCAGCCATTTGTTCTTCTCGGTCGGAATCTCAGAAGAAGTGTAGAGAAAACACGGCGCCTGCCGCCCGGTGGACCAGGCAAGTTCAGCCAGGTCGAAGCTGCGTCCAAATACCACGCCGTCGGGTCCACTGGCGAACATCTCGTTCACTGGCAGGTAATTGGTGATAACGCCAATACCGCAGTCTGCCAGTGATTCAACGATCACCTCCCTCACGCTCGCGTGCAGGGGACTTTCCGTCACGTAATAGTTCAGTAAAAGCTCCGTGCCATTGAAAACGTTTTCCACCCCGGAGGACACGCGCGGCGAGGAGGGATTGTCGTCCGCATCCAACCAACCAGTTTCTTCCAGCAGCTGGTTGCCCAGCACCACGTTACGCGCATACGCCTGCAATCCTGTCGCGGCGAACGGGTGATTGGGCGGCAGGTAGGTGGCAGGGAGGACCGACTGGCTGAGGGTGATCTCACGCTGAATGCGCTCGCGGTCCAGGCAGTAACCGATTGCCTGGCGTACGCGCACATCACCAAAGAAATCCTGGCGATCTTCATAAGGGTTGTAGACCCCGTCATAAGACGCGGGTTTGACCCCCAGGTTTAAACCTTCCCACTCCGGTCCCATACCAAAATAGGCTGTCAGTTCACCTTGGTTCTCGAGTTCGCGTACGGTTTTGATCTGGTTTTCCAGGCTCACGCTGCTGTCGATGATGTCGCACTCACCCGTCACCATCATCGAGAGGTCAGCCTCAGGCGTGGAGGGGATAAAACGGTAGACCAGCACGTCAAAGTAGGGCAGACCCTCTCCAGCTCGATAGTAGCTGGTATTCTTCACCAGCCGGATGTGATCTCCCGCCACCCATTCATCGACCGTGTAAGCACCCCAGCCAAGCGGATTGCGGTTGGTCAGTTCAGATGTGGACAGTTGTTCCGCGGTCGTTTCGCCGAGCTGGTGGCGCGGCAGCGGCGTCCACAAGAACGCCGAGGGGTTGAGGGTGAGGTAGCCGGGTTGACCAACCCATTGAACGGTCTGTTCATCCAACGCTGTATAGGAGAGGGTGCGGTCCAGGTTGGTTTTGGTCACTGTGGTCGCCGGGTCGGCGCTCACCTCGTAGCTGAAGACAGAATCATCGGCGGTGAGCGGCGCGCCGTCTGACCAGGTGACACCCGGCAGTATTTTGAAATTTACCACCATCTGGGTCAGTTCAAGCGCTGTTTCGCCATCCCATTGCACAGCGCAATTCCCGGTGGAGCAGCCTGCCGGGAAGACCCACACGCCCTTCGCCAGTGCCACGATATCGCCGTTGGTGTTCGCCACCGGATCGCCTTCACTGACCGGCGCGGCTTGCAGGGTCACCCCGCCATTTTGAAGCGTGGGTAATTCCTCAAGCAAAACCGGTACCGGTTCAAAGTCTTCTGTGTCGATCGGTCCGTCGTAGATGGCTTCCAATACGCTCCACTTGGCGCGGGAGGATTCACCGTACAGGTAGAGGTCTTGCGGTTCCGAGCCGATGCACACCACCAGCGTTTTTTGAGGGATTGGGGTGGCTGTGGGGGGCAAAGGGGTATTGGTAACACCAACCGCAGTGGATTCAGGGTTTGCCTGCCCGCAAGCGCTGAGCAACAACGCACTAACGAGAAAGACTGTCAGTGCTGTGATACGGATCGAACGTGAGTGATTGAGCATAAAATAATATTTCCTTAACAGCCAGCAATGATCCAATTATAAAGCATTGTCATCATAAAAAAATCAGCCCCCGGTACCGGGGGCTGAGAGGTCAACCAAAGGTGATTATGACCTGCCGCGCATGCGCGGATCGAGCACATCGCGCAGGGCATCGCCGACGAGGTTCCAGCCCATCACGAAGAAGACCAGGGTCATACCAGGGTATACCACGATGTACGAATACTGACCCAGGTTGGTAATCCAGTTGCGGGCGAAGCTGAGCACCTGTCCCCAGTCGGCGTAGCCGATCTGAGTGCCAATGCCCAGGAAGGAAAGCGCAGCGAATGAGAGCACTACATCGCCGATGCCGAGGGATGCGAGCACCATG
>JBCFBD010000003.1:24526-64052 GCA_038562455.1 Anaerolineaceae bacterium | reverse complement strand
CCATGGTGGGGAAGATAGCGTTTGGCAGGATGTGCCTAAAGAGGATGCGTCCGTCTTTTACGCCTGAGACCCGGGCTGCCAGGATGAAATCGCGCTGTTTGACCGAGAGGATATCGCTGCGGATGATACGCGCGTAACCCATCCAGCCAAACGTGATCATCGCCAGCAAGGCGGGCACCAGGCTCCTTCCAATCACCGGCGTCAACACCGCCGCCATGATCAGTGCCATCATAATATAGGGCACTGTCATGAACACGTCTACAATGCGCATGATCAACTGATCGACCCACTTGCCGTAATAAGCAGCGATTGAGCCAAGGATCACGCCGATCGTCACCGTGGCTAGCACCACGATCAATCCGGTACGGAAAGCTGTGCGCGTACCCCAAATGATGCCGTAGAAAATATCGTACTGACCTTGGGCCGTACCCAGCAAGTGTACCCATTCTTCTTTACCGGTGACTGCTTTATACCAGAAGGGGATCTCGGGAGGGTCTTTCTTCCATTCGGAACCGGGCGGACGGGGTTGACCGCTGAAGCCGTCCCGCGGGATCTTATACGGATCTTCTGTGACTGGTGGAGCAATCACCGGGGCAAAAATGGCGATCAGAATGAACAAACCAATCAGGATAAAGCCAATGATGGATGCTGGTGTCTTCACCAGACCTTTGAGGATGCGATAGTTCTCCGGGCCGAGGATGCGTTCCAGGCGGCTGATCTTGCGCTCCGGCAGGGCATCTTTGAGCAGGGTGTTGTCACCACTTGGTGTTGATTGTTCTGTCATGTTACTCTCCTCAGTCCAGCCTGACGCGCGGATCAATTACGCCGTACAAGATATCCACAACCAGGTTCGCGAAGATCAGGATCAAACCGTTAAAGATCGCGAAACCGAGTGTGGTCACCACGTCCAATTGCTGCGCCGCTTCTGCTGCGGCTGAACCGATGCCCGGGTAATTGAACACGGTCTCTGTGATCACCACACCACCCAGCAGACCCACCACGCTCATACCTGCCATCGTAGCGATGGTGAGCATGGCGTTCGGTCGGGCGTGCTTGTTGATCACATCATTCTCCTTCAGGCCCTTGGCGCGGGCAGTGGTCACGTATTCCATGCGCAGTGTTTCAAGCATCGAAGACCGCGTGACGCGGACGAAGGTTGCCCAGCTGATGTAGGAAAGCGTGAGGATGGGAAGCACCAGGTGCCTCATTGCATCCCAAAATACATCCAGCCGCCCATTTAATAAGGCGTCTATAGTGAGCAATTTGGTGTACTGGGTGAAAGTGCCTTTCATGATCTCCTGCGTCACCCAGTTCGATTGTTTACCCGGCAGGAACCATCCCAAGTCGGCATAGAAGAACATCAGAATCAGCAAGCCGAACACGAAGGTTGGAAACGAAGTTCCGACGATACTGAAAATTCTTGCCGCCTGGTCTATAAACCCATTTTGGTGCACCGCCGCTTGCACACCCAACCAGATGCCGACAGAAAGCATGGGGAAGACCGTCCACAACGCCAGGTCGAGTGTGTTGGGGAAGCGGGTTTTAATGATGTTCGCAACAGGTTGGGATTGCGAACGCGAATAGCCGAAGTCGCCGTGCAGGATGCCCCCGGTGCGGTCGCCGGAGACGGGGTCTTTCACGCCATTCAACCAGATCCAGTACTGTTTGTAAAATGGCTGGTCAAGACCATATCGCTTGATGATGCCGGCGATCTGGTTCTCGTTCTTCGGAAAGTCTCTTACGTATAGGGCCGACCGTTCGACCGGGCCCAGAAACTGCAACATGCCGAAGATGATCAGGGTTACGCCAAACAACAGTACTGGCACCAGTAACAAACGGCGTATGATGTAATTGGTCATTTAACACCTCAAATCAGGTTTTGCTGCGCGGAATAAATTGAAAGGAAATTTTCAATTTATTCCGCAAAGTAAAACAGGGGTTCATGCGGGAGCCCGTGAAGGCTCCCGCATGGGTTTTACCGGTAAAGCAGACTTACTCGACCAGGAAGTTGAACAGCAGTACATCCTGTTGCAGACCGGGGCGACCGTAGTACAGGCGCAGCGGTTGATCGCTCGGGGTTTCACAGACGGTGAAGCGGTCTGCGCCGAGCATGGATGTATCCACAGCACAAATATTCTGATCAGCAAGGTAGGTGTTGGTGGCTGCATCGTAGAACCTGGCGACACCAACCAGCGGGTCGACCTGGGTGCGATATTCAGCGGGCACCGCAATGATATCCGCGTCACCAGCCTGTAGGGCAGCAAAGCGGGTACCGAACTCGGTCACGTCCTGGATCAGGACCTGCGCGAGGGCAGCGGGTTCGCCCCAGTATTCATCGAAGCGGGTCAGTGAAACTTCAACACCCTGGTTCCAGTAATCGAGCTTGAAAGGACCGGTGCCATTGGCGATGGTGGTGAAGGGATCATCCGCGGAAACCATGCCGTAGAAGTTCTGCCAGGTATCGCAGGAGCCATCCCAACCGCCATTCTCGATCACCCATTCCATGTCCATAACAGAACCCCAGCCATTTGCGATGGTGGGCAGGAAAGGACCCCAGGGTTGGGCGAGGGTCATGGTAACGGTGCCGGCGGCGTCGTCAGCCACGATCTTTGACTTGACAGTTTCGCATGCGGCAACCAGCACAGCCGGATCATTGGCCATCAGGGATTCGCGGTCATCAGCGGAAGCCCATTCATCAACGATGGCGGTAATGTCATCCAAACCTACACCCAGGAAGGGTTCTGCCAGCAGCCATTGCGGGGAGGAATAACCACCCTGCAGCAAGCCACGCTGGTAGGAGTAAGCGACATCGCTGGCGGTCAGATCGCCGCCTTCATGGAACTTCACACCCTCACGGATGGTGAAGGTCCAGACAGTGCCGTCATCTGAAACGGTCCACTCTGTGGCAAGTTGTGGAACGAATTCACTGGTCGATTCACCATCATAGAAGACCAGGGTTTCGTAGACGTTCTGGATGATCTCGCCAGAGGCGGTGTCATAGGACAGCGCGGGGTCGAGAGTATCAGGGGAACCGGTGGTCATGACAGTGAAGACTTCCGGATCGGTTGGGTCGGTCGGTTTAGACATGGTGTAGTAGTAAATATTGGAGAAGATCGGGTTCAAAACGCGACCCTCAACCCACTTCTGCTCGTACGCATGGGAAGTGGCAAGCACCAGAGGAATACCAACCGCCTGATCGTAGTAAAGTTGGTTGAACTCAGTGTAAATGGCAGAGCGCTCGTCAAAATCGATCGCTGCCACACCCTCATCAAGCAGGGCTTTGAATTGATCTTTCAGTTCAGCCGGTAAATTCTGGCGGCCGCCGTAAGTACCTGTGGTGTAAGGCTGGTACCAGTTGTGCGGGTCATGTATATCTTCCAACCAACCGCCGGTCATCATGGGCACCTTGTGGGCGCGCTGCGCGGCCAGGTAAGAAGGCCAGGGCAGACCGAGGGTCTCAACCACGAACTTGGGATTCACTTTGCTGAGATTGGAGGAAACGATCTCGGTGTAGATCTCGCGGGTGGTGTTGCCGGTGTTGTAAAGCATCTGGAAGCGGAAACCCATTTCCCAGATATCGTCGGGGTCTTCACCAGCAGGAACACCGTCTTTGTCAACGTCAGCCAGTTTGAATTCTTCTTCGCATTTCGCCAGGTCATATTCATAGGCGGGGAAGTCGGGGGCGTACCCTGCCATACCAGGCAGAGAAAGGGTCTTGGACTGAACAGCCTCGCCCATGTAAACATCATCGATGATGGTTTGATATTCAAAGCAGTAGGCGAAAGCCTTGCGAACATGAACATCATCGAAGAATGTCGGGGGGATACCATTTCCATCCAACTTATTCGAACCCAGGTAGGGATTCAGAATGACCTCGACAACCTCAGCGGTCGGTTGGACAACCGGTTCCTCGGTCGTTGGTTCTTCAACGACAGGAGCTGCGGTCGGTTGCGCACAGGCGGTCAGTACGAAACTGACAACCATTAGCAAGGCAAGCAGTACATAAAACTTACGCATTTTTTCTCCTCCTTGTGAGAAATTCTTTCGAGTTTATTGGTTCTGCTAACGTTTCAAATATCTGCATATCTACTTGAATTGTCATCACCTCCTCGAAATGCTCGTTGTCTAAGCTAAGTGACAGGCTACAAAATGCCCGGGCTGCAACTCCCTCCATTCAGGAACCACTTGCGCGCACCTCTCAACTGCGATAGGGCAACGCGTGCGGAAGCGGCAGCCTGACGGCGGGTTGACCGGGGAAGGCACATCGCCTTCCAGGATGATACGACGGCGCTGTTCACTAAATACCGGATCAGCCACCGGTATAGCCGAAAGTAAAGCTTGCGTGTATGGGTGTAATGGAGTCTTGTAAAGGTCGTTGCGGTCTGCCAGTTCAACGATGATACCTAAATACATAACCGCCACACGATTGCTGATATGGCGCACCATCGAGAGGTCGTGCGCGATAAAGAGATAGGTCAGGTTTAGGCGTTCCTGCAGTTCTTCGAGCAGGTTGACCACTTGTGCCTGGATGGATACATCCAAAGCCGAGATTGGCTCGTCGCATACAATGAAAGACGGGTCCAGCGCCAACGCGCGCGCCACGCCAATACGCTGCCGCTGACCGCCAGAAAACTCATGCGGGTAACGGCTGGCGAAATCTGGGTTGAGCCTCACCAGGTCCAGTAATGATGCCACGCGTTCGTCGATCTGCTTGCCAGTACCCTCGCCGAACGCCATCAGCGGTTCGCCGACAATGTCGCGTACGGTCATGCGCGGGTTCAGGCTAGCGTAAGGGTCCTGGAAGATCATTTGCAGTTCACGGCGCATCAAGCGCATCGGTTCAGGGCGCAGTTTTACCAGGTTGGTGTCTTTAAAGTAAACATTGCCGGAGGTGGGTTTGTAAAGCTGCAGTATTGAGCGCCCAGTGGTGGATTTGCCGCAACCGGATTCACCGACCAAGCCGAGCGTCTCACCCTTTTTAATTTCAAATGAAACACCGTCAACCGCATGCACTACGCCTACTTGCCGGCGGAAAACGCCGCGATAGATGGGGAAGTGCATCACCAAGTTATCAACTCTGAGGAGGACGTTATTATCAGCCGTCATGTTATTTGCTCCCCTTCATTGGGTCGACCCAGCAGGCAATGCGGTGACCCTCGCCCACAGGTTCCAGCAGCGGGTTTTCATTCCAGCATTGCTCCTTCGCGTAAATGCAACGCGGCGCAAAAGGACAGGAGGATGGTTTTTGGTACAAGACGGGGGGCATCCCTTCAATTGAAAATAGTTTCTTGTGCGTTTCTTCATGGATCAAGGGCAAGCTGCCCAAAAGCCCGAGCGTGTAAGGATGGCGCGGATCTGCGTACAGGTCTTTCACATTTGATTCTTCGATGATGTAACCACCGTACATGACCATCACGCGGTGGGCGATATTAGCCACCACACCCAAGTCATGCGTGATCCAGATGATTGCCATGCCCAGTTCATCGCGCAAGCGCTTGACCAGGTCAACAATTTGAGCCTGGATGGTCACATCAAGCGCGGTGGTGGGTTCATCGGCGATTAGAATTTGGGGGTTGCATGACAATGCGATGGCGATCATCACGCGCTGACGCATACCACCTGAATATTGGTGCGGGTACTCTTTCAACCGGTCCCCAGCATTGGGGATACCCACCATGCCGAGCAGTTCGATCGAACGCTTGCGCGCCTGTTCCCTGGTCATGTTGAGGTGTAACATCAATGGCTCAGCCATTTGTTTGCCGATGTTCATTACCGGGTTGAGCGAAGTCATGGGGTCCTGAAAGACCATGCTGATCTGCCCGCCGCGGATTTGGCGGATATCTTCCGAGTCCATTTTCAGCAGGTCTTTCCCGCGGAAAACAGCCTCCCCTGCAACAACCTTACCGGGTGGAGAAGGGATGAGCCGCAGACAGGAAAGCATGGTGACACTCTTTCCGCAACCGCTCTCGCCGACAACGCCCAGGGTCTCTCCTTCCTTCAGATTGAACGAAACTCCATTTACTGCATGAACGACACCATCCGGAGTCTTAAAGTGAGTTTCCAGGTTCTGGACGTTAAGTAATTGCTCACCCATTGACAAGTCCTTTTAATTGAGTAAGAGTTTAATGCAAAAATAGTTTACCATAAATGCAATTATTAATCGTCATCGCACATCGCACTATGGATTTACCAGCCCAAGTTTATATATACCGCTCAAGCGGATCCACGGTGTTACATTGACCGTGCTACAGACAGATACCTGGTTCCAGATTACCGGGCATTTCACCCATTGACCATCAAAATCCACCAGCACATCCACCTGGCCCATCATTTCATCAAAATTGCTTAAGATGAGTGTGCGCTGACTGGTCACTGCTTCAGACACCTGGTTTAATGCAAACAGGCGCATCTTCCTTGCCACCTCTGATGGCACTTCCTTCCCCTCGTTTTCAAGAGCGAATTCGATCACTCTGTCTACAGAGAGGATCGGATCGCGCAGGTTCTTGTTTAACAATGAGTCGGTGGTTTTACCGATCAAAGCGAAAGCCATGCTTGCTACCACCAACGGAACGATGAGCGCAAATTTTCCTGAAGAGAACAGCGCTTGATCGATGAGAATGCCCTCAAGCAAAGCGCACACGATCGAAACCGCAGCGATAAACACAAATCCGAACCAGAGATTTTGTTGAAGCTCGGGGTAATAGGGGTACTTTAAGAAATCGCCGAGCGCGGGATTGAAGATCTTGATCAGAGGGGGGGCGAGTTTTAAAGGCAGCCAGAGAATGAGATGGGCGAAAAACAGCGCCTGGGCTAGCCAGATCAACAAGGTGAACCAAACGCGTTGCACAAGCATGGAAAGCCAGCCGACAAGCGCTCCACTCGCCGCGCAGATGAAGATACTGGGTATAAATTTAACCCAGGCAAATGCCCCGTGTGCGCGAGCCAGCAATAAAGCATCAATCCCCCAGGCAAAAATTGCAAATGCCAGTCCGGCTGCGAGTCCGTAGAGCACCCCCGCCATCTGCTTTTTCCTGCTCATTTCAGGTTTCATCGTTCAAAACCTCATTCAGTAGACCTGAATCCCTTGGTGATCTATGTCGGCGTTACTTTAAGGGGTACTAAATAATACAATAAAATATTTATATGTCAATACCCGTAAATTTTTTACCCGTAAATTTTGAGAATGAGAAGAGGTCAGCACATAGTATACAGGTTATGAACCAGGGTCTCTATTCGTCTCCGGCGCGCATGCGCAAATATGATTCATATCGTTCAGCGCTGACGCGCCCTGCTTCCACCGCCTCCACCACCGCGCAGCCAGGCTCTTCATAATGCGCGCAGTCGTTGAACTGGCAGTGCTTCACCAGCTCGCGCAACTCTGGAAAATAACCATCCAGTTCTTCGGGTTGGGTATCCCACAGGGAGAGTTTGCGCAACCCAGGCAGGTCAGCCACGTAGCCGCCGCCCTGCAGCGGGAAAAGCTCACGTACCACGGTGGTATGCCGGCCGCGATCCTTGTGTTGGCTGATCTCCCTCACATTCAATCCCAGCCCAGGTTGCACGCGATTCATCAGGCTGGATTTACCCACACCGGATGGCCCCGCCAGCGCAGATATCTTACCTGTCAGCGCGTCGCGCAGCTCATCAATCCCTTTATTTTTCACTGCCGATGTGTAGATCACGCGGTAGCCAAGCGGGGGGTAATCTGAAAAGATTGTACGCGCCTCACGCTTTGACACCAGGTCTGACTTGTTAGCGATGACCAGGGCTTTCAACCCCTGCTTCTCGGCGATGACCAGAAAGCGGTCGAGCATGCGCAGGTGCGGTTCAGGTGAAGCGCAGGCGAACACCGCCACGATCTGGTCGGCGTTTGCCAACAATATCTGGCGGTAAGCCCCCTTGGGTGTCGGGTCGAGCCGCACCAGTTCTGACTTGCGGGGGGTGATCTCTTCGATGACCCCGCTGCCGTCATTGAGTTGCGTGAACCTGACCCAGTCGCCAATGCTGATCACATCGCCCGGGACGCTGCGCCGCTTCAACCTGCCGCGCAGCACGCAGGTAACCACACGTACGCTGGTATCCACGGCGTAAAAGCCTGACTGGTAGCGAGTAACGATCCCGGTTTCGGTCTCAGCGCTCACGGTACGGGTGTTTCAGCAATTTCACTGGTTGGGGTGCGGGTGATGTAAATATCCCATTCCCATGGATAGTTGGTGTACACAGCGCCGGTGAAGTAAGCCTCGATCACCCGGCGGAAGACTGGCGCGGCGTATGCAGAGCCATCACCGGCATACTCAAGCACCACCGCCACAGCAATATCCGGTTTATCCGGATTGTTGGCATCCGTAAAACCGGCGAACCAGGAGTGCGGATCTTCAACAGAAGTGGTGGCGGTGCCGGTCTTTCCATAAATAGGCGTGCTCATGCCTAAAAAGCGCCGGTAGGCGGTGCCTCTTTCATTGCGCACCACCAACTCCATGCCCCGCTTGATGGCTTCCAGCGTGCTGTCCTTGATCTCGATTTCGCGGATGACCTCGGGCTCGAACTGCTGCACTACTGTGCCATCCAGGCTGGTGATCTTTTCGATCACCTGCGGGTGGTAAAGGGTGCCGCCGTTGGCGATGGCAGCGACCATATTGGCTACCTGTAACGGGGTAACCAGCATGTCGCCCTGCCCGATGCCCATCTGAACCGCCGCGCCTTCGGTGGTCGGGTCGTTGATCTGTCCCACTTCTTCAGCTACTGCGCCGATGTCAGTGGCTTCACCAAATCCGAATGCGCGTGCCCAATCCGACAGATACGTGGCGCCCATCTGGCGGTAGAGATCCAACCCCAGGTGATAGAACCACGGGTTGCATGAACGCATGATGCCCTCCACCAGGGTCAGATTGCCGGAGGGCGGCAATTCCTTGTCATAAGTCCAGTCATTGCCCACGAATCCGGGCAGTTCGGTAAACTGGCTGGTGCACTCGTACCTGGTTTCAGGCGTGTACAAGCCGGATTCCAACGCAGCCGCGGTAGTGACCAGCTTGAATACCGATCCCAGCGGATAAGCGGATTGCGCGGCGCGGTTCCACAACGGAAAACCCTGGTCATTGACCAAATCGCCAAGCACCCACTGGCTGTTGTAATTCTGTGGCAGGAAGTTGTTCGGATCGTAACTGGGCGATGAAGCCATTGCCAGCACGCGCCCGGTATCCACCTCGGTCACCACGATCGCCCCGGTAAATCCATACAGTGCTTTCTGCACCAGGATTTGCAGGTCCTTATCGATGGTGGTGTAAATCGTGTCGGCTGCCTGCGGGTCAGACCGCCCGAGCATGGTGGAATAGGTGCCGTCGGCGTTCACCACGTAAAGCTCAGCAGCGGGTTTTCCGCGCAAGTAATCTTCACCCCATTTTTCAATGCCGGCCGCGCCTACTTTTTCATCACCGGCGTAACCCTTTTGACGGTAATCATCGTACTGTTCCGGTGAAATGCTCAGCAGGTACCCGGTCACCTGGGGGGCGACCCCCTGGTTGTAGTAATAGCGTGAAGTGTATTCGTTGATGACCAGCCCGGAGAAGGAATTGAGTGCGGTATAACGCTGTGCGTATGTCTGAGCCGAGATCTCGCCGATCGGCACATATGACCCACCGCCGGTATTGATCTTTTCAACGATCATATTGGTGGGTATGCCTGTGACCAGGCTGAGCAGACCCGCCAGGTTGCCGACCTGGTCATCCGCCACCTGGTTGGGCACCACGCCCAGTGCCACCGCATCCGCGTTAGCCGCAATGATATCGCCGTCGTTGTCATAGATATCTCCGCGCGTCGGCGAAACGATGCTGAGGGCGAGCTTCTTGCCACCGCTCAAATCGGGCATGATCAAGCCGCTTTCCCACTGCACCAGCCACTGGCCATTTTCAGCTACCAGGCTCATTTCCATCTTGCGGATAAGATCGCCAAACATATTGGTCTTGTACACCACCTGGTAACCGACCATGGCAGTAGTAGGATTGACCAGTGTGCTGAGAATACCGTACTCAATGTGATCCAGTGTCATACTGCCAGCCGCGTTGGTGTAGGCTTTGATGAAATCCTCTTCGCTGAGCGCATCGCGGCTGGTGGGGGCGAGCATGGCATACATACCGCTGTAATCAGCATTGTTCCACTTTTCCAGGAAGCCGAGCACCGTCTGTTCAGCATCCGGCATGCGGGTGGTCTGGATGACCGGTGTGGGCAACCCGGCTTCGGTAGGTTCACCGCTTGGGCTGCTGGTTGGAGTATTTCTTCCGCACGCGGTCAAGAGCAGTGCTGCGATGACCATTACGCGCCAAATCGATTTTTTCATGTTCTTATTATTCCTGTTGATCAACCGACGTCCTCGCCGGCCAATACACGTTTAAATATGGGGCAAGTATACGCCAACTCACGCATGCAGCGGTAGGGCACTCCCTTGCGTACGCCAAATCCCAGCCCGCGCAGCGAACGTTCAAAATGACACAGCGGCAGCCCCATCACGTTGGCGAAGCAGCCCGAGATCTTCTGTACAGGTTCGAACTCCGCATGTTGGATGGCATATGCGCCGGCTTTGTCGAACGGATCGCCGCTTTGCACATAGGCATCGATCTCTGCGTCACTATAACGGCGCATCTTCACCTCGGTGGTACACAGTTCGTAGTGCATCGTGCCGCGCGAGGGAATCCCTACCACTATGGCGGTGTGCACCACATGAGTGCGATTGCGCAATTTTTTTAAGATGCGCACCGCATCATCGGCATCAAGCGGTTTTCCCAGGATCACATCACCATCCGCCACAGTCGTATCCGCTGCCAGGATGAGCCCGCCAAAGCTTGCTTCACGCTCACAGGCGCGGGCTTTTTCACGCGCCAGGCGCAACACGTACTGCGCCGGGTCCTCGCCAGGCAAAGGGGTTTCGTCTACATCCGCGGAGGTGGAGACAAAAGGTAATTCGGTCCAGGCTAAAATTTGACGGCGACGCGGTGAGTTGGAGGCGAGCACGATCGGCGGGTTATCCATGGAAAATATTCTAACATACACGCCGACTTGCATGCTAAACCGCCAAGTGAAGTAAAATGAGAATTATTCACCGGGGAGGAACACATGCTCGAATTGCAAAAACGTATAGTTAATGAAGGGAAGAACCTGGGCGGCGGCATCCTCAAGGTGGACAGCATCATCAACCACCAGGTCGACCCGGTTTTAATGGACGAGTGTGGCAGGGAATTCGCCCGCCTCTTCGCCGATACCGCCCCCACCCGCATCCTCACCGCCGAGATCTCGGGCATCGCCCCCGCTCTGATGACCGCCCGCCACCTCAATTTGCCGGTAGTGTACGCGCGTAAGACCCGCCCGGTGACCATGCCCGACACGGTATACCTGACAATCGCCCCTTCGCACACCAAGGGCAACAAGGTGGAACTGATCGTCTCGCCCGAATACCTCAAACCCGGTGAGCGGGTGCTGATCATCGACGATTTTCTCGCCACCGGCGCAACAATCCTTGGGTTGGTGCGCCTCACCGTGGCTGCCGGGGCAACCATCGTTGGCATCGGCACGCTGATAGAAAAAACCTTCGAAGGCGGCCGCGAAGCACTGGCTTACCTAAATGTACCCGTCGAAGCGCTGGTGCAGATTACCAGCTTGGACGACGGACAGATCATTTTCGCCGAGTAAAACACAGGAGCCATGAAAAACAAGATCGCCATCCTGGATTACGGCTCTCAGTACACCCAATTGATCGCGCGCCGCGTGCGCGAACTGGAAGTGTACTGTGAACTCTTCCCGTGGGACACATCGCAGGAGACCCTGCGCGCGTTCGACCCGGCTGGCTACATTCTTTCCGGTGGACCTTCCTCTGTGTATGAGGAAAATGCACCGACCTTACAACCCTTCATTGTTGAGAGCGGTCTGCCGGTGCTGGGCATCTGTTACGGCATGCAATTGCTCGCGCTGGCGTTGGGCGGCAGGGTGGCGGCTTCTACTAAAAAAGAGTACGGCCTGACCGACCTGGAGACGACCAGGGAGAATCCGCTTTTGCCCAGTGGGACGCAACCGGTGTGGATGTCGCACGGCGACCATGTGGAGCAGATGCCCCCCGCGTTCTCACTGCTGGCAACCTCCGCCAATAGCCCCATTGCCGCCATGGGCGACGAGCAGCGTAGATTCTATGGGTTGCAGTTCCACCCCGAAGTGCACCACACCCCGCGCGGTACGGAGATCCTGCACAATTTTCTGTTCGGTATCTGCGGGCTGCAGCCAGCCTGGACGCCTGAAAACATCATCGCCGATGCCGTCGCAAAGGTGCGTGCTCAGGTTGGTGACGCCCAGGTGATCTCAGCGGTCAGCGGCGGGGTCGATTCGACGGTCGCCACCACGCTGGTGCATCGCGCCATCGGCAGCCAGCTGCGGGCGGTGTTCGTTGACACCGGCTTGCTGCGTCAGGGCGAAGCCAACCTGGTCGAAGGCACATTAAGGCAGCAGCTCGGTATTCCCTTCACGCGCGTCGATGCCGGTGAGCTGTTCTTTTCCTCGCTCGCGGGGATCACCGAACCTGAAGAAAAACGCCGCATCGTCGGTGCGAAATTCATTGAAGCCTTCGAGCAGGAAGCCGCCCGCGCGGGCGACCCGCGCTTTCTCGTGCAAGGCACCATCTACCCTGATGTGGTTGAATCCTCTGCCCCCGACCGCAACCTGGCGCAGCGCATCAAATCGCATCACAACGTGGGCGGTCTGCCGGAACGGATGAAGTTCGCCCTGGTCGAACCGCTGCGCTACCTGTTCAAGGATGAAGTGCGCCGGCTGGGTGAGTCGCTGGGCATCCCCGCTGACCTGTTGTGGCGGCAGCCTTTTCCCGGTCCGGGGCTGGCGGTACGCTGCCTGGGAGAGGTCACCCCTGAGCGTGTGGCGCGCCTGCAACACGCCGATGCCATCTTCACCACTGAACTGGAGCAGGCCGGGCTGATCAACCGCAAACCCGAACCCGGCGCCGCGAGACTGGCGCAAGCCTTCGCCGCGCTGCTGCCCGTGCGCTCTGTGGGGGTGATGGGTGATCAGCGCACCTATCATGAGACCATCGTCCTACGCGCGGTGACATCGGATGACTTCATGACCGCGGACTGGGCGCAGCTGCCCGCCGACCTGCTGGGGAGGATCGCCAACCGTATTGTGAACGAAGTACAGGGCATCAACCGCGTGGTGTACGATATCACCTCCAAGCCGCCCGCCACCATCGAGTGGGAATAGCTCAGAATTTTAGTAAGGTTCAACCTAATGCACTATCCACGTCAAAACGGAAAATCGACGATTTTTCGCTTACAATCATGAATGATGATTGACAGACCTCTCATAGTACGGCACACTTTTCGCTCGATCTTTATACTGCTCATAGCGGCGTGTATGCTGCTTATGCTATTCACCCCGGCAGCCGCGCAGGAAGCTCCCGGCATCACCGTCACACCCCCCGATACCAGCGCCTACCCGCTGGTGAGCACCAGTTTCCGCGCCTACGACGAAGCGGGTGATTTTATGCGCAACCTCCGCCCTGGCGAGCTGCGCATCAGCGAGAATGGCGCAACCTTGCCGGAATATGAGCTTGAGCTCGCGCAAACCGGCGTGCGCTTTTTCGTTGCCGTCAACGAGGGTCCAACCCTCGCCAACCGCTTCTCCGGGGTTTCGCGCTTCGACCGTATTAAGACCGCGCTTTTCAATTGGATAGCTGCCAACCCGGTGGATACCACCAACGAGTTCAGCCTGGTCACCAACCAGGGGCCATTAACCTTCTCATCGACAGATCAGGCAGCCTGGCAGAGCGCGCTCGAAGCCTACCAGCCAGACCTGAGAAGCATGACGCCGGGTATGTCGAGCCTCTCCATTGCGGTCGACAGCGCGTTGAGCGTAAACCTGCAGAACCAAAAAACCAGCGCGGTGCTCTTCATCACGCCCATGCCGACAGAGTCCCAGTTCACCGGGCTGCAGGAGATCATCACCCGCGCCAGCAGCAACGGTATCCACGTGTTCATCTGGCTCATCGGTCCCACCGATTACGCCGGGCTTGCGCAAACGCTGCGCCTTGAGCAATTCGCACAGGATACTGGTGGGCGGCTCTTCCTCTTCAGCGGCGCAGAGGAGCTGCCTGCGCTGCGCGACTGGCTGGAGCCGCTGTCTTACTTTTACAAACTTGCTTACAAAACCAAAGCCAACGTCAGCGGAGAGTATCAGCTGGTGTTGACCATCACCCGCGGCGAAACCAGCCTGGAATCCGCGCCGGTCACCTATTCCTATCTCATCTCCCCGCCGAACCCCATCTTCCTATCGCCGCCAGCCGAGATTATCCGCAGCTGGAGCGATGCGAAAAAGAGGAGTGACGCGGTGCTCACGCCCAACGATGTCGAGCTGGAGATCATGGTCGAGTTCCCCGATGGGATGCCGCGCGACCTGGCAGTCAGCCGGTTCTTCGTGGATGGCGAACTTACGGACGAGATCACCAGCGCTCCCTTCACCACATACACCTGGGATATTTCGGCTTACACAGAAAGCGCGACCCATTCGGTGCAGGTGTACATTGAGGACATCGCCGGGTTGAAAGGGCAGACCATTGAGATCCCGGTGCAGGTGACGGTGGAAGACCTGTCGCTGGGCTTGTGGGACCGCCTGCTCAACCTGATGAACCCGGTGAATATCGTGGTCGGTGTTGTGCTGCTGGTCTTGGTCATCGGCGGGTTGCTCATGCTCATCCGCGCTGCGCGCAGGCGGCTGCCCAGGCGTAAAGCCCGTCAGCAGCATGACCCGGTGACCCAGCCGGTGAGCATTGAAGGTACATACACCCTGTCACCAGAAAAACCCGAACGGGCGGTGAGATGGCCCATCATCCGCGGATTGGGACTGGCACCCGCGCGCCTGCTGCAGAAAAAATCCGCCGCGCCTGAGGGCGTGGAATACCTGCTCGAGATCCCACTGGGTAAAGAGGAGCTGGTGATCGGCTCGGAGAGTAAGAAAGCTGATTACGTGCTGCTGCACCCTTCGGTCAGCCCCCGCCACGCACGCATTTACAAGGATGCCGAAGGCGGCTACCGCATCGCCGATGCTGGCTCGGCTTCCGGCACCTGGGTGAATTACGCCCCCGTCTCCACGCGCGGGGTCAGCCTGGAACACGGCGACCTCGTACAGTTCGGACGCCTGGCGTACATCTTCGAAGTGCACGGCGCCGCCCCCAAACGCGCGCAGGTGCTGCCGTACAAGGAAGATTGAAAGTTTAGTAATTAGTGATTAGTGATTAGTACTTAGTTATTAGTGATTAGGGGGATCACTCCACCACCCCGGCGGCGCGGGCGAGTGGTGGGTGTCTTGCATTTTCCGTAAGCGGTGACTATTACAGGCATGCACTTGACGCTGGCCGCGATTTGGCGCTGGCAGCCGGCTTACGCGTAATATTTCCAATCAGTAGATTCGCGGGAATACCGAGACCAGCGTGCAACCGCTGGATCATCTGAAGCGATAGTCCCCGCTTGCGGTTTAACACCTCGGAAACACGTTCCTTACTCCCCAGGTACGCAATCAGATCGGAACGATTTAGTCCACGGCTCTCCATGTAATATTCCAGCACCTGCACCGGATCATCCGGCTCGGGGATGGGGAAGTGATTGGCTTCGTAAACCTCAACCAAGGTAACTAAAACTTCCAACTTGTCACCATCGGGGGTGCCGGGTTGAGAATCGATCAAACGCTCGATTTCAGCTAATGCGGCGTCATAATCAGCTTGATTGCGAATGGGTTTGATTTCCATTTTCCTACTCCTTAGATCGTAGTAACATCGATCCGGTCGTACTCCTCGTGTGTTCCAACGAAACGTATGTAGACCACGCCGTATTGAAATACAACCATCACCACTATCCGGTAGCGATTTCCTTTGATGTTGAACACAACCCGATTGTTCGCCACGAAGCTGGCATTCTGATAAACTTTCTTGATATCAGCAGGTGAGTTCCAGGTTGCGAGTTGCACATCGTGAAACCAGGTCTGCAATGGGACGCAGGCGTCCGGGTGTTTTTCCCAGAAAACACGAAGCGTGCGCCGGCTGATGATCCTCATGCAAAAATTATATCACAGAGTTACCAGTTTGGTAACAATTCAAAACACAATTCAAAACAAAAATTCCGGCCTTCCCAGCCAGGAGCTGGTTCTGTTTCTTAGTACCTGCTCTGATCCTTACTCCACCACCCCGGCCGCCCGGGCGCGTGCCAGGATGTTCTCCGCGCGCTTGACCACGGGCAGGTCCACCAGCTTGCCGTCCAGCGTGAACACCCCACTGCCAGAGCCCTGCGCCTCGCGCGCGCCTTCGACCACGCGCAGGGCGTAGGCTACCAATTCTTCATCCGGTGTGAACAGGCGCTGCACGGTCTCGATCTGCCCCGGGTGCACCACGGTTTTTCCGGCGAACCCCAGCTGCGCCGCATCGCAGCATTCTCGCTCCAACAATTCCATATCACGATAATTAACCTGCACCATGTCGATAGCCTGCATGCCGAAGGCTGCCGCGTGCATCACCAGTGAACTGCGTGCAAAGAGCAGTTCGCGGGCTTCGAGCGTGCGCGTCGCGCCGGTGTCCGCGCAGAAATCCTCCGCGCCGAAGATCAGCGCCTGGATGCGCGGGCTGGATTGGCAGATTGCCGCCAGGTGGACAAATGCCGCCGCGCTCTCGATGAGCAGCGCGAGCGCTATGCCGCCGGGGATGAAGCCGCGCTCCCGTTCCCCCACGCTGATGAGCGCGTCCACCTCGCGCACGATCTCGGGGCTGTCCGCCTTGGGGATGAGGATCGCGTCCGGCTTGCCGGGCAGCACCGCGCGCAGGTCCTCCTGCGCCCGCCCGCTATACAACGGGTTGATGCGCACCAGGCGTTCGCTGCGCCCAAAATCCAGCGCCTTCAGCGCCTGGCGGATGCTGCCGCGCGCTTCGTCCTTGCGGTTGAACGCCACGCCATCCTCCAGGTCGAGGATCACCCCGTCGATATCCAGCCCCGCCGCTTTCGCCAGCTTGCCCTCGTCGCTGCCGGGCACGTACATCAATGCCCGCCTTGCCCGCAAGATTCCCTCTGCCATAACGCGCTCCTCTCCAACTTGTATCCCTGATGCGTTAAAATGATACTACATCGAGGAGATCCTTATGCTCAAACCCGTTAAAGAACTGCCCCCCAACTACGCGCCCGCCGGGGGAGTCTCGATTCACAAGGTGGCCGACCTTGTACCCATGCTGGTGTGGAGCATCGCGCTGCCGTTGATCGTGATCGCCTCCATCACCTTTATCATACGTCCCAACCTCTCAGGCGGACTTGATTTCGCGACCGGAGACCTGCTTGGGCTTCTGGGGGGTATCCTATTGGTGACAGTCGTCATGCTCATCGTGCACGAAGGACTGCATGGGCTGGTCTTCTGGCTTACCACCGGCGAAGCGCCAAAGTTTGAATTCAAATGGTACTACGCTTCGGCCAGCCCCGGTGAATGGTATCTGCCTCGCCGCCAGTTCATGTTGGCCACGCTGCTGCCACTGGTCGCGATTACCGCGGTCGGGCTGGCGCTGCTGCCGTTCATCGGTGGGCAATGGCGTTATCTGCTGATCCTGCTGGTGGTGTTCAACGCCTCAGGCGCGGCGGGTGACCTGGTGGTAGCCCTGCGGTTGGCAAAGCTCCCGCCAGAGACGCTCTCGCGCGACACGGGCGCTGAGGTGGGCTTTTACACGCCCGCGGGCGGCGCATAACGGATTCCTTGCCCGCGCCTGTCAGTCATGATAAAATGACAATCCCTGCGCGAGATTATGGAAGGGTGGCCGAGTGGTTTAAGGCGCCTGTCTTGAAAACAGGTTTGGTGAAAGCCAACGTGGGTTCGAATCCCTCCCCTTCCGCCAGACCTTGAACGCCGGGGACAACTGAATACACGGGGAGGTGCCGGAGTGGCTGAACGGGATCGCCTGCTAAGTGATTGTCGGGCTTTAAACTCGACCGGGGGTTCGAATCCCCCCCTCCCCGCCAGAAAGTACAAGACCCCCTCTCGGGGGTTTTATGTTAACTGTCATCGCGAGTTATAACGCAGGGTGCGTCCCCGGACACGCCTTACTTCTAGATGCTGTCATCGCGAGCCGCGGTGAGCCTGTCCTGGAGCGTTTTATGCTCCATGGGTGCGGCGCGGCGATCCCCAACCCGGACGCACCATTCCAATCAAATGGGAACCGGTCATCCCGCTATTTCACCTTCACCGTTACCTCAAACACTTCGAGCAGTTCCAAGTATTAACAGGGTTAACCGGGGCAATGGCGAGGCGGGATAATTTTGGGTTTTTTGTCGATTACGGTCGATAAAAGGTCGGTTTTCGCGCGTTTTATAGATTATAATCGATATGCTGTTGTTTCTTTGGTTTTTATCGATTATAATCGATATGTAAGGAGATATAAATGATCATTAGAAATCGTTATATGTCAAAAGTTCGACCCTTTTTCAACAAACCGGTAATCAAGATTTTTACCGGCATCCGTAGGGCTGGAAAATCCACAATCATGAGAATGATTCAGCAAGAATTGCTTTCTACAGGGGTTAATCCAGATCAAATCTTTTATGTTAACTTTGAGTCATCAGAGTTTTTTGATATTACTAGCGCGGACATCCTAATTGAAAAAGTTAGCGCATTTCACCAATCACAATCCCAAAAGACATATCTTTTCTTTGATGAGATACAACAAGTAGAGGGTTGGGAGAAAGCAGTAAATTCATTCCTGGTTGACCACAACACTGATATTTATATAACAGGATCAAATGCAACCTTGCTGTCAGGTGCTCTCTCTACTTTATTGGCGGGCAGGTACATCGAAATTCAGATCCACCCGTTCAGTTTCTCAGAATTTACTCAACATTTCGAAAACAGTGAGCTTATACTTGACGATTTATTTCGAAAATTCATTACTTTTGGAGGAATGCCCTTCCTGAGTCTGCTTGGTTTTGATTACGAACCCTCGATGCAGTATTTAAGGGATATCTATAGTTCGGTAGTAATCAAAGATATCATCACCCACAATAACCTAAGGGACGTAGACCTGCTTGACAGGTTAATTCGTTTCGTTATCGCTAACACGGGACAAATTTTCTCGGCAACTAGTATCATGAAATACTTTAAAAACGAAGGGCGTAAAGTCGCCGTCGATACAATTCTTGAATATTTATTAGCATGCGAAGAGGCTTTCCTTTTATCTAGGGTTAAGCGAGAAGACCTGGTGGGGAAGAAAATTCTTCAAGTTCAGGAAAAGTTTTATGTCGAAGATCATGGTCTTAGGCAAGCGGTTGTTGGAAACAATGAGCGTGAAATTCAGATTGTTCTAGAAACTATTATTTTCAATGAATTACGATGCCGCGGTTACGAGGTTACCGTTGGTGATAATAACAATCAGGAAATTGATTTTGTTTGCCAAAAAGATGGTACTAAGTCCTATTTCCAGGTTTCGTACTTGTTGGCTGATGAAGCGACAATCTCCAGAGAATTTTCTGCATTTAAAGGGATCGATGATAATTATTCTAAGTATGTATTATCTCTTGATAAATTTGATATGAGTCGAGACGGTATTATTCACAAGAATATTGTGAATTATTTACTTGAAGTATGAAGGTTATTTCGATTTCTTGATTACGATTTGTCAGTTATAACGTAGGGTGCCTCCCCGGACGCACCTTACTTCTACCTGCTGTCATCGCGAGCCGCGTTATTGGCGGCGCGGCGATCCGCACCCTGCTGTCATCGCGAGCCGCGTTAATGGCGGCGTGGCGATCCCCAACCTGCTGTCATCGCGAGCCGCTGGGATGCGGCGCGGCGATCCGCACCCTGCTGTCATCGCGAGCCGCGTTATTGGCGGCGCGGCGATCCCCAACCTGCTGTCATCGCGAGCCGCGTTATTGGCGGCGCGGCGATCCGCACCCTGCTGTCATCGCGAGCCGCGTTATTGGCGGCGCGGCGATCCGCACCCTGCTGTCATCGCGAGCCGCGTTATTGGCGGCGCGGCGATCCCCAACCCGGACGCACCATCCCAATCAATTGAGGATCGGTGCTTCCGTAAAACGAAAGTATTCTGAGTTGTGGTGTTTTCAAAGCACCAAACCTCTGAAAGGCATGACATGGTTGAAAGAGAAGTGCGGCGAGCAGCAATCGAGAGCCAATTCTCCAGCTTGGAGTCCTACTGGGAGTTTGATGTGCCGGAAGCATTGGAGCATAAAGATTGGTCTGAATATGCCATCCTCGATTTCTTCACGAACGCGATGGGCTTACCAGCAGCACGATATGATGCTCTGGTTAAAGACATCGGCGAAGAATTCCGTCAGGAATTTGCGCATCGGTTGGCGCGATTGGATGCTTTGATCCAGAAATTCGAACCTGAAGTTATAAAATTCCTAAATAGCTAATAAGGGAAACGAAAGGTGCCACCCTGCCGCAAGTTCCTTCGAACTGCTGTCATCGCGTGCCGCGCCTGGCCTGCCCTGGAGCGTTTTGTGCTCCATGGGTGCAGCGCGGAAGGAAGGTAAGTTTGAGCTGGCTGAGCTGGTGGGCAGGACGCATGATGCGCAATGGGGATGGACGCGGTACGAGAAGAGCTTGAAGGAGTTAGGGCTGGATAAAAATCAATGGTTGAGAAAATATAAAGCAAATCCAGTAAAAGATTTGATATCAATTGATGATGCGGTTGATCAGATCCTGGAATTACACAAGAAGGATGATGGAACAACTTTCAGTTTGTATCATGGTAATATGATCGGAAAACCTTACAGATCGGTTTCGATATTCCCGGATATTTCTATTACGATCAATGGAAAAGAGATAACCGATCAACAGATAAAAAAATTTATCTCCAAGTATGAGGGTTTGGCTCATAATCAAAAAGTGGGTATTGGTACTTGGTACAATCAAGATGAAGGTGTCACATATCTCGATTTTGTCGTTTTAGTTCAAGACCGGGAAGTTCAAGACCGGGAACTTGCCATTAATCTTGGTAAGCAATATAATCAAATTGGTATTTTTGATCTTGAAAAAATGGATTATATAAAGGTTGGGGGTACAGGGAAAACGATAAGCGGATTACCGCCACTTCAAGATCGATTGAGAGATTTGAAATGAGCGAAGAGTTAAGAACCAGGAAAATGAAAATTGAAAGGTTTGATCCTAAGGCTAAATCGATTGTCTTGGGTTCTACATTTTCTGCTACTCTAGATAAAGTCAATTATTTCCCAAAGCACATATCATTGCACTGTTTGGTAAAGGATGAAGGAATGGTTGACAGGTTATCCAAAATTCCAGTTGATTCAGTTATTCTTGTAAAAGTTCACACTGATTTTGAAGATATGAGGAATTACTTGGATGAATTTTCCGTTGGTGAAGATTCAAACAATTCGGATTGAAGAAGAATAAATTTTTTTTGTGCTATACTAACTTCAACAACTAAATAAGACGGTATTCAGTCGTTTCCGCCCGACATTTTTCTCAGTAGAGAGAACGGTCGGGCTTTTTGTTGTTAACTTTTGGAGGTGAGAGGATGAAATTTCTAAAGTGGTTTGTTTTCGTAATAATATTTCTGTTTTTTTCCAAATGACATATATGCGGGTAAACCGGGTAGAGTGGTACCCCAGGCGAGCGCTTATAGGCGTGGCGAAGAACGCCGGTAATTACTCGGTGGATGACCTGGTGCGAGTGGCAGGGCTTAGGCTTAGGGAGTTGACACCGGGCGAGATACAAAAGATCCGGGAAGTAGTAGCTATAGCCGGATTTTCATCCGATCTAGAAAAATGCGGTTCACGAATTGCCGGATTAATTTGGGAGGGTTAAGTTATCCATTCGGCAGATAAGCTTCCAACCGGGGTTGTGCATTATTTGAGGCATGCAGTACAAGGTAATGAGTGGCCAGTGGGTACGACAGTCGAAGGGTATTATACAAACCTTCAATCAGTTGTTCTTGGTAAAGAATCACGGTTAATAATTAGTGAACTACACAATCTCCGACAGATCGGATTTTTTAGTTCAGAAGGCGTTTGGGTTGATTATCGAATAAAGCAAGGAAAATGGGTCACCGGAATGTATCTTGATGATATAAATAAAGTATTGACAGATCCAAGAAGGAAAAATATTAAATGGTTGAGGTAGACGAGGTTTAATGGAGATTGAAGAATCTGGATGGAATTATCAAGGAGTTTGATGAATTGTATCCAGAATGGAAAAATCCAGAAGAATCCGAAGAACTTGATTTTTCGGTTGACTGGGATCAGGCTGTTGGTCAATTTGAATTTATTCAAAATTCGTCATGACAGAAGACCAAAAAAGACTTTTTCTTGATATAAGCGATCGGATAAAAGATCGCGTTCCGAAACTTCAGGAGAAGCAACTTCAAATACCAAACGGAATTTGAATATCTGTATTTTTTTATTGGAGTACTGGTTTTAAACCTGAAACACAGGAAAAAATTCTTGAAAGTCCAAATCGAAAAGAAATTAAATGGCTGCGCTAATTTCAACTCAAATAAAAATTAACAACATTCTTGGGGTGATTGAAGAATATCTTGATTGTTCCCCGGTGTGGAATGAAATGAGTGAATTTGAAAAACTAGACTTTGATACAGAATGGTGTAACGCGATTGGACAATTTGAATCTCTGGAAAAGAATGCCTTGCCAGTGGAAGATCAAAAACAGATAGAAATTATTGCAAATAAGATTCTAGAATTGAAACCGATGCTCGTTGAACATAGTCTTTTGCTTCCAAAAGATTTTTGATCTCTGGTTTTTTGTGCTATCCTAACCTCAACAACTAAATAAGCCGGTATTCAGTCGTTTCCGCCCGACATTTTTCTCAGTAGAGAGAATGATCGGGCTTTTTGTTGTTCTGAAGCGTAAAAGTTAAAACGTAAGTCGCGTTAACACCATGCTTTAATAATGGGTTGTGTGCGAACGCTTGTTGATCCCATTTCTTTCTTATCTTGTCCCGAATAAACGTGGACGAGCTTCATAAGGGGCTTGACAAGTGGTGTATAATAATATTAGAACTTATGTTCTGTTATTAGCGCACCTTAATAAATCCATATTCCTTCACAACCCCTTTCTACCTTCATCATTGATTTGTTTTGATTTGAATCAGCAGTTATCGAAACCATCAGTGCCTTCACCTTTCGCGTGTAAACTAATTTGAATTGGATGGGTCGATTCGTTTTTGATTCGTTTCAATAGTTATCGAAACCATGCGTAAGGTAACCCGATAGTTTAAACGTAAGGTGCGTCCCCGGACGCTCCACACTTCTACCTGCTGTCATCGCGAGCCGCGTTATTGGCGGCGTGGCGATCCCTAACCTGCTGTCATCGTGAGCCGCGTTAATGGCGGCGTGGCGATCCCCAACCCGGGCGCACCATTCCGATCATTTGGGGAACGGTCATCACGCTATTTCACGTTCAGCGTCACCTCAAACACCTCCATCGGCTCCACGTCCGTCTCCCAGGAGCGCTGATAGACCAGCTTCACCGTGGTCACCCCCGGCGCGAGCGCCTTCAACGTGAAGGTGTACGCGCCCCCGCTGCCGATAAGTTTCGAGTCGCTCTTGTACTCCGGCTCGCCCACCAGTTCGACCACCACCTCATCAAAATCAACGAGCTCCCAGCTGTACCCGGTGGTTGGGTTGCCCGCCAGCGTGATGCTGATGCGCTCACCGCTGTTCACCTCAACGCTCGCGCCGTTGTGCCCCGCATCCAGCCTGACAGTGCCGGCGCCGCATGCCGTGAGGGTCAACACCAGCACAGCCAAGGCTGTCATGTACGTGAATGTCTTATGCATATCGTCCTCCTCGGATGCCTTCAGCCCTATGACGCATGCACTGTGAAATTCGTTCCGTATGTTCACAGCTATTGTAGGATGCACCTGTTTTCTGTTATTGTATATGAACTTGACTGGATCGGTGCCAGACCGGTCACAACGAGGAGGATAAGATGTACCAGAGCTTTTCCAGCGATTATGACCGTTTCGTGAACTGGCAGGAGCGCCTGTTTTACGAAATGCCCTTCATCGAAGAGCAGGCTGCGTTGCTGCAAAAACCGGCGGGAACTCCGCTCGACATTCTCGACACCGCCTGCGGCACGGGCATGCACGCCGTCACCTTGGCCAAGGGCGGGCACCGCGTCAGCGCAGCGGACCTATTTCCACAAATGGTGGAGGTCGGCGAGCACAATGCGCGCAAAGCGGGCGTGCAGGTGCGCTTCGCGGCTGCCGGCCTGGGCGACATGGCGGCGACCTTCGGCGCGCAGCAGTTCGACCTGCTGCTCTGCCTGGGCAACTCGTTGCCGCACCTCACCAGCAAGCTGGAACTGACGCGCGCGCTGCGTGACTTCGCCGCCGTACTGCGCCCGGGCGGTATGGCGCTCATCCAGAATCGCAACTTCGACCTGGTGATGCGCCAGCAGCAGCGCTGGATGGAGCCTCAGGCGCACCGCGAAAGCGAAAAGGAATGGGTCTTCCAGCGCTTCTACGATTTTCTACCCGGCGGGCTGATCCAGTTCAACATTGTCACCCTCAAGCGTGAGCGGGATTCAGCCTGGCAAGCCGGGGTAGCCAGCACCATCCTGCGTCCGCAGCTTCAAGCCGAGCTCGAGCAGGGGCTCACAAACGCGGGGTTTCACGACATCCGCACCCTCGGCAGCATGCAGGGTGAAGCCTTCCAACCGGAAACCAGCGGCAACCTGATCCTGACGGCGCGAAAAGCATAACGCATTCCAAGACGCACCTGGTGGAGGAACCTGATGCAAATCACCCCTGTCGCGAGCAAGCGCGACTTGCAGGCGTTCATCGACCTGCCTTACCAGCTTTACCACGACAACCCTCTGTGGATCGCGCCGCTGCGCTCTGAGCAGCGGGCACAGTACGACGCGGCGAAGAACCCCATGCTTGAGCATTGCCGGTACGCGCTCTTCCTCGCGCGTGACAAAGGCAGGGTGGTCGGGCGAATATCTGCGTTTATTGACCACCTGGCGCTGGAACACTGGCAGCAGCCCATTGGGCTGTTCGGCTCCTTCGAGTGCATCGACGATGCAGAGGCGGCGCAAGGGCTGCTCATCGCGGCGCGGGATTGGCTGCGCGCGCAGGGCATGCAGGTAATGCGCGGTCCGTGGAGCTTCGCCTCGCAGGAATGGGGTCTGGTGGTGGAGGGCTTCGAGCCAGCTCCGGTGATCCTTGCGCCGTACAATCCGCCATATTACAACGACCTGCTCAGTGAGCTTGGTTTACATAAAGCCAACGACCTGTTGGTGTACGTCATCGACGCGCGCGAAGGGTACAGCGTGCCGGAGCGCATCCTGCTGCTGACGGACAAAGTGCGTCAGCGCTACAAGGTGCGCGTCCGCCAGGTGAACATGCAACGCCTGGAGGAGGACGTGCTCACCATCACCCGCCTGGCGAACGAATCCATCTGCGACAACTGGGGCTTTTACCCGGTGACCGAGGCGGAAGCACGGGCAATGGCGCGGGATATGAAGCAGATCGTGCACCCGCGCGCGCTGCTCATCGCCGAGGAGGAGGAGCGCGGACGACCCATCGGTTTTGCCATGAGCTTGCCGGATGTGAACTTGCTGCTCAAGGGACTCAACGGGCGGCTCCTCCCCTTTGGCTGGCTCAAGCTGCTGACCGGCCTGCCGCGCCTGACGCAATACCGCATGTGGGCGCTGGGCGTCATTCCCGAGTACCAAGGACGAGCAATCGACACATTGCTCTACCAGGCAACATATGAAGCCATCTACTCGCCGCGCTTGCGATTGGAGATCAATTACGTATTGGAAGATAACGACCGCATGAACAATGCCCTGCTCAAGCTAGGGGTGAAGCACCTGCGCCGCTATCGGGTGTACGAAATGCCGATCTGATCTCACAAACTGATCCGCTGCCTATTGACTTCCACCCGCCAGTTTTCTATACTGAAAGTAAGCAGAACGCATCCATGATAGCCGTCTCGTTGCCAGTGCATCATCACGCTGTCCTCACCCGGGACGGCGTTTTTAACCCTGAAAGGAGGGGTCATGATCCAACTGCAACTGTCGGAAGATGAAAGGTTGATCCTTTTACAGTTACTGGATTCCTGCGTTTCCGACCTCAGGGTGGAGATCGCGGGTACTGACAACATCAACTACAAGGATATGCTCAAACAGCGCAAGGAAGTATTGATCAAACTGCAGCAGGCACTGGTCGTTGATCAGCGAACAGAGTCGATGACCTGACAAAACAGGGCGCTGTAGCAACGCCCTGTTTGAGTTACAAACACACCCGTCTTAATTGGCGGAGATGTAGAATCCCTTGGATTGCGGACCCAGGTCCGCCACAGGCTGCACATCCACCAGTTCATAGTCCTGGCTGCCCACGCCCAGTTTTTCGGCGTAGCGCAACACCACATACGGGTCCTTGAACTTGCCGTGCAGCTGCGCGAAAGGATGCCCCGCTTCTGGCTGAACTTCCATACTGGTGGGCAAGTTATCCAGGTACAGCGGTGAGTCGGCGGTCATATCCAGGATCGCCTTGTCGAGGGCCACGATGTCATCCGAACCGAATATTCCGGCATCGCGCATCACTGGCATGGTGGTGAAGCCAAAGCAGTCGCACATGGGGGTCATGTGCGTGGCCAGCGCCATGTGAGTGACCTTGTGCTTTTCGAAGGTGGAGAGGGTGATGGCAGTGGAGATGGCCATCGCCTCCATGAACGAATGAAAGTTTACCGGCTGGATGAGCAGGCTGCCGGCGGGCGCCACCGTCTGGCAGCGCATGCACTGGGTGCAGGGCTCGAAGTGTACGTGCATCTCCTCGGGGTCATGGCGGTCGATCACCACCGCGCCGAAGGGGCATGAGTCTGCGATCTGCTGCATTACGCTCTTGTCGGGGCACAACTCCTTGAACCAATACTTGTCATAGTGGTTGGTGTCATGCAGCTGGCTGCGCGTTTCACCAACCATGCAGCCGAGTGCGATGTTCTTGAACGCCCCGCCGTAACTGCAGGAAGGATGGCCTTTGACGTGGGCAAAATTCACCAGGAAGCTGGCGTCTTCCACCAGCCCGGCGACCTTCCAGGTCTTAATGTTCTTGTATTCCCACTCGTGGGTGTAATAGTAGTTTTCTTTGATGCCCGCGCTGGGGTACACCGGGCAGCCAAGCACCTCACTGGTGTAGCCGCGCGACTCGCAGCCTTTCACGTCCCAATCGACGTCGACGATAAACGGCTTGCCGCCGCCGTCCTTGATTACCTGCACCACTTTGCGCACGAAGATGGGGTGAATGGTGGAGTAACCGATATTGTTGCCAACATGCAGTTTGAGGCATACGTTCTCGCCCTTGACCCGGTCGCGCAGGTGCAGCTGCTCGAGGATGAGGTCAAGCTTGGCAGGCAGCGATTCATTGGCTTCGAGGCGTGCCTGGCGCGGAGACCCATAATAAACAGTCGATGTCATTGGAAAATTCCCTTTCTTTTGATCGGGTGAATGAGGTGATTATAGCAAAACCTGCGTGATTGACTTTCGTTATACGCTTTGTTAGACTTAATTTTAAGTATTACAAATGGACTGGAGAAGAATGATCAAGACCGAACGCTTAACGCTCATCCCCCTTACTCGGCAGAACCTGGAGACCGGACTGGCATCCATCAAGCAATTGTCTGTGGATTTGAACGTACCCATCATCGCTGACCTGATGACCGGGGAGGCTGCAGCAGCCATCGATAAAAAACTGGTCGTCATGCACGATCTGCCGCCTGAGTTGTACCCATGGTGCACTTACTGGTTGGTGGTGCTGGATTGTGACAACCTGGCGCTGGGGCTGGCCGGTTTCAAAGGGGTGCCTGCCGGTGATGGTAAAGTTGAGCTCGGGTACAGCATCGACCACATCTACCAGGGGCGAGGGTATATGACCGAAACGATCAGGGCGCTGGTAAATTGGGCGTTCGCGCACCCCGAGTGCCGCGAGGTGAAGGCCTTCACCCAGCCAGGCAATATCGCCTCGCGTAAGGTGCTGGTGAAGAATGGGTTCGAGGAGATCCAATCTATCGGCGGCGAAATCGAGTACCGCAAAACGCGTGACTGAAATCCCGGCGATTCGGTCCTTTAATCCTATTGACAGACAGGATTGGAATATTTAAAATCGATATATTGAACAACAGCTTAATCGCAGCCAAGTTATTAAGCAGAAAGGGAAACAAATGCACTCGGAAGAAACGGATGGCTCTAAGGATGTGCCTCCCCTTAGTCGTAGGGGAAGCTTAAAGTCATCCAGGTTGGCACAATTGAATAATGCGCCGCAGACCCTCTGGGTTGCGCGCAAAGGAAGTACCCGCCTGATCAGGTTTACCTGATCTTCAGATCTGTTCGTATCGCCGGTTGGTGCTTCCGCTACCAGCCGGTTTTTCTTACTCCGGCATTACGGTTACAGCTCACCAATATTCGTCCCCGTCACTGCGGGGTCAGACTTGCACTGGGAGGCCGGTATGCGCTATTTTGTCATCAAAGCGGAAAAAGTATCCAAGAAATACAGCCACCGCCAGGGAATTGAAAATATATCATTTGAAGTTGAACCGGGCGAGATCTTCGGTCTGCTCGGCAACGACCACGCCGGAAAAACATCCCTCTTTAGTTTACTGGCTGGTTACATACGTCCCTCCAGCGGCAACCTGACCGTATTCGGATTGGACCCTCAGCGCGAATCAAGGCAGATCCGCGATCGCGCCGGTTTTTACCCCGGCAACTATCCTTCCCCAAGCCGCCACACTGTGGCGGAACTGCTTCGCTCGCAGGGGCATACCCCGGGCGGCATGCTGTGGACGGACATCCAGGATCTGACTGAACAGCTCGACCTCGACCTGGCGCAGCCCGCCGCCACCCTCTCCTCGCACGACCGCCAGGTTTTCGACCTGCTGCTGGCGTTCATCCCGCGCCCCGAACTGTTGGTGCTTGATGAGCCCACCTACGAACTCAAACCCGCCATCCAGGATGTGTTCTACCGCTTGATCGCTGAGGTGCGCGAAGCAGGACGCACGGTATTTATTACCTCCCGCTCACTACCCGAGATGGAGCGCATTTGCGACCGGGTCGCCATCCTGCACCGCGGACGTTTGGTAGCCATTGAGCGCGGCACCCAGCTTCGCGCCCGCGCAGTGCGGGTGATCGAAATGCGCTTCGCCGACACGGTGACAAAAGAGACCTTCAAAGACATTCCCAACCTGCGTAACCTGCGCATCGAAGGCAACAAGATGCGCTGCGTAATGCAGGGTGAGCCCGATTTGTTAATCAAAGCTGCCTGCCAGCACCACATCACTGACCTGCTCAGCACCCAGCCCAGCCTCGAACAAGTGCTGGCCGACAATTACGGCATCAAGACAATTTGACATATAAAGGTTTTCATAGGGGCACAGCGTGCTGTGCCCCCCTTTTTATTCTAGAAATAATTAAATGTCAGCGCATCCTATCAATCGATCTCTTAACCCTGCTATAATTCAACTCACCCCTTTTTAGAGAGGTCATTCATGAAAAACGAAGAAGGTCAGGCATTCCACCTGCATATCAAAGAAGGCGACATCGGCCGCTACGTACTGCTGCCCGGCGACCCGGCCCGCTGCGAAAAGATCGCGCAGTATTTCGACCAACCGCATTTCGTGGCGCAGAACCGCGAGTACGTCACCTGGACCGGCACGCTGCAGGGCGAGAAGGTCTCGGTGGTTTCCACTGGCATCGGTTGCCCCTCCACCGCCATCGCGGTCGAGGAACTGATCGAAGCGGGCGCGGACACATTGATTCGCGTCGGCTCCTCCGGCGCCATGCAGCCGACCGTGCACACCGGCGACGTGGTGGTCGCTACGGCTGCCATCCGCGACGAAGGCACCACCTCTCATTACCTCCCCATGGAGTTCCCGGCGGTCGCGAATATTGAGGTGGTCAACGCGCTGATCGCCGGCGCCGCCGACCTGGAGGTGAAAGCCTTCACCGGGGTTTGCCAGTCCAAGGATTCCTTTTACGGCGAGGTGGAGCGCGCACGCATGCCCATGGCGCAGCATCTCGCAGACCGCTGGAACGCCTGGATCGCTGCCGGCGCTCTCGCCTCAGAGATGGAAGCCGCAGCGTTGTTCATCCTGTGCGCCATTTACCGCAAGCGCGCCGGCGCCGCCCTGCAGGTGATCAATGAATTTGACCTGGCAGAGGTGGAGGATGACGACGCAGCCAAGCACATGGCTGAATTCGACGCGGATCGCGTCATCAAGGTGGCAATAGAAGGCTTGAAACACCTGATCCAATCTGACAATCGATAAGTGAACGCCGCGCTTTGAACTCGCTGTCCCTCCAATCCCGCTTCCGCAGCCTGCCGCGTGAACTGGCGTTGTTCATCATCGCCTCTTTTGCCATCGGCATGGCGGGCAGCCTGGTGGATTCATCGCTCAACAACTTTCTCAATGACACATTCGCGCTGAACGGCTTTCAACGCTCCTTCCTCGAATTTCCACGCGAGTTTCCCGGCGTGATCACGCTGTTCGTCTCGGCTGCACTGTGGTTCCTCGGCAGCCGCCGACTGGGCGGCGCAGCGATGATTTTCGCCGCGGTGGGCATCTTTCTGATCGGGTTTTCATCCACAAATTACCTGACCATGGTGGTGTTCCTATTCATTTACAGCCTGGGCAACCACCTGTTCATGCCGGTCTCCACTACGGTGGGTATGGAGCTGGCGTCTGATGGCCGCACCGGTCACCGCCTGGGACAGTTGAACGCCATCCGCAACGCCGCCACAATCGTGGGCAGCTTCATCGTTTTCATCGGGTTCAAATATCTCAACTTCAACTACCAGACCAGTTTCACCATTGCTGCGGTCGTGTTCCTTGCCGCCGCGGTGCTGATGTTCATGATGCAGCCCAAACGCTCCGCCGCGCCACGCACCTTCCTCAAGCTGCGCAAGGAATACTCGCTGTACTATGCGCTTTCTGTGTTATCCGGCGCGCGCAAGCAGATCTTCATTACCTTCGCCCCGTGGGTGATCGTCACCATATTCAACAAGCCCACCCAGACCCTCGCCACGCTGTACACCATCGGTGGCATCATCGGCATCCTTTTTCAGCCGCTGCTGGGCAAGACCATCGACAAGTTCGGTGAGCGCTTTGTGCTGACCACCGAGGCTGTGGCGCTGGTGTTCGTGTGCGTGGGGTACGGTTTCTCGCGCTCGGTCTTTTCGGAAAACACCGCCTTCCTGATCACCTGCGTGTGCTACCTGCTCGACCAGATGCTGTTCTCAGTCGGCATGGCGCGTTCTACCTATATGAAGAAGATCGCGCTCGACCCGGCGGATATACAGCCGGCGCTCTCCGCAGCGGTCAGCGTTGACCACGTATTTTCCATCAGCATTGCGCTGCTGGGTGGTGTGATTTGGAATCAATTCGGCTTCCAATATGTTTTCCTGCTGGGCGTGTTGATCGCCGCGAGCAATTTCTTCGTCGCACGCCTGATCCGCCTGCCCGCGACTTTCCAAGTAACTTCCACCCCAGACATGCAGGGAAACAGGTAATATCGTTCAAGCCCGGTCTGGCTCCCAGTCTGTCAGTATAACTAACCTTTCAACAATAAAATTGTATATAATCATCTTGCATCCTGACGTTAATCGCCATCGTAAAATCGTAATATGGGAGGGTCTTGATGAAGATAAATTTCTCCATGTGGAAGCGGGCATTGGCTGGCCTGGTGAAGATGGACAGCAAGGAGGAGTGGGACGGGCTGGATCTCATCTCCAAATGGCTGATCGCCACGCGCTCCGGCGTCACCATCGTCACGCTTTACTCCTGCGCCATCGGGGGTCTGCTGGCTATCCGCCACGGTTTTTTTGATGGCAACTGGGGTATGTCGATCCTCGCCTGGTTGATTACAACGATCGGGTTGTTCATCGCACACGGTACCAACAATTTCCTCAACGATTACACCGATTTCTCCCGCGGCATCGACACAGACAATTACTTCCGCACCCAGTACGGGGTCCATCCATTGATCCAGAAGTTTTGGACCAAGGAGCAGCAATTCCGCTGGTTCGCGGTGAGCGGTACGCTCGCCATCCTGGCAGGCATCTTCGCCCTGTTTTACACGCACGTTTCGCTCAACATCCTCATCCTCATTATCATCGGCGCGCTGGTGCTGTTGTTGTACACCTGGCCGCTCAAGCACATCGCGCTGGGTGAGCTGTCCATCTTCCTGGTATGGGGACCGATCATGGTGGCAGCGGTGTACCTGGTGCTGGCCCGCGGCGACATGACCTACTTCTGGCAAGCCGCGCTCGCCGGCGTACCGTGGGGGTTAAGCGTGGTTAGCATCAACCTCGGCAAACACATCGACAAGGCGCCCCAAGATAAAAAGCTCAAGGTAGGCACGCTGCCAGTGGTGATCGGCGAGAAAGCTGCGCGCTACGTCAACATGGCGGTGCTTGCGCTGATCTATATCTTCATCCTGGTGCTGATCTTCGCCACCCGCTACTTCACTCCAGTACTGCTGATCGTGCTCTTCGCGGGCAAACGCCTGCTCTATGCAATCGGCGTACACACCAAGCCGCGCCCCGAGGAACCTCCCAAGGACTGGCAGTACTGGCCGACCTGGTTCTCGGGTTTCGCTTTTTACCACAACCGGTCATTCAGCAACCTGCTGCTGCTCGCGGTGCTGCTCGACACCCTGCTGCGCATATTCCTGCCGGCTTTTTGGCCTGCGATTTAGCCCTGTACTAAACCTCCTCGAAGGAGACTGATATGGATATTGTTCTGCTTTCCCGCTGGCAATTCGCCCTCACCACAATCTACCATTTTTTCTTTGTGCCGCTCACGCTAGGTCTGGGATGGTTCTTGGCCATCCTGGAAACCGTGTATGTGAAGACCGGCAATCCGATGTACAAACGCCTGACCAAGTTCTGGGGCAAGCTCTTCCTCATTAATTACGCCATGGGCGTGGTCACTGGTATCGTGCTGGAATTTCAGTTCGGCATGAACTGGTCGGAATACTCACGCTTCGTGGGGGATGTTTTCGGCGCTCCGCTCGCGGTGGAAGGGCTGCTCGCCTTCTTCCTTGAAAGCACTTTCCTCGGTGTGTGGATCTTCGGTTGGGAACGCATTTCAAAGAAGCTGCACGCCGCGGTGATGTGGCTTGTCGCCATCGGCGGCAACCTGAGCGCGTACTGGATCCTGCTTGCCAACGGCTTCATGCAGCACCCAGTCGGTTACGAGATCGTCAATGGACGCGCACAGATGACTGATTTCGGCGCGCTGCTGACCAACCCTCGTGCGCTCTACCTCTTCCTGCACACTTTCTTCGCCGGGCTGGTCACGGCATCGTTCTTCGTGCTGGGGTTCAGCATCTACCACCTGGTGCGTAATCACGAGCCCGAAGCTTTCAGAAAATCCTTCTATTACTCCGCAATCATCGGGTTGATCTCAGCGGTGGGGGTGGGACTGGCAGGTCACGCGCAGGGCGTGTACCTGCGCGAGGTGCAGCCGATGGCTGCCGCTGCCTCTGAGGCCCATTATGAGACAGCCGACCCGGCAGACTTTCACGTCATCGCTGGTATCGACCAACAGGGGCGCCAGACCACCTGGACGATCACCATACCCAAAGCGCTGAGCTTCCTATACTTTTTCAGGTTCTCCGGCGAGGTCGAGGGGATCAACCAGGTGCAGGCGCGGTACGAACAGCTTTATGGCCCAGGCAATTACATCCCCAATATCCCGATAGCGTTCTGGACCTTCCGCGTGATGGTTGGTGTTGGTTTACTAATGATCCTGCTGGCAGCGGGAGCGCTGTTCATCGCATGGAAGAAATATCCCGAGAAATGGATCAAACGCTCCGGCTGGATGGTGGGCATCATCTTCCTGCCATATATAGCCAATACCACTGGCTGGATCCTCACGGAAACCGGACGCCAGCCGTGGGTGGTGCATGGGTTGATGCTGACCAAAGATGCGGTCAGTACCAGTGTGACCCCTGTATCGGTGCTCATCAGCCTGATCGGTTTCGCGCTCATCTACGGCGCATTGATGGCAATCGATCTCTTTTTACTGCTGAAATATGCAAAGAAGGGGCTGGTCGCCGTGGAAACGGATTCGTTGCCCATTGCTGGTGTTGAAAAACCAAAGAAACGGGGAGGTAAATAATGGACCTCAATATCCTGTGGTTTATCCTGATCGCCGTGCTGTATGGCGGATTCTTCTTCCTGGAAGGATTCGACTTTGGGGTGGGCATGCTGTTGACCGCGCTGACACGCAAGGATGTCGAGCGCCGCGCTATCATCAATACCATCGGCCCGCACTGGGATGGCAACGAGGTGTGGCTCATCGTCGCCGGCGGCGCGACCTTCGCCGCTTTCCCGCACTGGTATGCCACCATGTTCAGCGGATTTTACCTGGGCTTCTTCCTGCTGCTCTTCGCGCTCATCGTGCGCGGCGTGGCTTTCGAGTTCCGCAGCAAGCATGATTCTGCGCGCTGGCGCTACGGTTGGGACCGTGCGATCTCGATTTCCAGTTTTTTGGCTGCCTTCCTTCTGGGCGTGGTGTTCACCAACCTGGTGCGCGGCGTACCGATCAACCAAAACATGCAGTACACCGGTACCTTCTGGAACTTGCTCAACCCCATTGGCCTGCTTGGCGGTTTGACCATGGTGATGCTTTTCTGCTTCCACGGCGCCAGCTTTCTCAGCCTTAAGCTGACCGATGGTCTGCGTGTAAAAGCGCAAACCAACGCCAAGATGTACTTCACCGCGGCGCTGGTCTTCGCGCTAGGCTTGTTCGCCGCGCTGTTCTTCACCCCGTCCGCTTTCTCGAGCAAAGGTTGGATGACATTAATCCTGCCCCTGCTGGCTGCCGCCGCCATGATCATCTCACGCGTGATGATGGAAGGCAAACGCGAAAGCTGGGCATTCATCACCTCCAGCCTGGCAGTGGTACTAACCGTCGCCGCCTTGTTCGTCGCGCTTTTTCCCAACGTGATGCTCTCCAGCAGCGACCCCGCCAACAGCCTGACCATCTACAATGCGGCCTCCTCGCCGTACACGCTTAGGGTATTGAGCATCATCGCCGCGATCATGGTGCCGGTGGTGGTGGCCTACCAGGTGTGGACCTACATCGTGTTCAAGAAGCGGGTGAAGGCAGACGCCAAGACGTTGACGTATTAAGTTTACGTGGTTGGATTTTCAACTGGTAGGGGCAATTTCCGGATTGCCCCTATTGATTTAACGCCCAATCTACCGCTGCCTGCGCATGGATGTGCGTGGTGGGGAAGACCGGCACCAGGCTGTCCTGCTGGCGCACCAGGTTCTCGATCTCGGTGCAGCCCAGGATCACCCCCTGCGCGCCGGTTGCTGCCAACTTCGCGATGATCTGCGCGAATTCCCGCCGCGACTCCTGCGTGATGACGCCCAGACATAACTCCCCGTAGATCACCCTGTGGACTAATTCGCGATCCTCCGCTGAAGGGATGAGCACCTGTAAACCGTGTTGATCCGTCAACCGGCCCCGGTAGAAGTCCTGCTCCATGGTGAACTTCGTACCCAACAGCCCCACGCGGCTGAAGCCCGCAGCTTTGACCGCCTCTGCGGCGGTGTCGGCGATGTGCAGCAGCGGGAGGTCCACTCCGGCTTCGATATCGCCCGCCAGCTTGTGCATGGTATTGGTGCACAGCACCAGCAGGTCCGCCCCGGCACGCTGCAGGCTTAACCCGGCTTCAACCATTTTGTGCGCTGCCTCATCCCAATGCCCTGCGTGCTGCAGCTCCTCGATCTCTGCGAAATCGACCGAATAAAGGATGCACTTCGCAGAATGCAGACCGCCCAGGCGCTCCTTCACCGTCTCGTTGAGAATGCGGTAATACTCGAGTGAAGACTCCCAACTCATACCGCCGATCAAGCCAATCGTTTTCATTGTGTACGCCTCAATATTCATTTTTAAGATTGTACCCCAGTCGCACCGCGCTCAAAAGCAGACTATAATATGGCTTACCTCATCATCCAGAAAGAAGGCCCTCAAGATGTCTACCAAAACCACTATTATTATTTCCGCTGTCCTCATCCTCATCGTGCTGCTCGCTGGTGTATTCCTCTGGTCGCGGCTGCCTGAATCCATGGCGTCGCACTGGAACGAAGCGGACCAGGTCGACGGCTATATGGGCAAATTCTGGGGCACCTTCATGGTTCCCGCGATGATGATCGGTCTCACGCTTTTATTTCTCGCCATCCCCGCGATCGATCCGCTTAAGAAGAACATCAGCGAATTTCGAGGCTGGTTCAACATCATAATCGTGGGGTTCAACCTGTTCATGGCGTTCATCCACGGCCTGACCCTCGCCTGGAACCTCGGCTTCACCGGTTTCCGCATGAGCAGCGCTATGCTGCCAGCGATGGGGCTGTTGTTCATCGGCCTCGGTCTGATGATGCGCAACGCCAAGCGCAACTACTTCATTGGTATCCGCACCCCCTGGACGCTGGCGAACGATGTGGTGTGGGAGAAAACGCACAAACTGGGCAGCAAGCTCTTCATCGCGGCCGGCATAGTGTCCTTGCTCGCCCTGGTGTTCCCTGACCAGGCTATCTTCATCCTGATGGTCTCCATCTTTGGCGCAGCCGGGATCGCGATCGTGTACTCATACCTGGCGTTTCGGCAGGAAGAAAAGAAACAAGCGTAAGGTGAAATTGTCAAGATTGAACAGGTCCCTTATGGGGATCTGTTTTTATTACCGGTTAAATGGACAGGGTTTTGCCCAATAATGGATTATTTTGTATAATTTGGTAATGGCTATTCTTAAATTATGGGCTTGAGAAGTCGTTTTATTGGGGCATTTTTATACAATCTAAAATAGCTGAAGCATGGAGAAAAAATGGCTGAAATCCAATTGAACGCGAAAGTGATTTCCAAGGTTGAACTTTCTGCGCGCGTGATGACGCTGCGCGTGGCAGCGGATGGCTGGGAGCTGCCGGATTTCGTTCCCGGCCAGTTTGCCGTGCTGGGGCTGCCCGGCTCTGCGCCGCGCTCGCCATGGTCGGAACCTGAGCCCATCCCCGGCGATCCGGATAAATTGCTCCGCCGTTCCTATTCCATCACCTCCTCCTCAAAGAACAAGGAGTATATGGAGTTCTATATCTCCATGCTCTCCACAGGTGCGCTTTCCCCGCGCCTGTTCGCGCTCAAAGTCGGCGATCCATTGTGGCTCGGACCCAAGACCAGCGGCATTTTCACCCTTAATCAGGTACCCAAAGACAAGCACATCGCCATGGTCGCTACCGGCACAGGATTGGCCCCGTATATCAGCATGCTCTCCTCGGAACTCAACTGCGGCTCTGACCGTATGTTCGCGGTGTTGCACGGTGCCTATCACTCATGGGACCTGGGCTACCGCTCTGAGCTACAGACCATGGCCTACCTGTGCCAAAACTTCAAGTACATCACCACCATCGACCGCCCTGATGAAGAACCGGTGCCGTGGCAGGGAAAGATCGGCTGGGTGCAGGAGATCTGGAAATCCGGCGCGGTTGCCGAAGCCTGGGGTTTTAAGCCCACCCCTGAGAATACGCACGTCTTCCTGTGCGGGGTCTCGGGCATGGTCAATGCAATGATGGAAGCGCTGACGGCTGAAGGCTTCGTGGAGCACACCCGCATGCAGGAAGGGCAGATCCACGTGGAGCGATTTACGTAAGATATTACTCCTTGATGCTATTGGAGGGTGCGCCGAGTGTGCACCCTTCTTCCATTCTCTCCATGTCCCTCCAACTGACGAGAGCACCGGCTACACCCCGGTGGCGGTATTCGGCATGGCGCTGACGATGGAGGATGTGCTGGTGCGCGGCATCTACCAGGGAGCCAAACGCCTGGCGGGGTTCAAGTGCGGCATCGTTCAGGCGGATTGAGCGTACAACCCCATGCCCCCCATCCCCAGGCAGATCTACCCGGATATGCAAGTGAGGGTGGTGAGGGAGTTTTAATAAGAGAGTGGTGATTAGTGACCCTTAACAGGCAATAGTAGTTGGGAATAAAAAGAGAGGTGACTGCAATCCCTTGGTGACTGATCACCAATAACTAATTTCTGTACCCGATTATCGGTTAGAATACCCTTCTATGAAAAAAGCCATCGTTTTCGACTTCGGCGCGGTGCTCATCGACTGGAGCCCGTACCACCTGTACCGCAAACTGCTGCCTTCTGACGCTGCCATTCGTGAATTTTTGGAAGAAATAAAGTTCAACGAGTTCAACCCGCTGCTCGACGCCGGCTACCCCTTCACCAAAATGGCCGTCGAACTTACCGAAAAGTATCCGCACAAGCGCGAGCTGGTGCAGGCATTCTTCGACCGCTGGACGGAGTGCTCCGGTGAGACCATGGAGCCGACCGCCGAGGTGTTGCGTGAAGTCAAGCGCTCCGGTCACCCGGTATACGGCCTGAGCAACTGGTCGACTGAATCCTTCCCGTGGGTGCAGCACAAGTACACTTTCCTCTCCGACCTCGATGACTACCTGCTTTCCGGCATGGTCGGCATCGCTAAGCCGGATGAACGTATCTTCCAGGCTTTTCTGCAGCGCATTGACCGACCCGCTGAGGAGTGTGTTTTCATTGATGACGCGCAGGCGAACATCGACGCCGCCAGCCGACTGGGCTTTACCGGTATCCTGTTCACCTCCGCTCCAGCGCTGCGCGATGAACTGCACTCTCTGGGCATCCTCAACGGTAAAGCCGGATAGGAACCGTGCCAGTGGCAGACCTTGAGTTAATCTTCAACCAATTGCGCCCGTTGATCGCCCGCTACAGTCCCCCGCTGCTATCTAAACGCGACGAGCCTGCGTACTTCGACACCTGGTCGATCAAAGACCTGGTGATTGACGGACGCAAGCGCAAGGAGGTCTTTTTCGCCGGACTGATCATCCAGAAGAGCTATGTCGGTTTCTATTTCATGCCGGTCTATACCGATCCAGAAATGAGGGAACTGTTCCAGCCGGAGTTACTGCGCCTGCTGAAGGGAAAATCCTGCTTTCATGTGAGGAAGGTGACACCGGAGCTGCTGACCCAGGTTAGCGATGCGCTGGAAAGCGGGTACAAGCTCTACCAGCAGCGCGGCTGGGTTTAAGTTACGAGAATAGAGAAAAAAAAGCCGAGAATCGTAAATAGTCGTGATTCTTTATCCGATCGTCTGCAATTCATTAAGCTAACTCTATGCGATTCTCCACTCTCTAATCTCCACTCTCTACTCTCTACTCACTACCCACTACTCCCCACTCTCCACTCCCTTTCTCACCCTGGCACCTGCTGCGTGATGCAATGAATATTCCCGCCACCGAGCAATATCTCGCGTGAAGGCACACCCACCACCTTGCGCTCAGGCAGCAGCGCCTGCAGCTGCGCCAGCGCCACCGCGTCCATCGGGTCGTTGAACGTGGGCACCACCGCGCCGCCGTTGCAGAAATAGAAATTGACATACGACGCCGCCAGCCGGTCGCCCGCCAGCCGCGGTAGGGTGCCATCCACC
>JBCFBD010000003.1:0-24516 GCA_038562455.1 Anaerolineaceae bacterium | reverse complement strand
AGGACGCCCTCGCTCTCCGCTTGCGTGATGGTCACCGGCGCAGGGACGTGCACGCGGTGCACCTTCAGGCGCCGCCCACGCCCGTCGACGGTTGACTTGAGGATCTCCTCGTTCTCACGCGAAATCTCGTACTGCGGGTCGGAGGTGTCATCCGTCCACGCCAGGGCCACCTCGCCGGGACGCAGGAAGCAGCAAATGTTATCCACATGCCCGCTGGTTTCGTCCAGGTAAATGCCGCGCTCCAGCCAGATGATCCGCTCCACATTCAGGTAGGCGTGCAGATACGTCTCAATCTGCGCCTGGTTGAGTTGCGGATTGCGATTTTCATTCAACAGGCACTCCTTCGTGGTCAGCAACGTACCCTGCCCGTCCACGTGGATTGACCCGCCCTCCATGATGAGTGGCGCTTTGTAGCGCTCCGCTCCCTCGATCTCCGCCACCTTGCGCGCCACCTGCTGGTCGAGCGAAAAATCGGTGTACAGACCGCCCCAGGCATTGAAGTCCCAGTCCACCGCGCGTAGCGAACTGCCATTGGTCACAAAGGTCGGTCCGCAATCGCGCATCCAGGAATCGTTGCTGGCGAGCTCCACCACCTGAACATTGTTGGGGACCATGGCGCGCGCCCGCTGAAGTTGTCCCTGGGAAACACCCATCGTCACCGGCTCAAACCCGGCGATGGCAGCTGCCACCCGGGCAAACGTCTGCTGTGCCGGGGCGGCATTCATCCGCCAGTTGTCGGGGCGCTCTGGCCACAGCATCCAGGTGCCGGTGTGCCGCTCGAACTCACCCGGCATGCGATAACCGTCGATCTGCGGCGTTGAGTCGATAAATCCGTCCATACAGACTCCTTTCCGGGAATCCTTACTTCATTCCGGCGAGGAAATTCAATACTTTTTCTTCCTGTTCCTTCTTGAAAGCGTCGGTGGGGCGCTGCAAGCGCGGGTACACCAGCCAGACCAGCAAGCCCTTCTCGGTGTGCAGGCGGTTCTCCGCCTGGTCATAAATCACCGACTGCGCTGAATCCATTACCTCGTCTGTGGCTTCCACGCCGCGCGAGGCGGGCAGGCAGTGCATGAATTTACAGTGCGCCGGGGCGCGGCTGAGCAGGTCGGCGTTGACCTGGTACTTCGGCATGAAGGCAGCGCGCCGCTCGGGGATCTCGGCTTCCTGCCCCACCCACCACCACAGATCGGTGTAGATGAAATCGGCGTCCTTCACCGCGTCGATCGGGTCATCGGTCACGCGCACAGTGCCAAAAGACTCGCGGCAGTTCTCCTCTGCCCAATCCAGCCACTGGCGCGGCGCCTGGTATTTGACCGGTGCGGCGTGGGTGAAGTGCATACCCAGTTTCGTGCAAATGAGCATCAGCGAGCTGAGCACGTTGGTCGCGTCGCCTACGAAGGTGACTTTGAGGTCCTCCAGCTTCTTGCCCGGCTGCATGTGCTCCATCATCGTGAACACATCGCACACCACCTGGGTGGGGTGGTTGTAATCAGTCAGCCCGTTGATGACCGGAACGGTGGCGTGCTCAGCCAGCCTGAGCATGGTTTCGTGTTTGAGTGTGCGTGCCATGATTACGTCCACGTAGCGCGAGATGACCTTGGCGGTATCTGCCAGCGACTCGCGCACGCCCAGGTGAATTTCGCCAGGCTTGAGGTACAACGCGTGCCCGCCCAATTCGACCATGCCGACCTCAAAAGATATCCTGGTGCGGGTGGAGGGTTCCTCGAAGAGCATCGCCAGCGAAGCGTCCGGCAACAGGCGTGGGGTGGCGCTCTGCTTGTCTGCACATTTGATCAGGCGGATCAACTCAATGAGGTCAAGCAGCTCTTGCTTAGTGAAATCCTGCGTGTCAATGAAATGTTTCAATGCCATCTTATCTCCTTGTGGGTTAGTCGGTAATATTTTCTACCGGAAATTCTTTAATCGGTAGTCCAGACTGCCTGCCCAGTTCAGCGATGCGCAGGAACAGCGGATGGGTTTCCTCTGCTCGCTGATAGAACCAGATTTCATCAAAATCCGCCAGGCGGTCGGTAAAATTCTTGAGCAGCACAGCGAATTCATCGTCAGTTACCTCTGCGGGAGGTTTGTTGTACCAGGCAATGGACTCTTGCGGGAAGACCACGCCGTAGTTATCCGAGAAGACCGCCCAGGCGAACCCCTGCGCTTTGCAGTAACGCACAAAGCGCTGCAACGACGGCGAAGTGTACATCCGGTCAGGGGTCGCAGATGCTCCACTGAATTTCAGCTCCGGGTCCTTATCGCGCGAGCAGTGTGTGATATAGAGCGTTTTCATGCCGCCTTTTCGCGTTTGGAGAAAATGATCGGAAAGAACGGCAGGATGAGCAGCATCAGCGCGCCGAAGATGAGGAAGGTGACCGGGAAACCGGCCGCCTTGGCCAGCCCGCCTCCGACTCCCAACCCGATGCCCTGCCCGATATTAGTCACCGCCATCAGTATCGAGAACATAGAGGCCGCGATTGCTGGCTGGGTGTACTTCATCGCCAACGCGAAGTATATGGCTTGCGATACACCGTAAGCAATGCCAAAGAACACCGCCACCGCCCACATCATCGGTCTGGTGCTGGTCACAGCCAGCAGCGCCATCGCCGGCACAACCAGCACCAAGGAAAGCCACAACGCCTGCTTGTTGCCCAGTTTATCCATCACGCGCCCGCCAACTAACGCCCCCGCCACGCAACCGATGCCCCACACCGTCGTAATCAACCCCGCAGTGCTCAGGTCAATACCCATCTTCGCGTCAAATGACGGGTTCACCAGCTGGTTAGCGCCCACGATCACCAGGAAGATGATCAACCCGGCCGCCGCCACGGCGATAACCTTGAGGTTCTTGAACGCATTGAAAGCCTGCCAGTTAAAGCGCATTTCGGGCGAGCGTTGCAATTCGCGGATGAAGAACAGGAAGGGGATGGGCACCAGCGTCAGCGCTGCCAGGAAGTAAAACACCGCCGGCCAGGAGAGATTTTGCGCGATGATACCCGCCACCGAAGCTGCCACGATCACACCCACCGACCTGCCGCCCACCATGAACCCTTGCAGGGTGCCTTTTTCGTTTTCGGGCGTGATATCCAGCGCCAGACCATCGGTGCAGGTGTCGTAAAACGCCATACCCATCTGCAGCAGGAACGCGATCCCCACGTACAGCCAGTAACTCTGCCCCGGGTTAATGTTGGCGACCACGATCAGGCAGGCGAATTGCACCAGCAAACCAATGAAGATATACGGCTTGCGGTGCCCCAGCCCGAGCAGGTTATAGCGGTCGCTCAGCATGCCGAACAGGATCTTGATGACGAAGGGGATCAACGCAATAGTGGAAAAGATACCCACGTCTGCCATGTCGAGCCCGTTGTCAAGCATGTAAATGGCATTCAATGAAGCAAAATAGCCGAGTATCGTGCCCTGGGTAAAATAAAGCAACGCGAACATGGTGAAACGGACGGTTTTGCTTTGCGGGTTCATTTCGACTCCTGCTTACCTGGATTCTATGGGAAAATTATAGGGATATTATACAGGAGTGCGCAAATTCATCGCCAAGGAGATGATTATGAATTCATCGGTGAGGCAAAAGACAGCATTGGTTACTGGCGCGACATCCGGCATCGGCTACCAGGTGGCGCTTGACCTGGCCCGCGCAGGCGCTCGCGTCATCGGTACGGGGCGCGACACCGCGCGCTGCCAGCGCGCACATGACGATATTTTACAGGCTGTTCCCGACGCCCGCGTGGACTTCCTGTGCGCCGATTTATCCTCCCTGCGGCGTGTGCGCGAACTGGCTGGTCAGGCTGATCAATTGATTTCATCCGAGTACGGAAAACTCGACCTGCTCGTCAATAATGCCGGTCTGTATGCCAGCGCCAAAAAGCTCACCGAAGATGGTCTGGAGTTGACCTTCGCGGTCAATCACCTGGCTCCGTTCCTACTCACCCACCTGATGCTGCCCGTGCTTGAGCGCTCGCCGGATGCGCGGGTGCTCACAGTTAGTTCAAAATCTCATTACCGGGTATTATTCCATCCACGGTTCCCTTATCAACCATTAGTTTATATTGGTATTTATGCTTACGCGGTCTCAAAGTTGTGCACCGTGCTTTTCAGTTCAGAGTTCAACCGGCGTGTCAGGCGCAGCAATATGCACGCCTGGGCTGTCGACCCCGGCCTGGTCAATACGAATATCGGCGGCAAGGATGGCGGCACCCTTTCCCGGCTGGTGTGGAATACGCGGCAAAAAAAAGGAACACACCCCGACGTGCCTTCGCGCACGATCCTGCATCTGGGCTCCGCGCCGCTTGAGGAAATTACGCCCGACATTTACTGGTGGAACAACCGCCCCAAACCGTCCAGCCGGTTGTCACGCCATACCGCCCTGGCGCGCGACCTGTGGGAGGAATCCTGCCGGTTGTGCGGGATCAATGAGTATTTCCCGGAGATATAAAGCGGCGATTACCCGATCTTCACGCAACGCATGGAGATCGAACCCATGATGACCTTGTCGTTGTAGTATGCCACCGGGTCTCGTTTGCCTCCCGCGCCCAGCGCGTAGAGCAGCGGCAGGTAGTGCTCCTCCGAGTTGACCGCAAGCATCCCCCCTTCGCCGTGCTGCTCATAATGCACCACCTTCTCGTGCTCACCGGCCGCGATCCACCCGGCGAGTTGGGTGTCATAATCGATCGCCCAGTCGTAGCCCGCATCCGCCCAGGTGGCGAGACTCAGGTTGTGCACCATATTGCCGCTGCCCAGGATCAGGATCCCTTCGTCTCGCAAAGGTGCGAGTTCCTGTCCCAGCTGGTAGTGTTGATCGAGCGTCAGTTTGCGGTTGAGGCTCAACTGCACCACGGGGATGGACGCGTCAGGGTACATGCGGCAGAGCACCGACCAGGCGCCGTGGTCCAACCCCCAGTTGTGGTCATCAAGCAACTCCACCGACTGCACGACCAGTTTGACGGATTTCACCAGTTCACTCGATCCCGGCGCGGGATACTGCTTTTCGTTCAGCTCGCGCGGAAAACCGTAAAAGTCGTGGATGGTCTTAGGGGCTGACATGGCGGTCACGCCGCTGCCCCGCGTCTCCCAATGGGCAGAAATGCACAGCACGGCATTCGGGCGCGGGAGCGTTCGACCCAGCTTCTCCCATTTGCGGCTGAATTCGTTCTCCTCGATGGCGTTCATCGGGCTGCCGTGACCCATGAACAAAACTGGCATGCGATGGTTAACGCTCATGATCTTTCTCCTTTTCCAATCGTCAGGCTTGCTTTTTGCGTACCTTTAAGACCACAATTTTTGTGGAATGATTGAACGGCGCGGGGTCCACCGGTAGTCTGCCAGTGCGCGTCTGCGGATAGCCGGTCACATCCTCGGGCACCGGGATCAACTCCTCGATGCTGACGTACCCGTCTCTGCCCATTGCCTCAAGGGCGTCAATGAAATCTTTCCCGCTTAAAAACAGCGCGTTGTTCACCACGACCAGGTACCCGCTGTCGTTTACCAGCGGGCGCGCCTTGTTTACCAGGCGCGTTGCTTCGTTTACCTGGTCCACCCGCCCGCGCTCGGTGATCGAAAAGAATGGCGGGTCAAGGATGACCGTGTCAAAACTCTGCCCGGCACGCTTCATCTGCCCCACACCAACGAAGAAATCCACCGCGCTGCATTCCATGCGGCGCGGATTAAACCCGCTCAGGCTGACGGACCGCTTTGCCAGCGCCAGGAACTTGCCGCTGCGATCGATCTGCGTCACGCGCGCCGCCTCTCCCGCCAGCGCAGCCACGCCCAGGCTGCCGGTGTAGGCAAAAGTATTCAAAACGGTTTTGCCCTCTGAATGAGTCTGCAGCCAGATGCGCAGGTTGCGCGTGTCAATGTAAAAGCCTGCGTCCTGGTTCATCAATAAGTCCAGCGCGTAGCTCACCCCGTTTTCGAGCAAGCTCGTCTCCGGCTCGCTGCCGTAAATCACCATCCCGCGCTTCTTTTCGGGTTCGCTCGACGAACGCTGCTTGAGAATGACGCAGTCGATACCGGTCAGCGCGGTGCGGTAATGGGCAGCGGCGACCTCTGACAGCCTGTAGGATTCTCTCTCGCTCACCTTGTGCGTGAGCAACAGCAGGGTGCGCTCGTAAAGGTCCACCACCAGCGCAGGGTAGCCTTCGGTAAAGCCGTTGAACAGACGGACTGCGCCGCGGTGGTTGTCTTTCAGGAAAGAAATGCGCGGTTCAAGCGTTCGTGCGAGCAGCACACCTAGGTCAGGTGCGGGAATGGGTTCCATGGCATAATTGTAACCGGATTGAAAAATCCGAACCGATCCTCACAAGGAGATGCCAATGAATGATACGCTGAATACTATCCTCAACCGCCGCTCGACGCGCAAATACGCCGATACCCCCATCACGCGCGAGGAAAAGGACACCCTGCTGCAGGCGACCTTCCGCGCCCCCACCGCCGGCAACATGATGTTGTATTCGATCATCGAGGTGGAGGACCAGTCGCTGAAGGACGAGTTGGCGGTCACCTGCGACAACCAACCCTTCATCGCTACCGCACCCTACGTGCTGCTCTTCCTCGCCGATTACCAGCGCTGGATTGATCTGTTCGATTGGAGCGGCGCGCCGCAGGCTTGCTTTGAGAAGGGTCACTCACCGCGCCAGCCGGGCGAGGGCGATCTGATGCTGGCCTGCTGCGACGCGCTGATCGCCGCGCAGACCGCGGTGATTGCGGCCGAATCCATGGGTATCGGCTCGTGTTACATCGGCGACATCATGGAGAATTGTGAGACCCACCGCGCGATGTTCGACCTGCCGCGCTACACCTTTCCCATCTGCCTGTTGTGCTTCGGGCGGCCTTTCGCCGCGCGCGAGAACCCGCGTTTGATCAAACGTTTCGACCGCGAATTCATCGTACAAAAGGATCGCTACCGGGCGGTCGATCCGGCTGATTACCCGGCGCTGATGCGAGAAGCCGCCGCGCAATTCCCGCATGATGAAGGTTCGGAGGCTATAAAAAGGTACGTCCAGGCGCTATACAACCGCAAGTTTGTATCCGATTTTTCTGTCGAGATGACGCGCTCAGTAAAAAAGTGGATCGAAATATGGACCAATTTGGAAGTGTGAAAAGCCCGGTATAATATCAGCCGGTAAAAAATATGACCAATGAACCCGAACCCCTGGTGGAATACCCCATCCTTTTCCCGCTTAAGGTAATCGGCATGGACGAAGACGACTTTGAACTCTTCGTGGTGGAAATCGTACGCCGCCACGTGCCCGAATTAGTGGAAGAAAATATTATCAGCCGACTCTCGAACGGCAATAAATATCGCTCGGTTTCCTTTGGGTTCATCGCGGAAAGCCGGGCACAGATGGACGCGCTTTACACGGAATTGAGCAGCCACGAGCGCGTACTGATGATCCTTTAGGTTACTCTCCTTTTTTCTTGATCGCATGTCCCCCGAACTGGTTGCGCATTGCCGCTACCAGCTTGTCTGAATAGGGCGCCGCCTGGCGCGAACGGATGCGCCGCTGCAGGGCGGCAGTGATCACCGGAGCAGCCACGTTCAGGTCGACCGCTTCGAAGACCGTCCAGCGCCCCTCTCCCGAATCCGCCACGTAGGCTTCGATCGCGTCCAGCGACTGGTCCTCCTGCATCACATTGACGATCAGGTCAAGCAGCCACGAGCGCACCACGCTGCCGCGCTGCCAGATGCGGCTCACCTGCTGCAGGTCGAGCTCGAATTCGCTCTTCGACTTGAGGATTTCGAAGCCCTCGGCAAAGGCTTGCATCATGCCATATTCGATGCCGTTGTGCACCATCTTGGTAAAATGCCCCGCACCAGCCGGGCCGACCCTGCCCCAACCCTGGTCAGCCGCCGGAGCCAGGGTTTCAAAGATCGGTCGCAGACTTTCAACCACCGCCGCGTCGCCGCCGATCATCAGTGAGTAACCTTCAGCCAGCCCCCATATGCCACCGCTCGTGCCGCAATCCACAAAGTGCAACCCGTGCGCGCTCAGTTCGGCCGCCCGCCTGACCGAGTCCTTGTAATTGGAATTGCCGCCGTCGATGATAATGTCGCCTTTTTCGAGCAGCGGGATGAGGGATCGAATGACCGATTCGGTCACCTCACCGGCGGGCACCATTACCCACACCACGCGCGGTGCGCTCAACTGGCTCACAACCTCTTCAAGGGAGCGTGCGCCGATCACCCCTATCGCTTCGGCTTCCTTGATCGTCTCTTCGGTGCGCGCGTTACCCACCACATAGTGACCGCCTCGCACAAGGCGCTGCGCCATGTTGATGCCCATTTTTCCCAATCCGATTATCCCGATTTGCATGTCATCCTCCAATCAAACATTCTGCCTAATTATATCCTCAGGCAGGTGCGTTGGGAAAAGCTGAAAAGTACTGTTATTTAACGCGGGATCAGAAAGAGATCAGCTTTTCAGTGCCGTTGATGATGCGCTGAATGTTCGACCGGTGGCGCAGGATGGCGAAAAGGGCGATCCCCACCACTGCCACTGCCAGGGGAGCTGGCTGCCCTGAAATGAGTGTGTAAGCCGCCATACCGATCACAAAGACCAGCGAGCCCAGCGAGACCATGCGCGTGAGCACCACCACCAGGACGAACACGATGATGCCAATCAGCGTAGGCAGCGGGAAGAGGCTGAGCAGGATGCCTATGGTGGCAGCCACGCCTTTACCCCCACGGAAATTGAGCCACACCGGAAAATCATGCCCGAGCACCACACCGAAAGCCGCTGCCGCGATCCCCTGGTCGCCCCCCAACCAAGAACCGATCACCCCTGCCCCCAGCCCTTTGAGTACGTCCAATACGAACACAACCGCGCCGAAACGCCAGCCCATTTCGCGCACCACATTGGTGGTGCCTGCGTTACCGCTTCCACGCTCACGAATGTCAAATCCCCCGAACCATCTGCCGAACAGGTACGCTGGAGAGAAATTTCCCAGCGCGTAGGCCAGGATCAAAATGCCAAGTAAGGTGAATACTGTCACATAGAGACATAACACCTAGGGCTCTGGTTTAGTTACGATAAGCATTCATTCCTTTGAAAAGAGATTATGGATATAATGCTTACAGACAGACAAAGGACGAATTATGACTTCCTCCACATCGATCGTAATCTTCGGCGCCTCAGGCGATCTCTCGCACCGCAAACTCATCCCGGCATTGTACAACCTGTACCGCAAAGGAAGTCTGGTCGAACCGTTTCGCATCTTCGGCACCGCCGGGCGCTCCTGGTCTGACGACGACTTGCGCAAGATAGCGCGGGAGCAACTCGGGCGCATTAATGAAAGCCCGGTGGATGAAGCGGTATGGCAAAAATTCGCAGCCAAGCTCACTTATCAATCCGGCAGTGTGTCGAATGAGCAGACTTATCAACAGATCAGCGCCAGCCTGGCCGCACAGGAGGACGGACCCGCCAACCGCATGTATTACCTGGCCACCCCGCCGGAATATTTTCTCGAAATAATCAACGGACTCGCTGCTGCGGGCATGCTCGATGAGAACGGCGGCTGGCGGCGCGTGGTGATCGAAAAGCCCTTCGGTTCTGACCTGAAGAGCGCCCGCTCATTGAATCAGAGCATTCATGCCGTGTTGCACGAAAACCAGGTCTACCGCATCGATCACTACCTCGGCAAAGAGACCGTGCAGAACATACTGGTGGCACGTTTCGCCAACGCCATCTTCGAGCCGTTGTGGAACCGCAACTACATCGACAACGTGCAGATCACCGTTGCTGAGACCATTGGTGTAGGGTCGCGAGCGCGTTATTACGACAAGGCGGGCGTTATTCGCGACATGTTCCAGAACCACCTCCTGCAGTTGTTGACACTGGTGGCGATGGAGCCAACCAGTGCCTACAACGCCGACGCGACCCGCGATGAGAAGATCAAGGTCATCCGCGCCATCCGCCCCATCACGGCCAGTGACGCGCGCGAACAAACCGTCATCGGGCAGTACCGCGGCTACCTGCAGGAAGTAAATGTACCGGAGGAGTCGCGCACACCCACCTTCGCCATGGTGCGCTTTTACATCGACAACTGGCGCTGGCAGGGCGTACCGTTCTACCTGCGTTCCGGCAAGAAGCTGGAGGATAAGGTCAGCGAGATCATCATCCAATTCAAACAACCCCCGCATATGATCTTCCCCATGTCCACCACCGAGCTTGAAGCCTCCTCCAACCTGCTGGCGATGTGCCTGCAGCCGGATGAAGGCATTCACCTGAGCTTCGAAGCCAAGGTGCCAGGCACTGTAGCGCAAACCCGTTCGGTCAACATGGATTACCATTATAGTGATTTTTTCGAGAAAAAAGATATCCCTGAGGCTTACGAGCGGCTGCTGCTGGACGTGATGACAGGTGATGCTTCGCTGTTCACCCGCGCCGACCAGACTGAGCTCTCGTGGGCGTTGTTCGACCCGATATTGAACTACTGGGAGGATCACTCCTCCCCGGCGCCCGAAGTTTATGAGCCTGGGTCCTGGGGGCCGGCATCGGCAGCGGCTTTGCTGCAGGCAGAAAACCGGCAATGGATTCAGGTGTGCGGTGAACACTGTCAATCCGAGGAGCCCGCAGAGGACGTGGATTAACTTCTTGGTGACCACTTATCAGAGGTGAATAGGACATTATCATTTAGCTTCTACATCATTTAGCTTCATAATCATTTAGCTTCACAATTTCACTCACGAGTCAACCGCGTTATAATTGCTGGACTTGACCTCACGATTACAGGTAGACAATCCTTTATGAATAATTCAACCCATTTTTTCACTCTCCGCCCGTACAAGCGGTTTTGCCTGACTTTCATCCTTGCAGTCAGCCTGGTGCTGCTCGGCGCCTGCCAGCAGAGCGCTGAACCCGCCATGCCGCCAACGAGCGTACCGGCAGTGGTTGAGATAAACACCCAACTTGCGCCAACGGAGAAACCGACCGTTACATTGGAGCCTTCGGCCACACCTACCATCACCCCTTTACCTACCGAAACCGCTACCCCCACGGAGCTGCCCGAAGACTTCTGGCAGGACCTGCCGGTCATCCCGACGGAGATTTCGGACGCCATGCGCGAGGTGTACCAGCGGGGATTGAGTATGGGCAACGACCCACGCATCTTCACCAAGCTCGGCGATTGCAACAGCATGTCCCCCGATTTTCTGCACGGGTTCGGCGGATTGTACAACCTGGGTGAATACACTTACCTGCAACCGGTGATCGATTATTACCAGCACGCCTTCCGCCTGCCGAACCAGGCCACCAACCCCGGTACGACCACCTCAAGACTGCTCTCGACACTATGGACTGGTGAACCATGCATGGGTGATGAGCTCATGATCGATTGTCAGTTCCGACTGGACAACCCCAGCATTGCCATCATCTCGCTGGGTACCATCGATGCCAAGTACAATTACCTTGATCCAGCAGCGTTCGAGCGCAACCTGCGCATGATCATTGAAAACACCCTCGCGCGCGGGATCGTGCCCGTGCTCGCCACCAAGGCGGATAACCTCGAGGGTGACAATTCGATCAATGAGACCATCGCGCGGCTGGCGTTGGAGTATGAATTACCGTTATGGAATTTCTGGCGAGCCGCCCAGGATACCGTGAACCACGGATTGCTCCCCGATCTGGAGCATCTGAACACCTTGACCGGACCGCCTTCTACTGATTTCTCTGTGCCGATCAGTATGAAGTATGGCAAGGAAATCAAGAACTTCACCGGCTTGCAGATGCTGGAATTCCTGATGCACGAACTGGCTGCACCGACTGTGAATACGACGCAAGCACCATAGATTTATTGCAGGCTTACCATCAACCTTTTTGATTGGAGTCGATATGAACAACGTCAAATGGCTACTTTTCACCCTGGCGCTAGTTACTCTGCTCGGCTTGACTGCATGCGCGGGTTCCTCTATCGCACCGGCGGATGCAGTATCAGCCTACTGGCAAGCCATGGTCTCCAAAGACAGCGCGCAGCTCAGCAGCCTTTCCTGCGCGGCGCACGAAGCCCAGGCGTTGATCACACTGGAGAGCTTTGGCGCCTTTGAGCCAGTGCTCTCAGACCTGGCTTGCGAGGTGGTCGAATCGAGCGGCGACAACGCCAGCGTGAAGTGCTCCGGCACGATCGAGGTGTCGTATGGTGCTGAGATCCTGACCATCAACCTGGCCGATCGTGCTTACGCCGCGGTCAAAGAGGGCGGTGATTGGCGCATGTGCGGGACCGAATAGGTGCCCCGATATATTTTCACCCGTGAAAATCTTTGGGCGCTGGTGTTCGCACTGGTGCTCGTGTTGCTGGTGATCCTCTCTTCCAGCACTTCTCCTCAATGGATCTACCAGGGCTTTTAGATGTCGCTCACCAGCATACTGGTACTGATCGGCATCTCGCTTGGCATTTACATCTTGTGCCTGTTCCCCACGGCGCGCAAACTGCGCAACCCGCTGCTACTGATTGCCAGCGTGATCGTCATCTACTGGCTGCAGCCGGCGCTCCCCATCCGCGGACTGGATTTTTGGCTGCCTACCGCAACCATTTTCATTGCGGTGCTGGGCTGGGTGTTAACCTCCAGGGCAGAGGAACGGGAGCCGTCTAAAGTTCGCGTCACCGCGATAATCCTCGCAGTGTCCATCCTGGGCATCGCCCTCACCCGCTACATCGGTATCGGCATTGTCCTCACCGCTTCACGCCCACCCCAAACGCACATCGTCGCCCTTGTGCTAATCTTCAGCGCGGGTGTGTTTTTCGCACTCAGCCGGCTCAAGAAACCCACTCACACTCTGCTCAGCGCAGCCATCAGCGGGCTGGTGCTGGTCTTCCTGGTGCTGAAGATGCCTCAACTTACCGGACTGGCCAGTTCTGCATTGCGCGGGTTGACCGGTCAATCGCGTGAGCTTGCCAGCGCTTTCGATATCCGCTGGCTAGGATTTTCGTACATCGCTTTCCGCTTGATCCACACTTTGCGCGATCGCCAGAACGGTCACCTGCCAGCGATGAGCCTGGAGGAGTACCTGGTTTACATGCTCTTCTTTCCGGCTTTCAACGCTGGACCGATCGACCGCGCTGAGAGGTTCATCAAGTGGCTGCGCCAACCGCTGGCACCCGAACCGCGCCACCTGGAGCAGGGGGGAAAGCGCCTGGTGCTGGGTTTGTTCAAGAAGTTCGTGTTGGCTGACGCGCTGGCGATCATCGCCTTGAACGGCACCAGCGCGCTGCAGGCGCAGGGGAGCGGCTGGACCTGGCTGATGTTGTACGCGTACGGTTTCCAAATCTTCTTTGACTTCAGCGGCTACACGGACATCGCCATCGGGCTGAGTGAGCTGGTGGGCATCCGTCTGCCCGAGAACTTCAACCGTCCTTATCTCAAACCCAGCCTGACGCGCTTTTGGGATAACTGGCACATCACCCTCACGCAGTGGTTCCGCGCCTACTTCTTCAACCCGCTCACCAGGGGACTGCGCACCAAAGCCCGCTGGATGCCCGCCTGGCTGGTCATCCTGGTCACGCAGCTCAGCACCATGGTGTTGATCGGGCTGTGGCACGGCGTTACCTGGAACTTCGTGTTGTGGGGAGCCTGGCACGGTATTGGTTTATTCATTAACAATCGTTGGAGCAGCACAACCCGTGGTCTCGCCGCGCGCGTGCAGGAGCGCCCCGCGCTCAAAGGACTGACCACCGCTTTATCAGTCCTGCTGACATTCCATTACGTCACCCTCGGCTGGGTGTGGTTTGCCCTGCCAAACGTGGCAACCTCCACGCGGGTCTTCGCTGGGTTGTTCGGGTTGGCGGTGCTGCCATGAGCTACCGCTTCATCCGTAACGTCATCTTAAAAGGACTGCTGCTGTTCCTGGCTATCAACCTGGCATGGGGATTGATAGGAGTCAGCAACGCCGGGCGGTTTTCCCTGTATAACAGCCTCCTGCGGGGTCGCGAACGCCTGCCTTACGGCGAGAACCAGGCAGAATCCTACAACCTGAGCCTGTATGACATCGACGCGATGCTGGCGTCGCACAAGCTCAGCGGTACGCCCAAGGCAGCCGATGAATTTCGCGTGATCGTGCTCGGCGACTCTTCCACCTGGGGAACGCTGCTCAAACCTGAGCAAACACTCGCTGGTGTGTTGGACAACGCTGGTCTACGAGCAGAGGGCGACAGACAGGTGCGCATGTACAACCTGGGCTACCCAACGCTTTCTCTGATGAAGGACCTGATGCTGCTCGAGGAAGCCATGCGCTACGCGCCCGATCTGATCCTGTGGCCGGTGACACTTGAATCATTCCCGCGCGGTAAGCAACTGGAATCCCCTATTGTAGCCAACAACCCCGCCCGGGTAAATGACCTCATCACCCGCTATGAACTCGAGCTCACGCCGCTTGCGGAAAAATCAAGCTTCTGGCAGCGCACACTCATCGGTCAGCGCCGCTCCGCTGCAGACCGTTTGCGTTTGCAACTCTATGGGGTGATGTGGTCAGCCACCGGTATCGACCAGGCGTACTCCGCCGACTACACCCCCGCCCAGCGCGACCTTGAGGATGAGCAAGATTATTACGATTGGCGGCCCCCCGAAATCCCCGCGGATGGGCTGGCTATGGATGTGCTGGAAGCGGGTATGCAAATTGCGGGCGACGTGCCGGTGGTCCTGGTTAACGAACCGATCCTCATCAGCGCGGGTATGAACAGCGACATCCGCTACAACTTCTACTACCCGCGCTGGGTGTTCGATGCCTACCGTGCCGCCCTGGCAGATGCTTGCAGCACAAACGGCTGGACCTGCCTCGACCTGTGGGACGCGGTGCCGCAGGAACACTTCACCAACACCGCCATCCACCGCGACGCTGAAGGAGAAGCCTTATTCGCACAGCGGATCATTGAAGCCGGAATAATTCCCTGATCCAGCAGGAATTTTGCGTATCAATACAGAAATCCCCTCCGGTATGGGAGGGGATCAATTTTATCTTTGCACCAATTACTTCATGATCCCGCAAACATCCAGGAATTCCGCGCGTAGGGCATTGTCATCAGCATATACGCCGCGGAAGACCGTGGTGCGCGTGGCCGGTGAGATCTCGCGCACGCCGCGCATCTCCACGCACATGTGTTTGGCGCGCATGAATACCGCCACGCCGTGTGGGCGCATCAGGGCTTCGAGTGTATCGGCGATCTGGTAGCCGATGCGCTCTTGCACCGCGAAACGCTTTGTGAAAAGTCGCACCAGCCGGGTGAGTTTGGATATACCCAGGATGCGCTCATCCGCTACGTAGCCCACATACGCCTCACCGTAGAAGGGGAAAACGTGGTGTTCGCACAAGGAATGGAAATGGATCGGACCTTCGATCACCTGGCTCAGGCGGCAGTCTGGCTCACCGCGGCATTCGCGCGGAAAGGCTTTCAGCAGCTTGGGGTCGCCCTCGTAGCCGCTGGTGGATTCCAGCATGGCTTCAATGAAGCGGCGCGGCGTTTCATGCGTGGATGGGGTGTTCACATCCATGCCCATCGCGCTGAAGATCTCTGCCATGTAACCCTCGAATTTCTTTATGTCCTCGGGGGAGATCTTACGCTGGTTTAACTTCAATAGTTCGTCAAAACTGAAATCGTCCACAGATGATTCAATCATGGTTTCTCTCTTTTAAGCAGATATTTCCGAATTATAAGCGCTTAAACGTGCATCCTTAGACTATTGTATAACGTAAAATAGTAAACTGCATAATGCATAATGAGTAACCCATCGTTAGGGGTTCCAGGGCAGGCGAATCGTGTATACTGAAATGGACTTGAGGAGGTATGACCGAGCCAAAGATCGTAATCCCGGAAAATGAACTGGAGATTTCCTTCATCCGCGCGGTAGGACCCGGCGGACAGAACGTGAACAAGGTCTCCACAGCGGTGCAATTACGCTTTGATGTTTGGAACACGCACGTGGTCCCAGATGAGGTGAAGATACGCCTCGCGCGGCTGGCAGGCAAGCGTATGACCGAGAATGGTGTGCTGATCATTGAAGCGCGGCGCTACCGCGAGCAGGAACGCAACCGGCAAGACGCCATCGCGCGGCTGAATCATCTTGTCGAGAAAGCAACAATCCTGCCTATGAAGCGCGTTTCAACCCGCCCGACTTCCGGTTCAATCCAGGCTCGGTTGGAGGACAAGAAACGCCGAGGGGAGGTTAAACAGCGTCGGAAATTGACAAAAGTGGATTTTGATTGACCCGAGAGTCAACCATCTGCACTGTTTTAAGTGTAGATTCTAATAATCTATCCTATAATAATTAATTGAATTCTTTCTAATCAGATTCAGTAAAGGAGAGTACTATGTGGTATTACACGCTCAATAATCAACAGGTTGGTCCAGTGGAGGAAGAGGAGATCAAGAAGTTGGTTGAAGCCGGTACGATCAACGCTTCCACACTGGTATGGACTGCTGGCATGGCCAACTGGTCCCCCATCATTCAGACCGCTCTCGCCCCGCTCATGGGTGAAGCCGTTCAGCCGGTTGCCGCAGCCGTAATGCCGCCGCCGATCGTGATTGTAGATCCCGATGTGGAAACGATCAACAAGTTATGGATGTGGTTCTGGATCAGCCTGATCGGCACTCTGTTATTCGGTATCGGATTGATTGCCGCGTTCGTCCTGTTCTTTATCATTTTCCACAAATCCTGGAAGTTGACTGAGCACAAGGGCAGCCGTGCCAACGCGGACACTGCCACAGCATGGTGTTTCATCCCCGGCTGGGGTTTCTACTGGGTATTCCCCGCTTTTCGCGGTCTGGCCAGAGAGTTCAATCGTCTCTTCGACGAGCACAACATCTTGATGGAAAAATTCGACCTGCGCATTCCCACCTGGATGCTGATCTGCTTGTTCGGCAGTGCTGTAACTTTCGGTGTTTCTCTGATCGCCTTCGTCGTTTTATGGATTATCTACACTAAGAAGATCAAGGACGCTTACATCGCCGTTCACCTGGCGAAGAAGTAATACCCTTTCAATGTTTTCTGGCAAACGAAAACCCCCGCCATTCGACGGGGGTATTTCAAATTGAGTCTTCCCGATTCACTTTTTTTGCGCCACCCTGTCTTGATCAGTGGTCGTCCACTTCCCCGCTGCTCAGACGTTACCGGACTCACAGGGCACTGTTGCGCTAAAAGCTTTACGGTACTCTCAAGGTATTACCTCGCTTTATCAAATTCCTGTTCCACAAAGCTCCAGTTGACCACTGACCAGAAGGCTTTGATGTAATCAGGCCGGCGGTTCTGATAGTTCAGGTAGTACGCATGCTCCCAGACATCCAACCCAAGGATCGGTGTATGTCCGTCCATCAAGGGGCTGTCCTGGTTGGCAGTGGAATAAACCTGCAATTTCTTCTCACCATCAACAACCAGCCATGCCCAGCCTGAGCCGAAACGGGTGGTTGCCGCAGTTGAAAACTTTTGCGTGAACGCATCAAAGGAGTCAAAGGTTTTTTCAATTTCCTTCAACAGCGCACCATTAGGTTCTCGTTTCCCGCCAGGGGTCAAAACTTCCCAGAACAGGCTGTGATTGGCATGCCCGCCGCCGTTGTTGCGTACTGCGGCGCGAATAGATTCAGGCACGCTGCTAAAATCGCGCAGGATCCCCTCGATCGATTTGTCGAACAGGTCATGAGCGGATTCAAGCGCGTTATTCAGGTTGGTGACATAGGTGGCATGATGTTTGTCGTGGTGAATTTCCATCGTACGCGCATCGATGGCTGGTTCCAGTGCATCGAACGCGAATTTGAGTTGTGGTAGTTCAAAAATCTTGTGCATGATTTTCCCTTCCCGTTGGTTTTAATTGTATAATTAAGATAATATTACTCATATTAGAGTGCAAAGTCAATAGATTTTTATAAGATTTGTATAAGAAACCCTGGCAAAACACCTCAACGATGCCGCTTTTACCGCTTGACAAGCGGTTGATCCATGCATACTATAAAGAGAACCGCGCTTCGTCCATATTATTTCTTGAAATAAACATCCTAATTGGAGGTACCCATGAAAGGCTTGCTGAAATGGTACGAACTCCTCACCCTCAACGGGTATCAATTGGGTCTGAGCATGGCATCCAACGTGATCAGTCCGCTGCTGTTGCCTGCCCTGGTGCTGGCGTTCATGCCGCCCGAAAAGAAGAACACCTACACCGCTCTGGTGTACGTCACCGGGCTGGCAGTGGCAATGTTCATCCAACCGGTGATGGGTATGCTCAGTGACCGCAGCACCAGCAAACTGGGCCGGCGCCGCCCCTTCATTGCATTCGGCGCATTGCTCAACATCGCCTTCCTGGCAGTCGTTGGTGCCTCTCTGTGGTTCAGGGAATCCCCCCTGAACGCGTTTATGCAATCCACCTTTGGTATCACGGTCTCTCTGGCGGTGCTGCTGCTGGGCATCATCCTACTGCAGGTTTCCTCGAACATCAGCCAGGCGGGGCAGCAGGGTCTCATCCCCGATATCGTCCCAGAACAGCAGCGCGGGCGCGCATCCGGCATCAAATCGGTGATGGAAATGCTACCCGCAGCGCTCGTGTTGCTCATTTCCCCTCTGATCGATAAACAGCAATTCTGGATGGTAATCCTCATTCTGATGGGTACATACCTGGTGACTATGCTGATCACCGTGCTCTTTACGCGTGAAGAACCCATCAAAGAAAAACCTCCGCGCCCCGAAGGCCGCCCCATTTTACGCATGCTGCTGCTGACGGTGATCTTTGTGGGCACTACCCAGCTTGCGCTGCTGCTGGTCACTGGCATCGGTACATGGCTGCCTGAGGAGACCACCAGCCTGGCACTGCGCGTGGCGCTGGTGGGGTTGGCGGGTTTGCTGGGCATGGCAGGTTCGATCGTCATTGGCGTGTATTTTGGCGCGCAAGTGGGCATCGGTCGAGAATCCACGCACCACATGCCCTTCATCTGGTGGGTGGTCACCCGGCTGATGTTCCTGGCAGCAATTGGTTCGGTGCGCAATTTTGCGATGTTCTTTGTCAAAGACGTGCTACAGGTGCCCAATCCCGCCACGGTTACCACGTACCTGACAGCGGTGATCTTCATATTCCTGCTCATTTCGTCCATCATCGGCGGTATCCTCTCAGACAAGATCGGGCGCAAGCAGCTGCTCGCTATCGCAGGCCTCCTGGCTGTACTGGGCACGATCATCCTGGTCTTCTCGCGTACGATCCCCAGCGTGATGGTTTCGGGTGTCTTCCTTGGATTGGGTACTGGCACCTTCATGGCATCCAACTGGGCGCTGGGTACCGATCTCGTCCCGCGCGAAGATGCCGGACGCTACCTGGGCATCTCCAATCTGGCCGGCGCCGGCGCGGGGATCATCGGCTCCAGCATCGGCGGTCCGCTGGCGGATTACTTCAACGCCATTCAACCCGGGTTGGGCTACCCCGTGGTCTTCTCCCTTTACGGCGGCCTATTCCTGCTTTCGGTGCTGCTGCTGCCGCGCATTAAAACAACGACCACCAGGGCGTAAAATTTGACGCGCAGCATTCACCTCATTTTCAAGACCCACCTGGATGTCGGTTTCACCGATCTGGCGGGCAGGGTGGTGCGCAATTATTTCAAGCGCTACATCCCGGCTGCCCTGCGCGTAGCACGAGAATTGCGCGAAGCAGGCGGTGAACGCTTCATCTGGACCACCGGCTCCTGGCTGATCTATGAGTACCTTGAACAAGCCTCTGCGCAGGAGCGCATGGTGATGGAAGAGAGCATCCTGGCAGGCGATATTGCCTGGCACGCGCTGCCTTTCACCACCCACACAGAGCTGATGGACGCCGAGTTGTTCCGCTTCGGACTGTCGCTGTCGCAATCGCTTGATGCATGCTTCGGGCGCCGCACAACCGCCGCAAAGCTGACTGATGTGCCCGGTCACACGCGCGCCATCATCCCACTGTTGGCTGAAGCCGGCGTAACCTTTTTACACATCGGCGTCAACCCTGGTTCCACTGTGCCAGGTGTGCCTGGGCTCTTCCGCTGGCAGGACCCCAACGGCGCGGAACTGATCGTGATGTACGAAAGTGGCTATGGTAGCGCATTCGAGATCCCCGGGCTTGAGCACTCGCTCGCGTTTGGGCATACTATGGATAACATGGGGCCGCAATCCGGTAACGAGGTGAAAGGCGTGTACCGCGAGTACGCGCAGCGCTATCCCGGTGCGCGCATTTTCGCCTCCACGCTCACCGATTACGCCGCGCAATTGGAGGCTGTGCGCGACACACTACCCATCGTGCGCGAGGAGATTGGCGATAGCTGGATTCACGGAGTCGGCAGCGACCCGATCAAGGTGAGCCGGTACCGCGAACTGTTGCGCCTACGCGCTGAATGGCTGGCGGAGAGGCGGGTTTCGTACAATGAACGATCGTTCATTGATTTCAACCGCTGGCTGCTGATGGTGCCGGAACACACCTGGGGGATGGATGAAAAGACGTTCCTGGGCGATCACGAGAATTACAGCGCGGATAAGTTCACTGCCGCTCGCAATAAGGCGAATTTCCAATTATTCGAGTCCTCGTGGATTGAAAAACGCGCTTATCCGCAATCGGCGGTCAACGCGCTAGAGGATTCCCCCCTCGCTGCTGAAGCGCGCACCCGCCTGCAGCAAATCCGCCCGCAACGGCCCAACCTCTCTCAATGGCAGCCGCTGCTTCCCAACCAGCCCCTGTTGGAAAACGACCGGCTCACTTGCGGTTTCAACCTTGAGCACGGCAGCCTTTTCAGATTGAAAGACAGACAGAACTCCACCGAATGGGTGAACGAGGCTGGCGTATTCTCGCAATTCTCTCTGCAGACGTTTTCCAGCGCAAATTACGACCGCTTTTTCAACCAATGCATTATCGAATCGCAGCGCCACGGTTGGGCGCTGGAGGATTTTACCAAACCCGGACTGCGCCCTGAGGACGCCGAAAGCCGCTTCTGGCAGCCGGCTGTAAGAACCGTGCACCGACGCAGCAGCGCAGATGCCGATCATTTGCTCTTCCAGCTCTCATTTTCGAGCGAAGCCGGTCAAACATATGGCGCGCCGGGCAACATCTACCTGGTTTACAGCCTGCCACACGCCGGGAGTACCCTGCTCATTGACTTGCAATGGTTCAACAAACACGCTTCGCGCCTGCCTGAAGCCTACTGGATGAGCTTTCAGTCGGCAGCGCTAGAAAATTGCCGCTGGTTCATCGAGAAAATGGGGCAGGAGATCTCGCCGCTTGCTGTGGTGGAAAACGGCAACCGCCACCTGCACGCCAGCGGGCAGTATGTGATTTGCCGTACACCAGGGGCGAACCTGCGCATCGCTGCGCTCGATTCTCCTCTGGTAGCCCCGGGGCAGCGCTCGCTGCTGGATTTCAACAACAACCAGCCAGAGATGGGCGGCGGCGTGCACTTCTCTCTGCTCAACAATTTGTGGGGCACCAACTTCCCTATGTGGTTCGAGGAGGACTGCCGCTTCAGGTTTGAACTCACGCTCGAGTAGCAACAGGAGGATCAGCATGGATAGACTTTCATTGCCAGAACGTACGAAACCCTATGTAATGGCGCACCGCGGCAACCGCGTACTGTGCCCCGAAAACACGCTCGCCTCTTTTGTCAAAGCCTTCGAGGAAGGCACGGACATCCTGGAGACTGACCTGCACCTCAGCGCGGACGGGGTTTTCATGTGCATTCACGACGCCACCGTGGACCGCACCACCGACGGCAGCGGGGCGGTGGCGGAAAAAACCCTTGCCGAGCTCAAGTCCTTGAGCGCATCTTACAGATTCAACGGTTTTGAGCGCGAGCGCATCCCCACGCTGGCAGAAACCACATCCATCCTGCCCGCGGGGGTCGGGTTGGCGTTGGAGTTGAAGACCGACCGCTTTTTAGAACCGGAGGTATGCGCCCGCCTGGTGGCGGAACTGCGCGACGCGGGGGTGCTGTCACGCACGATCGTGCTCTCCTTCTCGCTGCCTCGATTGCAGACGGTACAGGCGGTCGAGCCTGCCATCCCGATGGGCTGGATCACCATGGCAAAGCTTTCCCCGCACGCTGATCCTGAAGTGCTGGGGCCTTTCTGGCCGGCGGTGTTCCTCAATCCGTTCTACGTGCGTCGGGCACACCAGCGTGGGCAGCTGGTCTGCCCGCTCGACCCTACGCCTGACAGTCGCTTGTGGTACTACAAATGGCTGGGCTGCGATGCCATCGTCACGGATAACCCCGGTGCAACTCTGCAAGCCATGCGGCGTATATCTTTTAAACATTCTGTTTAAAGGACGGTGTATTATCATGGATCATCAACCCGGTAAATCTTCTTTCTTTTGGCCGGTCATCCTCGTGGGAGCCGGCGTGATCCTGCTGCTTAAGAATTTCGGAGTATTGCAGGATTTCAACTTCCACATACTGTTCCGCCTGTGGCCTCTCATCCTGGTGGTCATCGGGCTTGATTTGATCTTTGGTCGGCGTTTCCCTTGGGTTGGCGCGGCAATCGGTGTGCTTGTGGTTGGCACGGTGATCGCGTACCTCTTTTTCGCACCCAGCCTGGGCATCAACCAGTCTGCGGGGATCCGCACCGAAGTGCTCACTGAGCCGCTAGGCAACACGGTGAGTATAGAGTACAGGCTCGACACCATGGCAGAACCGGTTTTTATCAGTGCGCTGCCGGATGAAACGAACCTCTTTAAAGCCACCATCGTGCACCGCGGGTACGTGGATTACTACGTAAGCGGTGCCGCCGAAAAGACCGTCACCCTCGGCCAAACGATCACTTCTGAGGATTGGTTCACGATCGTGCCCGGGCTGTTAAACCTCAAATGGGACATCGGTCTCTCCCCCGCCGTGCCCGTGGTGGTCAACCTGGACGGTGGTTCGGGCGCGCTGCGGGTCAACCTGGAAGGGCTCATGCTGGAAGCCCTGCGCGCCGAGCTCGGCTCAGGCGCCTCCGATTTCACTCTGCCGCAATCCGCCACACCTTACACCGTGGAGATCAACAGCGGCTCCGGCGCGGTCAACCTGTCATTAGCAGATGAGACAGGAGTGACGCTCACGCTCTCAAGCAACAGCGGGGCAATCACCATGCGGGTACCGCAGAACGCAGCGCTAAAGGTGGAAGTGCTGGATGACGGCTCTGGCAGCGTGCTGTTGCCGGCAAACCTCGATCTGCTGCAGGGCAGCGGTAAATTCGAAAATGATACCTGGCAGTCAGCCGGTTTTGACGACGCGGAATTCCAAATTATCATCCGCATCGCAGATCGCGGCTCGGGCAGCATCACCATTCACCGGTAAACCATCGATGATTTTCAAATTACCTGACCCCCGATTGGGGGTCTTTTTTGGTATAATCTTATTGATAATTGTTTTCAATAAGAAAGGCTGACGATGAACAGGATCGACCAGTGGGTGAGCATTTTACAGGACAATGGCTACCGCATCACCGCTCCGCGGCGTGCGATCATCCAGGTGATCGCCGAGAGCCCGCGCGCGCTGCAGCCCAACGAAGTCTACGAACTCAGCCGCGCCAGGCATCCCGGCATTGGATTGGTAACCGTGTACCGCACACTTGATCGACTGGAGCAGCTGGGGCTCGTACAGCGCGTGCACCGCGAGGACGGTTGCCACCTGTTGATGCCGGCGGCCAACGGCCACGAACATTACCTTGTCTGCACTGGCTGCGGACGCACGATACTCTTTGAAGGGGACGACCTGGGGGCGTTGTTCGCCAGGATCGAATCCGGCACTGGCTACCGGGTCAGCGACCACTGGCTGCAGCTTTTCGGCACCTGCCCGCAGTGCCACACACAATGACCAGGGGATTAAACAGGAATATATGAAACCACACATGACACGCATTTTTATTATTTTGATGTTTCTCGCCATCGGTGTCACCGCCTGCGCTACGAAGAGCGCTGCGCCATCAGATGCGATCCCCGTAGTTGCCACCACTTCCATCCTGGCGGATGTAGTAAGCCGGGTGGGTGGCGACCTGGTAGCGGTCACGCCGCTTGTGCCGCCTGGTGTAGACGAGCACGAGTACCAGCCCTCTCCGCGCGACATCGCCACGGTCACTGACGCTGCGCTGGTCTTTGAGGTGGGTTTCGGGCTTGAGGAATTCATGGAAACGATCATCGAAAACGCCGGAACTAACATCGACCCGGTGGTCGTCTCCGAAGGCGTCTCTACCAAAGAATTCAGCGGTACCGAGGAGCACTACACCGCCGACCCGCATGTGTGGATGGACCCCGCCAACGTGGTTATATGGTCGCAGAACATTGCTGCCGCGCTCAGTACGTACGACCCGGCTAATCGTGAGGTGTACGAAGCGAATAGCGCAGCGTACATCAGCGAACTTGATGCCCTCAACTCCTGGATCATCTCCGAGGTCGCGAAGATCCCGCCTGCGAACCGGCAACTGGTGACGGACCATATGCTTTTCGGTTACTTCGCTGAAAAATATGGGGTCAAGGTCGTGGGTGCGATCATCCCCTCTTACAGTTCGGGGGCTGAATCCTCTGCGAAGGAACTGGCGGAACTCGAAGATGCCAT
>JBCFBD010000106.1:0-5885 GCA_038562455.1 Anaerolineaceae bacterium | reverse complement strand
GGTTTGAAGATTTGTCTTTTCATTCCTCTATTATATTAAATTTTTGAGGCTGCCCCTTTCTTTTGGGACAGCCTCTATCAAACAACGCGGAAACGATGAATGCTGAGATCTTAGACCAAACAGGACTTGTTGCATTGACTCGTGACGGTGGGTTTTCAACTCACCCCACGGCTGACTGGTGTTATTTCATGAAGCAAGAGAAGGCGACCTTTGGATATTCAGTACTACCCAAATTGTTAAAATTGAGCGAATTTCAACTGATTATTGGTTACTGCCCCAAAGAGGGTGGTTACCAATAATTGTCGAAGTATAAAGGTAATAACCATTTGAGTCAGCCCATTCAGTTGCAGCTTCAATGAGCAGAGGATTGCCGCAATTGAGGAAATCCACTGCCATCTGCCTTGTGCCGTATTTTGTTAATGCATCAACAAGCAAGGCTTCTGAACCAATTTCACCCCTGTTAATATAAAAGGAATAAGCGCCAGCGATGATTTCTAAATCTTCATGCTGAAGAGCAAGGATTAGTGTATTAACTGCTCGAGAATCTTTGAAATCACCCAAGGCTTTGGCAGCAGCAAATCGAACCTCAAGTTCTTTATCATTCAATGCTGTAATCAATGGATCAATCGCATTATTATCCCTGATCTCCCCAAGAGCCAGGGCTACCTGTTTGCGGACGTAAGGGTCTTCATCCTGCAAAGCAGAGATCAAAGGGTCAACAGATCGAGGATCTTTGATCTGTCCAAGTGCGTCGGCTACTTCCATGCGAATACCTGACCATTTATCATGCAAAGAAGAAATTAATGGATCAACCACACGATCATCACCGATTTCAGCCAGTGCACTTGGAACCTGCCACCGGACGTAGTAATCTTCATCTTGTAACACTTTAATTAGTGGATCTACTGCCCGAGGATCTTTGATTTCTCCTAGAGTAACGACAGCCCACTGTCGAATACCCGGATCTTCATGACTTAGTGCAACGATTAATGGATCCACTGAGGAAATTCCAATTTTCACCAAAGCATTTTTTGCTTCATATTGAATAGCCCGATTATAGCCTTTCATGGACGCGATTAATGGCTCTATTGCACGGGGATCGTTGATCTCTCCCAATGCGATCGCAGCCCAATGACGGTAGTAAAAATTTTCATCCAGCAGGACTTTTATCAAGGGTTCTACTGCACGAGTATCCCTAATCTCGCCCAACGCCTGAACTGAAAACCCCGCGACTTTATTATCTTCATTTTCCAAAGTAGCAATGAGTGGTTCCACCGAGGGTTCACCAATCATCACGAGGGCATTCTTAACCGGTATTATGTCATCGGCAACCTTCAAGTACGCAATCAATGGTTCTACTGCGCGAGGATCCTTAATCTCACCCAGCGCTTCTATTGCCAACCCTTGGAGGACTGTATCCTCATCATTTAAAGCTGAGATAAGCTGATTTACTGCAGGAGTACCTATCATAACCAGGGCTTGCTTAAGTTCTCTATCGTAGATTTTGTTTTCTCTATATGCTGTTAGCAAGGGGTCAACTGCGTGAGCATCCTTGATCTTACCCAAAGCGATTGCTGCTTTTCCTGGTACAAATGAACCCTCATCGGTTAATGCTTCGATTAAGGCATCAACTGCTCGCGCGTCTCCTATCTCACCCAGGGCTTCAGCAGCTTGCTCTTTGACACTTGTTTTCTCATCATGCAAAGCAAGGATTAAAGCATCAATCGCGCGTGTGTCCTTGATTAATCCAAGCGCTTTTGCTGCCTCTCGCCGAACGTTTGAACTCTCATCCTGTAAGGCAACCATTAAAGGCTCAACTGCACGATCATCTTTAATTTGCCCAAGTGCAATGATCACATTCTTTCTTGTGTTATAGGTTCCATTCCGCAGAGCATTGATCAATGGCTCTACAGCAGGGGAACCTATGATAACCAATTCTTCAATTGCTTTATCACGTGCACCTACCTCCACAGAATCCAAAATGCCGATTAATTCTTCAATCGCAAACTCCTCAGAGTTATCTTTCGCATTTGTTGGTATTGCAATAAATACCTCACTCTTCGTAGTAGATATTTCACCTGAACTTTTCGAAGGCTGTGGAAAACATCCTGACAGAGACAAGCAAAAGGAGAAAAGAAATAATCCTATTCCAATATTTCCAATAAATATCGACCTGTTTGCTTTATTCATAATAATGTTCCCTGATCGTCAAATATATAAGTATATGAAACCTTGGATTAGGATTAAACCCACATATTATCGCTATAGAATTAACAGTTGATTACTGAACTATGTTTTGGAAAAACTGTATTCTTAGTAAAGTGCGGACTACAAAACCATTTCTATTATATGATGGGATACACCATATTTCATCACTTAAAATCCGATAACCATTGGAGTGCCAATAGATTACATTTTTATTATTGTATGTAGTGTTTGTATCTTGTATTTTGGTTACCACTTCAGACTCGGTTTGCCTCCAAAAGACACTATAGTAATCGTTCCTGATGTAACTAACGAAGAAGAAAATATCTTACTGCGTGTTGTATGTATAGGAGAATACGTATCACCCGACGGAAAGGTAATTAAACAAGCCGGAGCATATAGAGATTTCTGGTTAACACCAGTTCGAAAAGTTATTTCAATGGATGAGGAATCTCTGTGAGAGGACATAGCGAGGGTTCTGGCCGCGATCTAACTGCACTGGAACGGTCTGTGTTCCACGTGTGCGCCTCCTCGCGTCCCAGGCACCCTGGTGCATTTCCAGGGGAGCTCTTTTTACGAGAGGGGTTGAACCCGGTGAACCTGTATTTTCTACCTTCGAGAGCAATTTAACCAAAAAACGGGCGGTTGCCCGTTTTTGTTTTCAACTTACTTTTTCTTGGCTTCTTTTTCGATATGAAGGACTTCCCGGCCCTGGTAATGCCCGCAATTGGGGCAAACCGTGTGCGGCAGGCGCATCTCACCGCAATTGCTGCACTGCACGAGATTCATGCTCTCCAGCGCGTCATTGGCGCGGCGGCGGTCTCTTCTACCCTTTGACAATTTTCTTTTTGGAAGCGGAACCATTTCTATACTCCTGTCAAATAATCCTACCCGTCATCATTTGACAGGTGGACAGATTATACATAAAACAGGCAGATACGTCAATGAATTATACGCCAACCGCGTTCAAATCCCCAGATTTTGGTGGATTTTGGTGGATTCTACCCGCTTTTTGATGTAAAATCTTTGGTATGGAGATCAGTATCGCGGTAGCCAAGACCAATAAATATGCCGTTTCTGAAAGCGGCGACACGCTCGAGATCGTGGAGCGCCCGAACGGTGGCGTTTCGGTCGTGCTGGCGGATGGGCAGACTTCAGGCCGCGGTGCGAAAGCCGTCTCCTCGATGGTGGTGCGCAAGGTCATCGGGCTGCTGGCAGAAGGCGTGCGCGACGGCGCCGCCGCCCGCGCCGCATCCGATCACCTCTTCAGCGAGCGCGCCGGTAAAGTGACCGCCTGCCTGAATATCCTGTCGATCGATCTGCAATCTGAAACCATCCTCATCACGCGCAATAATCCGACTCCGGTGTTCGTCGCGCGCCAGGAAGCGGTGGAATGCATCACCAGCGAAAGCGTTTCGATCGGCACCAATCGCAACATCCGCCCGACCATTACCGAGTTCCCGCTCGAAAGCGGCATCACCATCGTGATGTATACCGACGGCATCCGTTTCGCCGGTGACCGCACTGGTCAGGCGCTGGATATCTGCCTGCTGCTGGAATCGATGCTCGAAGAGGAAAACCCCAGCGCTCAGGAGATCGCGGATAACATCCTCGCCCAGGCGATCCGGCTCGACCAAAACCGCCCGAACGACGACATGAGCGTGGTGGTGCTGCGCTCCATCCCCGGTGAATCCGACCAGATAAGGCGCATGACGGTGAGGCTGCCTGTGGGCACTGGTTACCCCGAGTAAAAACCATCAACGAGGTTACCCCTCGTTGTTTTTTTTGAGGCCTGCGTTGCCAGAGAATGATCCGCTGATCGGTGTGGTGGGGGTATGCGCGTCGGGTAAATCCACGCTGACCAAGGCATTGAGCGCGCAGGGCTACCGCTGCCGGCACATCGCCCAGGAGCATGCTTACGTGCAGGATATGTGGCAGCGCTTGACGAACCCGGATATCCTCATCTTCCTTGAAGTTTCTTACGAAAAGACCCTCCAGCGCAAACGGCTGAATTGGACCCGCGCCGAATACGAGGTGCAGCTGCAGCGGCTGCGGCATGCCTGGCACCACGCGGATGTCCGCATCCACACTGACCCGCTCACGCCCGAAGACCTGCTCGCCACCGCGCTGGCTGAGCTCCATCGCCTGCTGCCCGCGCAGGGCTGAAAAAACCGTCGGAAGATACAGATTGGGGTATAATCCCTGAGTTCCCGCCTGCACAGGCAGGATTTTTCAATGCATCGGAGGTAGAACAGCTTATGGATCGTCGCTACGTGAATTTAATCTTGATCCTGATCTTGGTCGCAGCCATCATCTGGGTGGACCTGCCGCGGGCTGAGGGACAAAAAGGGTTGAAGATCGGTGAGTTCGAACGCACCCTCAACCCGGTGCTTGGACTTGACCTGCGCGGCGGTATGCAGGTATTACTCGCGCCTGAGGCAGGCATCACCGCCACGCGCACCGACCTCGACGACACCGCGCAGATCCTCGAAAGCCGCGCCAACGGGCTGGGGGTGAGCGAGGTGGTCTTCCAGGTAGCTGGTGACCAGTACATCCTGGGTGAATTCCCGGGTCTCACCAACACCGAGGAAGTGATCGCCGCGGTCAAGCAGACTGGTCTGTTGGAATTTGTTGATACCGGCAGCCAATCCCTCAACGAAGGTACGCGGGTCGTCACCGATTACGGTAGCACCCCTGTAGTATCCGGCGAAACCACTAATGAAAATGGCGAACCCATCTGGCACACCGTCATGACCGGTGTAGACATCAAGAGCGTGTCCGTTTCCGCCAATCAGACCGGGGCGGGTGGTTTCGTGGTCAATTTTGAGCTCACGCCCAACGGCACCAGGATCTTCGCCGACCATACCGCAGCCAATGTCAACAATTTTCTGACCATCGTGCTCGATAAAACAGTCATCTCCAGTCCGCGGATCGACGGATCAATCCCCGATGGACAGGGCGTGATCTCAGGTAATTTCACCTCTGAATCCGCCAACAGTCTGGCGGTCACGCTGCGTTACGGCCGCCTCGCAGTGCCGGTTGAAGTGGTCGAAAGCCGCATCGTGGGTCCCACGCTCGGATCTGATTCGCTTTCCAAGAGCTTGCTGGCCGGTTTAATCGGCTTCATCATCGTGGCGCTCTTCATGTTGCTCTACTACCGCCTTCCAGGAGCCGTGGCCATCCTCGCGGTGGCGATCTACGCCGGCCTGACTTTCGCGCTCTTCAAGTTGATACCCGTCACGCTCACGCTGCCCAGCATCGCCGGTTTCCTGCTCTCCACCGGCAGCGCGCTGGATGCCAACATCCTGATCTTCGAGCGCATGAAAGAGGAACTGCGCAACGGGCGTACAATCCTGCAGTCGATCGACCTGGGTTGGAAGCGCGCCTGGCCTTCAATCCGCGACTCAAACATCGCCACGATCATCACCAGCATCATCCTGTTCTGGTTCGGTTCAACATTCGGAGCGACAATCGTTAAAGGTTTTGCGCTCACCCTTGCCCTCGGTGTGCTGGTATCCATGTTCACCGCCGTTTTTGTCACGCGTTCATTACTGGCAGTCATTCTCAATTTCGTCAAACCAGAACGTACGCAAAAGTGGTTCGGGCTGTAGGAGGTATCGACAATGAATATTCTTGGTAAAAGATACTTATTCTTCGCACTTTCCCTGATCATCATCCTC
>JBCFBD010000105.1:0-6031 GCA_038562455.1 Anaerolineaceae bacterium | reverse complement strand
TACGAGTAGATTTAACGATCTCCTCAAGAGATTCCTGTAGCGCTTCCACCACGTCATCCGTGGTCAAGATTACTGGTCTGGGAAAACTTGTGATCTGATCCTGTCCCTGGACTTCAATCGAAAGTTGCTGTTCCTGTGGAATAGCTGCACCTATCTTGATCTTAATTAACTCAGCAGTTGGTAGCCCTATGATGACGCCAAAACGTTTGCGCACGTAGCTTACAATCGCCTCATCCAGGCTCTGCCCGCCCGTGCGTGAAGACTCACCTGCAACGATGCCATTCAAACTGACGATCGCAACCTGGTTCACCCCGCCACCCAGACAAATGACCATGTTACCGGAAGGCGTTGAAATGGGCAAGTCAACACCCAAAGCTGCGGCAATCGGTTGTGCTACCAGGAACACTTCACGGCTGCCTGCGCCAATTCCCGCCTCGTGTACTGCCCGACCCTCAACGCTGGTGACGCCGTACGGTACGGCAATCATCATGCGTGGGCGAAATACCCGCATCGGTCCGACCACCTTACGAGTGAGGTACCCCAGCAGTGTTTCAGTAATTTCATACTCAGCGATCACACCATGTTTGAGCGGAGAGACTACCTCTAAAGATTCGGGTACCCTGCCTACCATATCCTTGGCGGCCTTTCCCCATTCGACCATTTTTTCCTCGTCGATTAGAATCGCGACCATGGTGGGCTCTTGCAGCAATATCTGGTTGCCTTCAGCAATCACAGTATTGCTGGTCCCCAAATCAATGCCTAACTCTCGCGTTAATACAGCCATTCAAAATAATCCTATCAATATCTCGTTTTTGTTGACTTGCGATATTTCTGAGCCGCCTGCAAACGTAAATTGGAACGTCTTAATGCAGATGCGACTCGCAGATAGCGGTCAGCGTCAGCTGCCGTCATCAATTTTAATCGTTCCTCAGCGCGTTCACGCGCTTTCAACGCCCGCTCAATGTCAATTTCTTCCACGTTCTCAGCAGCATCTGCTAACACCGTCACCTTATCAGGCAACACTTCCGCTACACCACCCGCTACAGTGAAATGATCTTCGCGTCCTTTGAATCGAACTGTGATTATGCCATAGTTTAACGCGGTCAACACTGGTGTATGACGTGGCAAGATTCCCATCTGGCCTTCCATTCCCGGAATAACCACAATATCCGCCTCGCCGGCGAAGACCAGCCTATCCTGAGAAACAATCTCGCATTGGATCGTCATGCGTTACATTAATCCTTTGGCTTTTTCATAAGCATCGTCAATCGAACCGACCATCACAAAAGCCTGCTCTGGCAGGTGGTCGCATTTGCCATCCAGTATCTCTCTGAAGCTGCGCACAGTGTCATTGAGCGAAACATATTTACCCGGGATGCTGGTGAATTGCTCAGCCACGTACATCGGTTGCGAGAAGAAGCGCTCCACTTTTCTCGCCCTGGAAACGATTAATTTGTCATCTTCACCCAACTCATCAATACCGAGGATTGCGATGATATCCTGTAGGTCTTTGTATCGCTGCAAGATGCGCTGCACTTCGCGCGCCGTATCGTAATGCTCTTGCCCTACGATCTTTGGGTCGAGAATGCGCGAGGTGGATGCCAGCGGATCAACCGCAGGATAAATTCCCTTTTCCGCAATCGACCTTTCGAGCGCGATCGTCGCGTCGAGGTGGGTGAAAGTCGCAACAGGTGCAGGGTCTGAATAGTCATCCGCCGGCACATAAACTGCCTGCATGGATGTGATCGATCCCTGATGTGTTGACGTGATGCGCTCTTGTAACTCCCCCATTTCAGTACTCAGGGTGGGCTGGTAACCCACTGCTGAAGGCATACGCCCGAGAAGCGCAGATACCTCTGAGCCGGACATAGTGAAGCGGAAAATATTGTCAATGAACAGCAGAACATCCATACCCTGGTCGCGGAAGTATTCAGCCATCGAGAGCGCGGTTAAAGCCACACGCAGCCTCACGCCTGAAGTTTCGTTCATTTGCCCGAAGACCATCACTGTATCCTTCATAACCCCTGACTCGAGCATTTCACGGTAAAGTTGTGTGCCTTCTCTGGTGCGTTCGCCCACGCCGGCGAAAACTGATTTGCCTTTATGAACTGTCGCGATGCTGCGAATGAGCTCCTGGATAATAACGGTTTTTCCTACACCTGCACCGCCAAAAATACCTGTCTTTCCGCCTTTAGTAAAAGGGGCAATGAGGTCAATGACCTTCAACCCAGTCTCAAATACCTCAACTTTGGTGGATTGCTCAGCGAAGGTTGGCGCGTCTCGATGAATTGGGTAGTACACCTGCGTGTCCACCAGACCTTTATTGTCAACTGGTTGACCCAGCACATCCAGTACCCTGCCGAGGGTGCTTTCTCCAACCGGTACTTTGATCGGTTCCCCGGTCCGTTCCACGGTCATATCTCGTTTCAATCCATCCGTGGTGTCCATCGCGACGCAACGCGCCACGTTATTGTCCAGCAGCTTTTCCACTTCCAACACCAAGTCATTAGAATCATCTTGTTTAACCAATAGCGCTTCAAAAATGATTGGGGTTAATCCCCGTGGAAACTGGACATCCACCACACTTCCCTGGATCTGGAGAATTTTACCGCTTGCTAATTCCATACCGATTCCTCCACAACGAATATATTCAAAGGCTAATTAACATCATGTGCTGCAGCTCCACCGATGATATCCAAAATATCATTGGTGATAGACTGCTGGCGAATTTTGTTGTATTCCAAAGTAAGCACGCCGACCAATTCATTCGCATTATCAGTCGCGTTCGACATGGCGATGGTCCGCGCGGCATGTTCAGAAGCTTGGGACGATAGCACTGCCTGGAAAATTTGAATACCCGTGAATCTCGGTACAATTTCGTCCAGGATTTTTTCTTGTGCCGGCTCGTATATGAAAACTGACTCTGTTCTATTGACTTTAACTTCAGTTTCCCCTTCCACTACGAGCGGCAGTAATTTCTGGATTGTGGGGATCTGTTTGGTCATCGATTCAAACCGGGTGTAGGCGATGAAGACCTGGTCGTACAATTTTCCGAGGAAATCGTCCACGACCAATCTAGAAACGGGGGAAATGTCCATAAATTTGACAGGATCGTTGAGCTCAGAAAATTCAGCGATCACGCTCTTCTTGCGCCTCAGCAACAGATCCCTACCTTTTTTACCGATGCATATAAAATCAATCGGTTGATGATAATCCTCAAAGTACTCCAGAGTATGTTTAAGTATGTTCATGTTATACGAGCCAGCGAGCCCTTTATCTCCGCTTACCATCACAACTAGTATGCGGTCAACCGCTCGCCTTTCACTTAACAATGGATGCAGGCTGGTATGACCGGGCTGTCTTGCCAGGTCTGTCAGTACCTGCCAGGCTTTCTGTGAGTACGCAAGCGAGGAAGCATTGGAGGCCATAGCTTTGCGTACCTTGCTCGCACTGACAGTTTTCAATGCCCTGGTCACCTGCGACAGGTCTTTTACACTTTTGATGCGCATGCGCATCTCTCTGCTTGAGGCCATAAATCCCTTTTGTCCTTTTTAGGCCCAGGCGGCTGAAAACACTTCAAGGGCTTTCTTTAACTTGTCTTCGGTTTCTTTTGAAATCGCTTTTTCTCTATCGATCGCGCTGCTTACATCAGGCGCTGAACCATTGAGGTGCCTCAGTAAGGCTTCCTCCCAATCCCTGATCTTATCAACCGACACGTGGTCAGCGTATCCATTGGTCGCGGCATATAACACCATTACCTGATCAGCCAGATTGACAGGGTCGTATTGGACCTGTTTTAGAATTTCCTGCAGCCTCAGACCGCGGTTGAGTTGACCCAGTGTGGCTTTGTCTAAGTCTGAGCCGAATTGTGCAAAAGCAGCTAGCTCGCGGAAGTTCGCCATGTCCAAGCGCAACCTGCCAGCCACCTGTTTCATAGCCTTGGTCTGTGCTGAACCACCTACACGCGATACGGAAATACCCACATTCACCGCTGGTCGGATGCCCGCATTGAACAGGTTGCCTTCCAAATAGATTTGCCCGTCCGTGATCGAGATCACGTTGGTGGGAATATATGCTGAAACATCACCCAACAGCGTTTCGATGATCGGCAGAGCAGTCAGGGTGCCACCACTTTCCTTTACCTTGACAATCTTGTGATCTTCCTTGTCCTTGAGCTCATGGAGCGCGTTTTCAGCTAATTCCATGGCAACAGGACCGGAATAAACAGGCAGGTCGCCAATATCTTTGCGCTGGATCACCTCGCCCTCGAAGCTCTTGGGCATAATGACGAACGCATATGCCATGCAGGCGGCGCGTTCAAGCAACCTCGAATGCAGATAAAACACATCGCCCGGGTAGGCTTCTCGGCCGGGTGGGCGGCGCAGCAATAATGAAATTTGCCGGTAAGCCCACGCGTGTTTAGAAAGATCATCATAGATTACCAGCGCGTGACCGCCTTTTTCCATGATCGATTCACCAATCGCGCAACCGGCGTAAGGCGCGATATATTGCATGGCTGCTGATTCGTCGGCTGAGGCGACCACAATCACCGTGTGATCCATCGCGCCGTAGCTTTCAAGCAGCGCTTTAATGCGCGCGATGGTGGCTTTCTTTTGTCCGATGGCCACGTAGATGCAAACCAGGTCCTTGCCCTTTTGATTAATGATCGTATCGATGGCAATTGCAGATTTACCTGTTTGACGGTCGCCGATAATCAATTCGCGCTGCCCACGTCCGATAGGAATCATTGAGTCGATAGCTTTGATACCCGTTTGCACGGGCGAGTTGACATCCCGTCGTTCAATCACACCAGGGGCGATCCGTTCCAATGGCATGTACTCATTCGTTTTGATCGGACCCTTGCCATCCAATGGCTCACCGAGTGTGTTGACCACCCGCCCGATCATTGCACTCCCGACAGGGATCGACGCGATTCGACCTGTTGTTTGCACCTGCATGTGTTCAGTAACTTTGGAATAGTCACCCATTATGATGACGCCGACATGGTCTTTTTCAAGATTGAATGCAATACCTTTGATCCCGTTTTCAAACTCGACCAATTCCTGGGAACGAACATCTGTCAGCCCGGTAACCCTGGCGATGCCATCGCCGGCTTCCACTACCTTGCCAACATTCTTAATCGAATATTCAGTCTCAAATCGGGTGATCTTGCTTGCCAGGTCTAAAGTGTATTGCTCGAGATTCTCAGCCATTCAGCCTCCAGGTTACGTTGTGGAAATTAGTGATAAAAATATATTTTACTTCATACAGGCGATTATTCAGACTATTTCAAGAAAAATATTTTAAAGCAGCGCGTATTCGGCTTTCAAGGTCATCCGGAGTGTCTTCGGGCAGCATTTGATTTGCGGCCTGCGCTTCGACCACGCTATAGCCAAGTCCGGTCAGTGCCGCGATCACATCGCTATCAATCTCATTGTGGTCACCCCGTCCAGCTGCCTTTTCTCCTTCTATCTTGCCTTGCAGGTGTAAAACGATACCTTGAGCTGTTTTCTTGCCCACACCTGGGAGATGCCCTAAAAGCTCGGGCTGTTCATTGATCACTGCGCGTTTGATGAGGTCGATCGATCCTGATGAAAGTGCCGCCAGCGCTGTTTTTGGTCCTACCCCCGAAACGGAGAGAAGCTGTGAGAACATTTCGCGCTCCTCTTTCGATTCAAATCCATAAAGCGTCAGCGAATCCTCCCTCACTACAAGGTTGGTGAAAATTCCAACTGTTTTGTGTAATTCAATCTTCTGCAGCAAACCGGTTGTGACAAGCACTTTTATCCCCAGCCCGTTGATCGAGATTACGATATGGTCGGGGTGCTTTTCAGTTACGATGCCTTCTATTGATGAGATCATGGTAAATCATTTCCTGTTTTCATTGCGTGCTGATCAAGTATCTCATACAACATCACCCCTGTAGCGACTGCCAGGTTCAATGAGTCACAAACGCCTTTCATGGGCAGGCTTACCATGGTGGAACACAATTCTCTCAACTTATCAGGAATTCCCTGCCGCTCGCTTCCCA
>JBCFBD010000104.1:0-6334 GCA_038562455.1 Anaerolineaceae bacterium | reverse complement strand
AACCAGGGGTTGATGGCGCTCGCCGCAACGATCTACATGAGCCTGCTAGGTAAAAGCGGCATGCAGCAGGTCGCCAATCTTTGTTACCAGAAAGCGCATTATGCTGCCGAGGTTATCGGCAGATTGCCAAAATTCAAGGTTCTCTCTGCTCAGCCTTTCTTCCACGAATTTGTTGTGAAATGCCCCACCGACGTGGAGCATCTCAACCACCACCTGCTCGAAGCCGGGTTCATGGGTGGTTACAACCTGGGCAGTCTCGATCCAAAATTAAAAGACCACATGCTGGTGGCTGTCACTGAGGTGATCACGAAGGAAGAAATAGATGACTTTGCTGCAGCATTGAAGGAGGCCGCAAATGACTGAGCCTACCATCTACGACCTTTCTTCTCCTGGTCGCGTAGGGGTACGCTTCCCAGCATCAGATGTCCCGCAATATCCACCACCGCCTGACCTGCTGCGCTCCGACCTGCCGTTCCCCGAACTGGCTGAGATCGATGTGATCCGGCACTTCACGCACCTGTCCACGATGAATTACAGCATCGACAAGGGTTTTTACCCGCTGGGCTCGTGCACGATGAAGTACAACCCCAAAATCAACGAAGTCACCGCACGCCTACCGGGTTTCGCGTTTACGCATCCATTGCAGCCAATCGAAACCGTGCAGGGCAATCTGTACCTGATGTACCAGCTGCAGGAATTCCTTAAGGAGATCAGCGGATTCGAAGCGGTCTCACTACAGCCGGCTGCCGGTGCGCAGGGCGAGTTCACCGGTATGAAGATCATCCATGCCTACCATAAATCCCGCGGTGATGAGAAACGAACCCGTGTCATCATCCCGGATTCCGCTCACGGCACGAACCCCGCCACCTCCTCAATGATCGGTCTGGAAGTCGTGCATCTGCCTTCGGACAAACGCGGCAACGTTGACCTGGCTGCGCTCAAAGAGATTTGTGACGATACGATCGCCGGTCTGATGCTCACCAATCCCAACACGCTCGGTTTGTTCGACGAAAATGTGAGCGAGGTAATCGAGATTGTACACGCTGCCGGTGGGTTAGTCTATGGCGACGGCGCGAACCTCAACGCACTGCTGGGAATTGCCCGCCCGGGTGATTTAGGCTTCGATGTGATGCACTTTAACCTGCACAAGACCTTTTCCACGCCCCACGGCGGCGGCGGCCCCGGCTCCGGCCCGGTTGCGGTCACCGCTGAGCTGGCAGACTTCCTGCCTGCGCCCATCGTCGGCATCGTGGAGGAAGCCAGCGACGATATGCCGCCGTTGTACGGGTTCATTGACCCGCCGCAATCGATCGGCCGCGTGAAGACCTTCTTCGGGCAATTCGGCATGTTCGTTCGCGCGTACACATACATCCGCATGCATGGTCCCGAGGGTCTACGCAAGGTTTCTGAGTACGCCGTACTCAACGCGAATTACCTGCTCTCGAAGGTCAAAGGCAAGTACACCCTGCCGTATGACCGCATCTGTATGCACGAGTTCGTGGTGGAAGGCATCTGGTCTGACCTGCCGGAGATCCACGCGCTGGACATTGCCAAGCGCCTGATGGATTACGATTTCCACCCGCCCACCAACTACTTCCCGTTGATCGTGCATGAAGCGCTGATGATTGAGCCGACCGAGACAGAGAACAAGCAGACGCTGGATGCCTTTGCAGACGCACTTCTGAAGATCGCAGACGAAGCCCGCAATAACCCGGAACTGCTGAAAAACGCCCCGCATAACACTCCTGTCAGCCGCCTGGACGAAGTAAAAGCCGCCAAGGAGCTGGTGCTGTGCTGCTGGCTGCCTGAAAAAGAATAAACAGTGATAAAGACAAAAGACAACTCCCGGTCGGGGGTTGTCTTTATTTATGTGAATGGATTTTTTGTTCGTGTCTGGAAGTTGTCCATGAACACAACATCAGAGAGATTTTCAGATCTTTTCAGGATCCTGGTACATCTTCCCTTTTCCGAGCTCCTGCGATCGGGTGTAAGCCGCCCAAATCGCCCGGGAAATCGCCGTCCGGAAGCCCAGCTTTTCGAGGTAATACAGCGCGGTTGCCGATGTCCCACCGGGAGAAGTGACCTGGTTGCGCAGCCGGGCAGGATGGGACCTGTTTTGAGCGTAATAATCGATCGATCCCTGGATGGTCTTGACCACCATTTCCTCTGCGATGCGGCGGGGGAGACCAAGGTGAACCCCAGCGTCGATCATCGATTCAAGAAACAGGAATACATAAGCAGGGCCAGTACCGGATACAGCGGTTGCCATATCAATATATCCTTCATCTTCGACAAAAATTGCCTGCCCGAGTGCATTTAAGATTTTTTCAGCCAACTCATGCTGCGCCTGTGAGGTTTGCTGGCTTTGCGTCCAGATCGTCATCCCCTCGCCGATCTGCGCGGGCGTATTGGGCATTGCGCGCACAATGATCGAATGTTTGAGGCTGCCAGTAAGAGAATTAATGGACGCACCCGCGATGATGGAAATAACCAGTGCATTTTCAGGAAGCTGGTTCTGTAGGTCTTCGAACACCTCTGGCAGTTTCTGCGGTTTGACGCAAAGAATAACAACGTCCGCTCCCTGGACCGCCTCAGCATTATGAAGGGTCGTGTTGACCTGGAAGCGCTGCGCCAGTTCATCCATCCGCTCCTGCCGCGGACCTGCAACGTGGATATATTCAGATCCAACCACCTGGTTGGATAGCAGTCCGCTGATGAGGGCTTCTCCCATGACCCCGGGACCAATGATAGAGAATTTTTGACCTTTATCCATTTTTTCTCCCGACTCTAATTGATTGATGATGATAATAATTAAAGTGAAGGTACCTTTGACACTGTCAGCGGAGGCCCATCCGCTGCTTGTGATCAGTATTGTAAAGCCTTTGCTACATTCGTACGACGCCAGGTGAAAGGTGAACCCCAACGGAAGGCGTCATTATCCAAGGTCCGTTAAAAAGACAATTCCCGTCAGAGAGTTGTCTGGTCCTCAGCTCAGTTTCTGCCGCACAAGCTCCACAATGCTGGCGAGCGCCTCGGGCAGCTTGTCCGCGTCTCTGCCACCCGCCTGCGCGAGCACCGGCCTGCCGCCGCCGCTGCCCCCGACCAGCGCCGCCGCCTGGCGCACGAGTTCACCCGCGTTGAGCCCGCGTTTCACCAGATCTTCGGTCACCGCCACGATGATCATCGGTTTGTCGTTGATCACGGAGCCGATGGCGACCACGCCCGAAGGGTTCTTCTGGCGGAAGATATCCGTCATCAGGCGCAGGCTGTCGACATCAGCGCCCTTCAGAAGCACTGAAAGCACCGGCACGCCGGCTACGAGCGGAATGTTTTCGAGTTTCTGTTCAAACTCGGTCTTGACCCACTCCTGGCGCACGCGGCTGACCTGCTGGCGCAGCGCTTCCACCTCATCCTGCAGCCCATTGATTTTGGCGACCACCTCTTCGATCGAGGAGTTGGTCAGACGTGCCGCGCGGTGCAGGATGCGGTTGCGCGAGCGGATCACTTCGTAAGCCCCGCGCCCGGTCACCGCCTCGATGCGCCGGATGCCCGCCGCGGCGCTGCCTTCGCTGAGGATGATAAAAGTGCCGATCTCGCCTGTGTTGTCCACATGCGTGCCGCCGCATAATTCATACGAAATGGGATGCTCCTCATCAATCGTGATGGTGCGCACCTTTTCACCGTATTTCTCACCGAACAACGCCATCGCCCCTTCCGCCATGGCTTCCTGCAGTGATTTTTCTTTGACAGCCAGTGGATGGGAAGCCAGGATTTCCTTGTTGACACCGCTCTCGATACGTTCCAATTGCTCGGCAGTCACACCTTCGGGGTGCGTGAAGTCGAAACGCAGACGATCCGGTGCGACCAGTGAGCCCGATTGGCGCGCGTGTTCGCCCAACACCTTATGCAATTCAGCGTGTAGCAAATGCGTGGCAGTATGATTGCGCATGATATCCATTCTACGCTCGCGGTCGACCGCCAGCACAGCCGTATCGCCAACCTTGACCGTCCCCTCTACCACCGTGCCGATGTGGATGATGATGCCGGCAGCGGGTTTGCGCACATCTTCCACCTTGACCTGCCAGCTGCCATCCCGCGCGGTGAGGTGCCCGCTATCGCTCACCTGCCCGCCGGATTCGATATAAAACCCGGTGCGCGGGACGATCACTTCGACCGCGGTCCCGGTCTCAGCCTGCTCCAGCTCTTCGCCTTCAGAGAATAAGCTAATGACCTGTGTGTCGATCTCCAGCCAGTTGTAAGGATCATACTTCACGCCGGTTTTCGGCAGTCTCCCGCTTTCCACCAACCGCTCGAATGCCGCCCGGTAAACTTCCACCTGGTCTCCGCCCATGTTGCCGAACGCTTTCCCCGCGCCGGATTGCACGCGGTGCTCTTCCATCGCGATTTTAAAACCGGCATCATCTACATCCAGGTTCACTTCGCGCGCAATGTCGCGCGTGATCTCAAGCGGCAGCCCGTGTGTGGCATACAACTCGAAGGCTTTCCCGCCATCCAGGACGGATTTTCCACTCTTCTTAAGGTCTGCAAGCAAGTCGTCAAGGTGTGACACACCCTCCTCGACCGTGCGCTGAAAACGCTTTTCCTCGCGCGTCAGGTTATCCAGGATGCTTTTCTGGTTCTTCATCAGTTCCGGATAGGCGCTACCGTAATTGTCGATCACCACCTGTGCAACTTTCGCCATGAAGGGTTCATTCAACCCGATCTTTGACGCGAAGCGCGCAGCCCGGCGGATGATCATGCGGCAAACGTAGTTGCGGCCGATGTTGCCGGGCACCACTCCATCTGCGATCAGGAAAGCCGCCGCGCGGGTATGGTCTGCGATCACGCGGTAAGGCGTGAAATTGTCGTTCATTTCCTCGACCGTCGAACCAGCCAGATCACGGATCTGGTCCATCATCGGTGAGAACATGTCGGTGCGGTAATTGGAATCTACGTCCTGCAGGATTGCAACGATGCGGTCCAGCCCCATGCCGGTATCCACATGTTTGGCGGGCAGCGGATCAAAACGATCCACGCTCACATGATTGTATTGGATGAAGACGAGGTTCCAGATCTCAAGGTAGCGCGCACAATCGCCGTTGACTCGGCAGACATGCCCGGGTTCGCCCTGGCGGTTGCAGAAACTTTCTCCGCGGTCCATGTGAATCTCGCTGCACGGTCCGCAGGGTCCGGTCTCCGCCATCTCCCAAAAATTCTCCTTGCGGCCAAAAAACAGCACATGTGACGGGTCCATGCCCTCCTGTTGTTTCCAAAATTCCGCCGCCTCTTCGTCAGTCGGGATGTCGCCCTTGTCATCTTTGAAGACCGTGGTGTAAAGCTTTGACCGGTCCAGCCCCCATTGCCTGGTCAACAGGTCCCATGCCCATTCGATGGCTTCTTTTTTGTAATAATCGCCGAAAGACCAGTTGCCGAGCATCTCAAAAAAGGTGTGGTGGGAATCGTCCCTGCCCACATCATCCAGGTCGTTATGTTTACCGGCTACGCGCATACATTTCTGCGAATCCACTGCGCGAGAGTACTCACGTTTATCTATACCCAGGAATACTTCTTTAAATTGCACCATGCCTGCATTGGTGAACAGCAGGGTCTGGTCGCCCCCGGGCACAAGTGAAGATGATGGTACAGCAGTATGCCCCCTCTGTGTAAAATATTCGATGAATGATTGCCTGATTTCGGCTCCGGTCATGGACTTTTTCATGCGCGCACCTGTTTTCTTGAACTAAGTTGTGCTGAATTATAACCAATAATTATTGAGATAAGAAAAGACCGCGGTGGAGGTGTCCGCGGTCTTTCCTGGGAGGAATGGTATTACCTGGAGACCGCCAGTTTTACCATTTTGCCTGTTTTATCCATGGTCACCCGCGCATACTGCCTATGCACACGCTGTGATTGTGTGACCTGCTTGCTGAAACTCACCACTACCTGCTCAGGTGCTTTGGATTGCACCTTCTTCTGCTGCCCGCCATTGCCATAGGAACTCCACCCATTGACCATCTGGTTGCGAATGCGCACCTCAGCATACTCAATGCCGGGCAGGTAGCCTTTGACGATGTTCTTGGCTTGCGCGATCATCTTAGGATCGAGGCTATCTTCCTGCTTTTCGATGATGCTAATATCAGAGATGGTCTTGATCACCGGGTGGTTCAGGTCCCGCGGCGCGCCTTTGAGCAGGGCTTTGTTGGCGTCATACGCGACCAGTGGATCTCCATATAGCACGAACGAGATCAGTGTTTTTTGGTCTTCCCCGTCCAGGTAACCCTGGCGGCGATTCATCTCGCGTACAAATTCGACCTTTGATTTTGCCAGCGATGCA
>JBCFBD010000103.1:0-6485 GCA_038562455.1 Anaerolineaceae bacterium | reverse complement strand
GTTTGAGATGGAAGGAGAGGCAGTTCCTCGTCACCTAGGAAATCATAAAAAGAACTCTAATAAGGATTGTTTTAGTGTATTTATTGCTCCAACAATTCATCCTGCAACTATTGCTCATTTTTATTCGTTATACAGGACTTCAATTTCATTTTATGGTGGAATTTCTAAAATAATTCCTCTAAATTTATCTGATTTTCTAAGAATGATTAGTGTTGCGAAAAAAGTCCCCCAAAAACCAACGTCAGTGCACATTGAAAAATTTATTAAGACTGCAGCAGCTATGGCATTAGATTCAGAAAATGAAAACGATTGGTTTAATTCAGTAAGGAATTTAATAGAAACCTGGGTGTAGACCAGTATTGTTAGTAGAAAATTAAAATCTTTTCGGTTTTGCCTAAAAGTCATAGATTATAATGATTCTCCGAAAGGCGTAGAAGACAATATGATCATCACCATCGAATATTGCGCTGTTTGACGCTACACCTCGCGCGCCGTCGGTCTGGCGGCAGAACTGCTCGAAGCATTCGAACCCGGCATCAAGTCTCTCGCGCTCATCCCATCAGCAGGCGGAGCGTTTGAGGTGACCGTCAACGGCAAGCTGCTTTACTCCAAGCTCAGCACCCGTCGTCACGTTGAAGCGGGTGAGGTAAAAGATCTGGTGCAAAAAATGCTCGAGGAAGGGTAATCATGTCAGTCAAAAAAGGACGCGTTTTTTCAGGCGCCCGGCCTACCGGCCGCCAGCACATCGGCAATTACTTCGGCGCTATCAGCAATTACATCAAGCTGCAGGAGGAGTACGATTGCATCTATTGCGTCGTCGACCTGCACGCGCTGACCACGTTGGAGACCACGCGCGACCTGCCGCAGAACACGCTTGAGATGGCCTGGGACTGGCTGGCTGCCGGTATGGACCCGCAGAAGTCCATCATTTTTGTTCAATCCATGGTGCGCCAGGTGACCGAGCTGCACACCATTCTTTCGATGGTCACACCGCTGGGCAAGCTCACCGACCTGCCCACCTTCAAGGAAAAAGTGCGCGAAAACCCGAAGAACGTGAACTACGGGCTGGTCGGGTATCCCGTGTTAATGTCCGCGGATATCCTGCTTTACCGCGCCACAGTCGTGCCGGTGGGCATCGACCAATCCTCGCACATCGAATTTGCGCGCGAAACCGTGCGTTCCTTTAACTACCGCTACAATACCAATGCACTGGTAGAACCGCAAGCCAAGTTCACGCAGTTTCCTAAGATCTTGGGGATTGACGGCGTGAACAAGATGAGCAAAAGCCTCAACAACGACATCGAGATCGCCGCCACCGCAGAGGAGACAACCGCCAGGGTCATGCAGATGGTCACCGACCCGGCGCGCCAACGCCGCAGCGACCCAGGCAACCCGGATGTATGTAACGTGTACTCGATGCACAAGATCTTTTCCCCGCCTGAAACGGTGGACATGGTCAACACTGAATGCCGCCGTGCCGGCATCGGCTGCGTGGATTGCAAGAAGATCTTGGCCGCCAATATGAATGCCTACTTCGCACCGATCCGTGAAAAACGTGAGGGGTTCGCTAAAGATCCCGCTGGCACCTGGGATATGCTGCGTGAAGGGGCGGCGCGCGCCAGCGTCCTCGCTGAAGAGACCATGGTCAGCGTGCGCGAAGCCATCGGGCTGCCCAAGCTGGGCGAGTAGGTCAGATGCGGGCGGTCGTACAGCGGGTCAATTTCGGGCGCGTGACCATCGACGGCCGCGTCACCGCGGATATCGGTAAGGGTTTGGTCATTTTGTTGGGCGTGGGTCCTGGGGACAACGAGGAGAAATCCGCCGCCCTGGCAAAAAAGATCGCCCAACTGCGCATCCATGAAGATGACCAGGGCAAGATGAACCTCTCGATACTGGATACAGGCGGGTCTGCCGTGGTGGTCTCCCAGTTCACCCTGTTTGCCGACACGCGCAAGGGCAACCGTCCCTCATTCGTGAATGCTGCACCTCCCGAGGTCGCCAGCCCGTTGGTGGATCATTTCGTGGCGCAGCTGCGCTCGTATGGCATCCCCACCCAGACCGGCGAATTTGGCGCGCACATGCTCGTCGCGCTTGAGAATGACGGCCCGGTGACGATCTGGCTGGAGAATTAAAGGAAATGTACCTCTAAACTCCCATAATAACGATTTGACAATCAAAAGTTAGTCTCTTCACTGGTAATTCTATAATCTCGACTTTCTCCCAAGCTATTTGCTTGTTTCACTAAGCTCCGCACCTCGTTGGGGTTATAATCAAAGGCATGGAAAACGAAGTGCATCCTTCCGGTAAGCAGGTGCGCCTAACGAGCCTCTCCAGTTGCGCGGGTTGAGCATCCAAGCTGAGCGCTGAAGCGCTGGCGCAGGTGCTGCGCCCGATGCAGGAGATGTTCGATCCAGCCGATACCCCCGACCTGCTCGCCGGGTTGTCATCACCCGACGACGCGGCTGTATGGCGTCTGGACGATGACCGGGCACTGGTTCTCACCACTGATTTCTTCACCCCGGTGGTGGATGATGCCTATGATTACGGGCGGATCGCTGCTGCCAACAGCCTGTCGGATATCTACGCCATGGGTGGCACGCCCTTCCTGGCGCTGAATATCGCCGCGCTCCCAACCGACCTTGATGACGGCATCAGCCGGCTCATCTTTCTGGGCGGCGCGGTAATGGCGCGTGAAGCCGGTGTCGTTATCGCCGGTGGTCACTCTATTCAGGATAAAGAACCCAAGTACGGTATGGTTGTAGCGGGGATGGTCGACCCGCGTAAAATGTTCAACAAAAAAGGCGCTCAGCCTGGTGACCAACTTTACCAGACCAAACCACTTGGGTTTGGCACCATCACCACTGCGCTCAAGCAGCAGCGGGTGAGTGACGAGGATCTGCTCGCCGCGGTCAACTGGATGGTACGCCTCAACCGTGAGGCCAGCCAGGTGGCATCTGCTTGCGGAGTGCGCTCCGCAACCGACATCACAGGTTATTCACTGATCGGTCATGCTCTTGAAATGGCTCAAGCCAGCGGCGTTGGGTTCCATTTTGATTTTGACCGGATTCCCATTCTCGAAAATGCATTGCCTTACGCGGCGCAATTCATCTTCCCTGGCGGCGCATATGACAACCGCGCCTACTTCCACAAGCAGGTGAAATTCGAGCGCAGTCTCGGCGAGGACCAGCAGATGCTGCTCTATGACCCGCAAACCAGCGGCGGGCTGCTGCTGGCGGTACCCGCTGAGCGCAGCGCGGACTTCGAGGAAGGCATGCGCCGCAAAGACTCCCAAGCCTGGCGCGTGGGTGAGGTCACGTCGGGCAGCGGTATCACCATCACGTAGCCTCGAACTTTTCTTTTACTTTTCCCTTGTGTTAAAATTTGCTCATGGTCGAATTAACTGATCACCTTAAAGGCATTCTCGATACGCTGCCTCTCAAGCCCGGTTGCTACATCATGAAAAACGCCGCCGGCGAGGTTATTTACGTTGGCAAAGCCATCAACCTGCGCAGCCGCGTGCGTTCGTACTTCCAGGAGCATGCGGACCACGACCGCAAAACGCTCAAACTGGTCTCCCATGTTGCTGATTTGGAGTGGATCCTGGTCGGGTCAGAACTTGAGGCGCTGATCCTAGAGATGAACCTCATTAAGAAACACCGCCCGCGCTTCAATGTGCGCCTGAAGGATGATAAGCGTTACCCCTATATCAAAGTGCATCTCGCCAATGCCTTCCCCAAGGTCACGGTCACCCGCCAGATGGTGCGCGATGGTTCGCGCTACTTCGGCCCATACACCAGCGTGTGGGCGGTGCATCAAACCCTTGACCTGCTGAGGCACATCTTTCCCTACCTCACCTGCGACCGTGAGATCACTGGCTTGGATGCCCGCCCGTGCCTCTACTACGACATCAAATTGTGCAGCGGCCCCTGCATCGGAGCAATCAGCCAGGCAGGCTATGCCCAGTTAATCAACGACCTGTGCGCCTTCCTGGATGGTCAGACCGACCCGATCGTCAACCGGCTGCAGCAAGAAATGACTATTGCTGCCGAAAACCTGCAATTCGAAAAAGCCGCCCAATTACGCGACCAGTTGCAATCCATCGAGCGGGTGGTGGAAAAGCAGAAGGTCATCACCAGTGAGGAGGGAAACTCAGACGTGCTTGCGATCGCGCGTGCCAACAACGAAGCCTGCATCCAGGTGTTTTTCATCCGCAACGGGCGGTTGATGGGGCGCGAGTATTTCGTGATGGAAGGCACCGAAGAGATTCCCGACAATGCAGTGATGGGCGAATTCATCAAGCAGTTCTACACCGAGGCCGCGGTCATCCCCGACAAGGTGCTGCTGCCCAACGAAGTGGAAGAAGCCCAGATCATCCGCCAATGGCTGAACAGCCGGCGCGGTGGCAGCAAGGTGGAATTGAGCGTGCCGCGCGAGGGAACATCCCAGGAGCTGGTGGCGATGGCGACCGAAAACGCAGTTGAGACACTGCAGGCCTTGCGTTCGCAATGGGAAGCAGATAAGAACAAGCAAACCCTGGCATTGGCAGAAATCCAGCAAGCGCTGGGGTTGGCGGAACCTCCCAACCGCATCGAGTGTTACGACGTCTCCAATACCCAGGGTACTGCCTCTGTCGGCAGCATGGTGGTATTCGAGCAGGGCACGCCCAGCCGCGGGCATTACCGCCATTTCAATATCAAAAGCGTAGTTGGTCCGGATGACTTTGCCAGCATGGAGGAGGTGCTGACCCGGCGCTTCAAGCGCTGGCAGGCTGCCCAGGAAAAGCAGGCGATTGGCGTCAAACCTGATCCATCCTTTGCGGTACTGCCCGACCTGCTGATCGTGGATGGCGGCAAGGGTCAGCTCGGCAGGGCGGTCAATGTGCTGAGGCAATTCGATCTCAACGGGGTCGTGCCGCTGGTGGGGCTCGCCAAGCAGCAGGAGGAACTCTTCCAGCCGGGCAAGTCAGATTCGGTCATTCTGCCGCGCCATTCGCAGGGGCTTTATCTCGTGCAGCGCATCCGCGATGAGGCGCACCGTTTTGCCATAACCGCGCACCGCAAAGCGCGCGGCAAGATCGGCGTGGCGTCGCGCCTGGATGCCATCCCGGGTATCGGTCCGGCGCGGCGCAAGGTGCTGCTAGAAAAATTTGGAGATATCGAAGCCATTCGCCAGGCGTCGCTGGAGGATCTACTCGCGGTGAAGGGGATCACAGAAGAAATCGCCCGGGCTTTGCAGTCCGGGCTGGAATAGTGCTCACGAGTAAACAATAGGAACTAATTAAGGTCCCGTTACCACTGGCAATCCCGCGTCGATCCAGGCGACAATGCCGCCAGTAATGCTGGTGGTGCGCATCAGCCCGGCTTTCCTCAAGATATCACGTGCCTGTCCGCTGCGGTTGCCGGTGCGGCAGATGATCAGTACATCCTGGTCTGTGGGCACCTCGCTGATGCGCGCGGCAAGTTCTTCCAGTGGGATCAGTACCGCGCCGTCGACATGACTCTCATTCCATTCAGCCGCTGTGCGCACATCGAGCAGATATGCCCCTTCAGAGAAGCGTTGCGAGGCTTCGCTGACGCTCATCACCGCAGGTAGTTTGCTCTCCGAGGCTGGCTTATCCTGGTTGAGCAGGAATATCGCGCCAACGATCGCCGCGACAACAACAACAGCCACCGGGATGAGCCAGGTGAGGGTTGTTATTCTCTTTTTGGTTTGTTTCTTCACCTGCGCGGTTTTTGGCGGGGTTTTCTGATGTGATTTCGGTTTTTGCGCGCCGCTCGATTTGTTTGGGGTCATGAGTTGTCCTCGCTTGGTTAGGTTGATTGATTAGATGACAATTTTACTTTAATGTGAAATCCTCATTCGATGCCGGCAAGTTTCTCCATACCACGGATCAGCGAATCCACGATGCCGGGTTCAGCGATGGAATGTCCCGCATCAGGCACGATGTGCAGCTCTGCTTTCGGGTAGGCACGGCTCAGGTCGTAAGCCGTAACAACCGGGCAGATGATATCGTACCTGCCCTGCGCGATCCAGCATGGAATGTGAGTGATGCGGGCGATATTGTCCAGCAGGTAATTCTCGTGCGGCAGGAAAAGGTGGTTGACCATGTAATGACACTCGATGCGCGTGAAGGCGAGCATTTCCTCCTCGTTCATCTTGGGTGTTTCACGCGGAAGCAACGTGCCGATATCAGATTCCCACTCGTACCAGCGCACCGCGGCGGCGAGCTGTACCTCGCGTTGAGGGGAGGTGAGCCGTTTGTAGTACGCGCCAGGCAGGTTCACGCGCTCTTCGATAGGAATGAAGTTAAAAAAGCGTTCCCATGCCTCCGGGAAGATGCGCGAAGCTCCATCCACGTACTCCAACTGGTATTCCATGTGCCTGCCCAGGAAAATGCCGCGCAGCACCAGCCCGAGCACCCGATCAGGATACTGCTGAGCATAGGTAAGCGCAAGCGTGCTACCCCACGATCCGCCGAACACAAA
>JBCFBD010000102.1:2785-6558 GCA_038562455.1 Anaerolineaceae bacterium | reverse complement strand
GAATATCCCCACATCTGCTCGAACCAGTTCTGGCGCAGATCGCGGATAACAGCGTCATTCTTCTGCACCAGATTCAATTCGGCCTGGCGAGTCATGCCGGACGGCGTGAAATTGCTGCTGCCGACAATAGCCGCGTGGGGCATCAGGTAGGCTTTGGCGTGCAGAAATGCCCCATTGTAGTATCGGACTTGAACTGACTCCTGGGCCAGAAAAGCGGTCAGGTCATCGATCAGGAAGGCATAGTCCCGGTTCAGCGGCAATGCTTCGAGATCTTCACGCAGACGCTGGCGGTAGAAGCGCTGCAAATCCACTACTCCATCATCGGCTTCAGGACTTTCCAGTTCCGGAGGACGGCCCAGCAACAGGCGGAAACTCACCAATCTTCGCAGCGCAGCGCCCAACATCTCCCAGACCTTGGGCTCAAAGAAGCCGCTGGCGATGTCCAGTTCGTGTTCATCCCACTCGGTGAGCAGGCGGTGCAGCACAGCGCCGAGTACACGTTCATCAGCGGTGTTGTCGATGTAGTCAGGTGGGTGGTACATAACAAGACCTCAACTTCTGTGGTTGACTGGCCCTCGAAACAAGTCAATTTGACTACTTGCGCCACATCGGCATTTCCTGCCAATTCTCAGGAAATCCCATTTGATCCAAAGGAACTGATGGAAACGTATCGAGCAATGCCAACACTTCAGCCTTCCAGCCCTGCGAAGGATTGATAACGCTGAGAAGATATTGGACTATGGTTAGGACAGCGAAAATTCTCGAATTGCGCACAGGCGGCTTGTGGAATTCGGGGCGATGTTTCTCATGGGGAATCAATGGCTTGATCGCAATCGCCCTGTTCCACAAACGGGCATGATGTGCACAACAGTTTCTAATGTAGTTCAGCGAGCGCAGCCATGAGTCCATCACTTTGGGCGTAATACCATACCGTCCTGCAAAGGATTTCTTGTCTGCGCGATGCAAGTTGAGCACCATAGTCATAGTATTGCCGAAGCTCATGGTCTCTACAGCAATCCAAAGAGGCAAATACTTATCTGAATAATTGCTCCGAAAATGTCTTACGAATTCTTCTTGACTTCTGTTAACTGATTCCTGAATGTGTTCCAGTAGATCTTTATGTTGGTCAAGGGACATATCAAAACTATTCGAGTTTGAATAACCAGACGGACCGTATTTTTGAGTAAAAAACTCTACAAAATGTGTTCGTAGCATCGCGATCTCAAGGACAGCCAGAGCGTTGAATAAAAGGGTTCTGAGCGCCTGATCAAAGTTATACAAAACGCGGACATCCGCGAATGATGTATTCGGTTGAAAGTCATCAGAATGAGGCTGCCGAAAGGGATACAGATACGTGCTGAAGCGGTAGTAATTTGTGCGGCTGAGAAAGCTGGTCAATTCGTCTTGATCAGTGACTAGGCCGCGTTGAATCAACAGCGCCGCCTGTTCTTCAAAGGAAAGGGGCGGCTTGTTGTACTTCTGTTTGCTCGGATTCATAGAGAGCCTCAACAAAAGCAAAACCCGCCACATTTGAGCATGTCCGAAGACAGAGGCTTGGCGGGTATACTGCCTACACTATAGCATGATCCGGTACGCAACGCAATGGTATGAGTAGGGCTATTCATGAAAGATTTCCCTCAATCACAGCGATATCATCTTCATTCAGCCCATATGCCTGATACACCAGCGCATTGAGTTCCGCTTCGAACGCGGGCAACCGGTCGGGAGCGTTCTGTGCCGCGTCAAGGCACTGCTGCACACCGTGGACGATCCGCTGGCGCAGGGTGTCGGGTACGTCAGGGATAGGAATCTGTTCCACATATTGAGCTATGAAGCGGAAATACCCCCCACGAATAACCGATGAAACATTTGAGTAGAAGAACAGTACCGCCGCTGAATTGAGAATGCCGAGCGGATAGATATCCTCTCCAATCGGAATTATGTAGGAAGTATTTGCTGTGAATGCCTTTTGTGTGTCGTAGGTAAACTCAGGCCGACTTGCTATGTCAGGGTACACAATCTTCGGCTTCTCGAATTCCGGATAGTACGCACAGGCACGCAATTCCCAGAACCATTTGCCCTGATCAGCCCTAGGACGCAGTCTTGCCTCATACGTCAGCATGTGTGCATAAATGGCAGGATACGTATCCTGAAAAATGTGTCGCGCCTCATTTTCCGTTCTGGCTTTTCCCCAGGCATTGTTGGCGGTGGCATCTCCGCTGTTCTGTAGCGCAATGATATACAACCCCGCCCAATCTACTTGCCAGCGCTTGATGTCACGTCCGCGTAAGTAGGGCTTAATCACTTCTGCGCAACGTGGATCAGTGGCGATTAGTTCAGCTCTTTTGGCTTCATCAATTATGAAAGCTTCGTTCAAACCGGTGAGGACGCCACGATACATCCTACCCCGAACATACTCACCTAGCGGCTTGCCCGCTGCCTTGAGTTTATCCATCAGGGCGCGGACTTCTGGTACGCTCAACTGCCAGCCTTCCTCAGATAATGTGTCTTGTGGCAAACGGAACGCGCGATCAGCAGCTTGGTGCAGGTTTTCGCTTTCGTCGAGCGATGTGATTTCCAGCACCTGGATCTTGTTGTCATTCGGCAACTGGTTGCTGGCTAGGGTAATCATCGGATATGTGGTGGCATCGAAGATCGGCAGATCGCCAAAGTCAATGAGCGTGTGCAGACGTTCTTCTGTCGCAAGGTATCCACGTAGTTTCTTGCCGTAATTGGCGCGCATGAACTTGTTGGGCGTGATGAAGGACAGTTGCCCATTAGTCCGCAGCAGATCAAACGCTCTGGCAAAGAAATACACATAAAGATCAGCCGTGCCGGCGTACACTGCGGGATAGCTGGCTTTTAGCTCTGGTTTCTGGTCGCTGATCAGTTCCTGTCGCACATACGGCGGGTTGGCAATCACGATGTCAAAGCCACCCTTCGCGGCGAACACTTCACTGAAGTGCAGCCTGTAGAGGAAGAATGGTAACGCGACCTCTGGTTTGCGCATTTCTTCCTGCAAGTCGGTAATGCGTGCCAGCTTGGCGCTGGCGTCTTCGAGTTTGCGCTGATCAGCACGTCCCAGCCTGCCGCCTGTTTGCCCGGCCATCTTGCCTAGCATGTCGATTTTTTGTTGCAGAGCTTCCGCTTTTTCTTTCAGGCTTGAATAGACGATTTTGCGCTCCTGAGTAGTAATCTCGGCGCGAAGTCTGCGACGTTCTTCGGGGGTAGCACTGAAGAATTGTTGGCGCATCTGGTCAAGCTTCACGCGTTCTTTTTGGCTATCGAACATGCCCAGTGCTATCTGAGTCCCGACCGGGCTGGAGAGAGTCATCGCGGTGTCGTCCCCGCCGAGCAGCGCCTGCGCGCTGTCCGTCAATACCGGTTCGCCGTCGATGGTCTCGATCAGGCTGTTGCCTGCCATGAGCTTGTAGTCCAGGTTGGGCAAGGGGCGCGCCTGCTCGATGGTCTGGTCTACCACGAGGGCCAGCCAGAGCCGGAGCTGCGCGATCTCGATGGCTTCCGGCTTGATGTCCACGCCGTAAAGCGTGTCGCGAATGATGGCTTCTTTCCAGTCGGCCACCATCGCCGGAGTTATTTCAACGCCTAGCGCACTGGCACATGCGTGGCGCAGCAGGATGATCTCTCCCAGCATCCCAATCAAAAATGAACCGCTGCCCACCGCTGGATCGAGTACAGTCAAGGTGTCCAACGCGGCGCTTATCCGCTGCGCTTCTTCCGGCGTGAGTGCCAAATCGGTGTCGGGATCAAAC
>JBCFBD010000102.1:0-2775 GCA_038562455.1 Anaerolineaceae bacterium | reverse complement strand
AAACTGGGCGCGGGTAGTCTCGCGTGGAATGTTCGCGCTCTCTTCGAGGTAACCGGCCAGCGCTTCCTGGCACATGTACGACACAATCGTGCGCGGCGTGTAGAAGCTGCCGGTCTGGCCCCGGTCACGCTCTTCGAGCATGTTTTCGAAGACCTTGCCAAGCATTTCTGGATCAACGGCAACATCTTGTTCGAGCGGGGTATCGTCAGCGATAGTGAAGTTGTAACGGTTGAAGAACGCGAGCAAGCCATCGCTGCTGTTTGGGTCAAATAACGAATCCGGTAGAACGATCACACCCTCTGGATCACGCGATTTATCGAACAGTCCACCGTTGAGATAGGGAATGCGCACACCTGGCCAGCGTGTGCCATTATCAAGCCGCCGCGTGTTCATCGTTTCAAAGAACAGAGGCTCAAGTACCTCGGTGTAGTAGTAGTAAGTCTCCTGATCGCCTCGAAATTCACCCGCATGACGCCGCACGGTGTCGATAAACTGATCGCTCAGGAAGCGCTTGTGTCCGCCAAGCCATCCCTTACGCTGAAGGAAATAGAGAAACATCAACCGGCCTAACAGGCGCTGAGTAAAGGCGTGCAGCTTGGCTTCCTGGTCGGCATTCTGGAATTCGGGAATGCCCCGGTTGTAGTGGCAAATGGCGTCCCGCGCGAGGTCGTAGTGAACCTTGTACTCGTCATAGAAGCGCCTGGTGATCTTGGTGACGTTGAAAGCTTCTGCCTGGGCTTCATAGACCTGCTGGCCGGTACGCCGGTGGGCGTGAATGGTGTTCAGAGTGTCCAGGTCGTGCCGTGTCGGGTCGCTGACGATCATCTTCAGCTTGTCCACGCGCACATTGCTTTTGGTGGGGTTGCCGACAAACCGAGGGTGAGCAAAGACGATCTCGCGATAGTCACGCGTCATCACAAGCAGCGCGGTTCCCCGCTGGAGAGCATTCCAGGCCAGTCCGCGCAGTCGCGTTTGGCGAAGATCATCGACCTCATACAGATAGACCGTGTGGTTGTCGAGATTGGACACGACGTAGGCACGGTTAACTGAGGCCACGTCAACTTCGTCGAGTTCTAGTTCATCCAGATCGGAACCTTCGAACGGCTCTGGCTCATACACTGGATACCCAAGAAGCCGGAATAGTTCGTGAATGTCAGCGGCGGAACGAACAGACAGATGTTGAAAGCCGAGGGAGCTGATCGACATGACCCACCCTTGAAAAAGATAGTCTCTGAAAAACAGAAATCACGGGCATCCCAAAGGCAGCTAAGTCTGCCCAATACCACGGAAATGGCGCTACATTACGCCGTTCTTACTATGATAGGCAGAACGACAGAATGCGCAACAAAACTACGACGGCAGAGTATGTTCCATTCATGAAACATCTGTAAATTTGTCTCTCTGCACGCTACTCCAGGCAGAATTCGTGACCTCACTTAGGGGTGGAAAACAGCATCTACGGCAGAAACCGATGCGCCTAAAACCTGCGCGAAAAGATAGGCGAGATAAAGAAATTGTTGACGACTACCTACGGTCTCCCCTACGGTAACCAGTAACCGTAGTTATCACCCCAAAACAGGCCGAATTCCGCCGAAAAACGCGGCGAACTCCCCCTCCGCACCACCCCCCACTACTATGTGTATGAGGAGAGCGGGTGGATTTTTTAATTCAGCGATGTTTTGCACTTTTTAATTCGTTCCAGTGAGTGTTTTAGGTCTGCTCTTCAACGACTCAGCTTCACATCTAGCAGGCTTCGGTCTGGAAATCTGCGCCCACCTCCATGACCACCTCCCAGCCTGTTGATGTCAGCCATTCACAGGCCAGAGACGTATTTATCTCATTCTCAACGGCCCTGAACGCACAACCAAAAACGCGGATACAAACGGTCCAATTCCTGAATTGCCCCTTGTTTGTTATACGTATTGATATATAATAGTAAGTAACAATACATATAATAAATGACAGGAGGCAAATGACACAACAAGAATTACTCAGATGGTGGGAGCTACTCACTAACGAAGACATTAAAAATAAATTCGTGGGATTTGAGAGCGACTACCGCGAACTTATCCAACTCAATCACCGAGTAATGGAACAAGTCCACGAAATCCACAATAACAACATGCTACGGAAGGATAAACAAATATGACCAAGCAAGAAGAGATGACTTTTGTAATTAAACACGCAGAGAAAATACTCGAATTAATAGACACTGCCGAAAGTATGACTAGAAACGATGTTCAAGGTGGAGCAAATGTGATCGTTCTGAGAATTCTTCACGAATTAAAAAAAGGTAATCATTTATGACACAATCCGAATTACTGGAAAGCCTATTTAACCAAGCGGTCCGGGCGATCCCCTACAATCTCCAGCCGACCAGCATCACGATGGGCGAGCTTGAGCCAGACAGGCGCGGCTCGGTCGAGTATTCCGAAGAGTTCACATTCGAGGTGGGGCAGCTCTTTGATATGTCCCTGGTCGCCGGTGGCTGGGTTGAGCTACACCAGGAAAACGGCGAGATCTACATCTCGGCTTTTATGAGCATTGCGCGCGATGGCGATTGGGAAAAGGGCCGCATCCTGCCAGATGATACGGCTCTACAGGGTGCTTATGACCTCGAAAATGAGACCTGGGAATTCTGGATTGACCAATACTGAAACATCCCCAAATACGGAAGCCTACATATTGATGCTAAACTATACGGATGAACCACCGGTCTAACCAAGCAAACCCCACACCCGAAATCATCTCCTCGACCCAACTCCAGCGCAACAT
>JBCFBD010000002.1:2747-88517 GCA_038562455.1 Anaerolineaceae bacterium | reverse complement strand
ACCGGGGATTTTTGACTTAGATCGTTTCCAGGTAGCGGGCAAGCTCCCAATCCATCACATTTAAGCGGTAATCATCCCACTCGGCCCACTTGGCTCGTGTAAAAGCGGTGTACAACGAATCGCCCAGCGCATTTTTGATTACTTCATCCCCCTCCAATTCGTTCAGTGCTTCGCGCAGCGAAGCAGGCAGCTCAACGATTTCCATCGTTTTGCGCTCCTCGCGGGTGAGCTCGTAGACATTAACATCGTTCAATGGCGCTGGTGGCACAGTATTGTTATCCATCCCATCGAGCGCGCTTGCCAACATCACGGTGTAAGCCAGGTAGGGGTTGCAGGAAGGATCGGGGCAGCGCAATTCAGCACGCACAGCGCTGCTCATGCCTTTGATCGCTTGCGGGATGCGAATCAACGCCGAGCGATTGGTCTGTGCCCAACCCACATACACGGGCGCTTCATACCCGGGTACCAGTCGTTTGTACGAGTTGATTGTCGGCGCAGTGACTGCTGAGAACGCGCGCGCGTGGTTCAACTGCCCACCTATGAATCCATACGCCAACGGCGAAAGATGAAAAATATCTGTCGCATCGTAGAATAAATTCTTGCCATTGAGGTCGAAAAGCGACTGGTGGCAGTGCATGCCCGAACCGTTGATCCCAAAAATGGGTTTGGGCATGAAAGAGGCGATCAGCCCATGCTGCGCTGCAATGGCTTTAACTGTGTACTTCAGGGTGAGTACATTATCCGCCGAGCGGAGCGCATTGCTGAAGTGAAAATCAATCTCGTGCTGCCCGAGGGCGCATTCATGATGCCCCACCTCGACCTCCAGCCCCATTGAATCGAGTGCCTCCATCAGCTCAGTGCGTACGCGAACTGCCTCATCATTGGGAGAAAAGTCAAAGTACCCGCCTACATCATGTGGAACGGGATGAATATCCGTGCTGCCATTGCGCCGGAAGAGGAAAAACTCCGGCTCAGATCCAACCATGTAGCGCATGCCCCGCTTTTCCAGGTCAGCCAATGCCCGTCTTAATGCGCCACGCGGATCACCGGCAAAAGGAGTTCCGTCAGGGTTGTAGATATCGCAGAAAAGCCGCGCGCGTTTAAGGTTATCAGGTGACCACGGCAGTACGGCGTACGTATCCATATCCGGCACCAGGCGCATGTCGCTTTCCTGGATGCGCGCAAATCCCTCGACAGAGGAGCCGTCGAACCAGATCCCCTGGTCTACTGCCTCTTCCAACCTAACAATCGGCGCATCCAGGCTTTTTACTGTACCAGTCACATCTGAGAACTGGAAGGAAATGAATTTAACCCCGTCCGCAGCCACCCGTTCCATCAACTCTTTCTTATCCATCTTGAACTCCTTGTCGGTAAAAAAATTTAAGGCATGCGCTTGGGCATGCCTTAAATATAAATATCTACTAAATGCATTCCCTTCCGCTTAACTAGACAGGCATGCCATACCGCCTGGCCATATCAGTCCTCTGTACCGGTTGTCGCCATCCGGTTTTGGGCGCTGACTTGTTTTGGAAGGGAGATTGAAGCCCGGGCCGGGCTTCGGAGGCATCCGCTGATCATTCGATTTTCCCCTGTGCATCCCCCCAGGGTTAACATCCCTCTCGCGAGGGAGAACCTCCACCTCGTCATCTCAGTTACCCGAGATGCAGCCGCTGTTTCTCTCGTTATTCAGTTGTTAATTGTGTCTATCATACAAAGGTTGAGTGCAAAAGTCAATAGTTATTTTACTTTGACTATTTTACTTTGACTACGCTAACGTTGCATGATTTGCGCGAGGAATTGTTGGCTGCGAGATTCACGCGGAGAATCAAAAAACTTTTGGGCTGGTGCTTTCTCTACGATCGTTCCCTTGTCGATGAAAACGACCTCATCTGCAGCTGCCCGCGCGAACCCCATTTCGTGTGTCACCACCACCATGGTTATGCCCTCAGCAGCCAGCTCGAGCATGACATCCACGACTTCCTTGATCATCTCAGGGTCGAGTGCGCTCGTGGGCTCATCGAAGAGCATCAATTTTGGGTCCATCGCCAGGGCTCGCGCAATGGCCACACGCTGCTGCTGACCTCCCGATAGCTGCGCCGGGTAAGCCTGCGCTTTCTCGCTGATGCCAACCCGCTTCAATCCTTCCTGCGCTTTAACTTCCGCAGCTTCTTTCGATCGTCCCTTCACCACACGTTGGGCGAGGGTGATATTTTCCATCACTGTGAGATGAGGATACAGGTTGAAGTGCTGAAACACCATACCCACTTCGGCCCGCAACGCGTTTAGCCGGCGCGGATCCCGCGTAACTTGCGCGCCATCGATCCATATTTCGCCTGATGTCTGTTCCTCAAGTTGATTGATGCACCTCAACAAAGTGGACTTCCCCGATCCGCTCGGACCCAGAATGACCACCTTGCTCCCTTTTTCCACCTTCAGGTTGATATTCTCCAGCGCTGCCACACTCGAAAACCTTTTGGATAGGTTCCGAATTTCGACCATGGGATCATTATCTGCCATTGTTTTTTGTCCGTTTCTCGATATACCTTGTTAACATCGAAAGCAACAGGGTCATTGATAAATAAAGCACCGCGAGCGTCAAGTAAGCTTCTCTAAAGTGAAAAGTCGTTCCTGCGTGCAGTCTGGCCACCTGTGTGATGTCTCTCACGGCGAGCACCGACACCAGCGAGGAGTCCTTCAACATCGAGATGAAATCATTCCCAAGAGCGGGCAAGACGTTGCGAATGCCTTGCGGGAGAATGATGTAACGCATAGCCTGCGCCCGGCTCAACCCTTGTGACAATGCCGCTTCCATCTGTCCCTTACTGACGGACTCGATTCCTGCCCTGAAGATCTCAGCCAGGAAAGCCCCGTAGGTGATGGCCAGGGCAGTAACCGCGCGTAAATTCATGGGTACCTCACTATTTTTCATTGAAGCCAGGAACGTACCCCACCGTTCCCACCTCATTTCCATGAGAGTCGCGCCCAACCGCTGCAGCCCCTCGGTCACCGCTGGCACACCGACAAAAGCGATGAAAAAGATCAGCACCAGCATCGGTACTCCGCGTACCAACTCGATGTAGAGAGTCGTAAGATTGCGGGTAAAGACGTTGGGTGAAATTCTTCCCAGTCCGGTTAACAAACCCAATACCAGCGCCACTGCAAATGCTGAGATTGTCGTGCCAATCGTCACGCCCAATCCAGTAACAATGAACTTAAAAGATTGCAGGTATGCCGGTTGTGTGAAAAGCGCTGCCACCACCGCAATCATCAGCGCGGCGATTCCAACCAGCCACCACGGAAAATCACGCAACTTTATCCGCTCGGTCGTACCGGGACCCACCCTTTTCAAGTCAACATCCACGATTTTTATCAATTCCGCTGCCATATTGATCCTTTCACCCAGGAAAGCGGTTCAGCGCCTTCCTGGGTTATGGTTTTTCTCATTGAATGTCGTCGAATGTGATTTTAAATTCCGGACCAAAGTATTTTTGGTTCAGCGCAGCCAGTGTGCCGTCCTCGATCATTGACAGTAACGCCTGGTCAACGATAGCGGTCAACTCACTGCCTTTGGGGTAAATGAAACCCAATTCGTCGCCTGAAATGGTTGGTCCTATCAACTCCAAGGCTTCTGCATTGGTCCCCTGGTACCCCATACCCACAATCTCGTCGATGATGACCGCATCGACATCCCCCGAGATGAGCGCTTGCACGGCAAATGAGAATTGCTCGAAGCCTTTGATGCGATCCTCTGGTAGGTAATCTTTCGCAGTGTCATAATTGGTAGTACTCAACTGGGTACCCAACACAAGCTCCGATGAAGCGGCAAATTCCTCGATACTGTTGAAGCGAGATTCACCCTGGCGTACCAGCAATCTCTGGTTGATCTGGATATAACCCATCGAGAAATCTACCATTTTAGCGCGCTCGTCTGTGATGGTGATACCATCACCTGCTGCATCAAATTGTCCTTGCGAAACCGCCTGGATCATACCGTCCCACCCGGATTCAACGAAGACTGGCGAACAGTGCAACCGGGCGCAAATCTCATACCAGGCTTCGTAATCCCAACCACCGGGTTGTCCGGTCTGAGCCGATATGTAGTTGAACGGCAAATAAGCATTCTCAACGGTGATGGTGATCTCATCACAATTAAGATCAACAAGCGCTTCACTCGCTGTACCCAGGCAGCCCGGCGCAGCAATGTTTGTGGTTGCGCAAGCGCTCAACAAAAGAGTTATGACAATGATGATGGAACCTGTAAACAAACCTATTTTTTTCATGCGAAGTCTCCTGTATTGAAACAAAATATTTAACATTACTATTTTGAACGATCGATCCCTTCCACCTCCTGCCAGATAAGTCATGATTTCCAAAAGAAAAAGCCCTCCTTTGAAGGGAGGGCCTGGATCTTACCTGGTGTTTTGCTTATCTCGAATTACCTCAAAAGCATAACGACATCCACATCCCTTCTGGAATTGGCGTTGTTCTTCTTGCTATGCTTATGGGAACGCAAATTAAACACAGGCATGTTTATATCAGCCCGGCAGGCATCTGTCAACCATCCAGCGCCATTCAGCATAGAAAACGAGTTAAGAATTTTGTAAGGTCATCCACAAAATGACTTTGGATTATAAAAATTACTGAGAACCTCATCGTTCGAGATATACCTCAGAGAAGGTATTCTTACATGTAGAGATGATTATGAAAGATTTGATAATCCTCTGGCTTGATTTAAGTTTAACTAAACACCAATCACCAAGCACAGATCACTATTCACTAACTGCCTCATCCGCTTGCCTTTATTGAACATATGTACTATAATGCGGATGATTAATTAATACTATAATTAACTATCTACCGAATGAGGAGACTCCCCCATGGCTAAGAAACAGATCAATCCGATTGAATACAACCAGTTCGACCGCTCCGAACCGATGAGTGAAGCCAAACGCGCAGTATTGGACAAAGCGCTTGGCGACATCATCAAGCGTTACGGCGAAGGGTCGATCATGCGCCTGGGCGAAGCCCACCAGCTGGCGGTGGAGGTAATCCCCACCGGCTCGCTCTCCCTCGATATCGCCCTGGGGGTTGGCGGGATTCCGCGCGGACGCATCACGGAGATTTTCGGACCTGAGTCATCCGGTAAAACCACGCTTTGTCTGCATATCGCGGCTGAAGCGCAAAAACTAGGCGGCACCGTTGCATTCATCGATATGGAACACGCCCTCGACCCCGCTTATGCCGCCAAACTGGGTGTTGATGTGGAGAGCCTGCTGGTCTCTCAGCCGGATATGGGAGAGCAAGCGCTCGAGATCGCCGAGACGCTGGTGCGCTCCGGTGCGGTGGACCTGGTCATCGTCGACTCAGTAGCAGCGCTGGTGCCGCGTGCTGAGATCGAAGGCGATATGGGTGACGCGAGTATGGGTATGCAGGCACGCTTGATGTCGCAAGCGCTGCGCAAGCTCTCCGGCGCGATCAATCAGACCAAGACAGCAGTCATCTTCACCAATCAGTTGCGCCAGAAGATCGGTGTGATGTTCGGCAACCCTGAAACAACCCCGGGCGGCCTGGCGCTCAAATTTTATGCCTCCGTGCGCCTCGATACGCGGCGCATTCAATCCATCAAAATGGGGCCCGAGATCGTGGGCAATCGGACGCGAGTGCGCGTGGTGAAGAACAAGGTAGCCCCGCCTTTCCGCACCGCCGAATTCGACATCATGTACAACGAAGGCATCTCCAAGGAAGGTGATATCATCGACCTGGCCACAGCGATGGAAGTGGTTACCAAACGCGGCGCCTTTTTCTCATATAACGATACCCGTCTTGGACAGGGGCGCGAGAACGCCAAGGAGTTCCTGCGCCAGAACATCGAATTATGCGACGAGATCGAAGGTGTAGTCCGCCAGCGCGCGATGGGCGGCGAGTTTGCCTTCGACCTCTCCTCCAGTGCTGATGTCGACAGCAACTCTGAAGAATAGATCACACCAGGGTTCATGAAACAGGATCACACGAATTTCAGCGCCATCGGACTGATTATCGCGTTGGCTTGCGCTGGTATTTTACTCGCAGCGTGCGATTACCTGCCGCCCAGCCGCAGCCTGCCAACGGACCAGCAATCCGAATTGTTTAAAGTGCCACCTCGTGAAGGTGATACGACTGCAACAAGCAGTGCCCAACCTACGGCGTTAAATTCAACTCCCGAACCCACGCAGATACCCAACTGCACCGACAGCCTTGAGTACATCGCGGATATTTCCATTCCCGATGGCACTCAGCTCAACCCCGGCACGGTCTTTGAAAAAGAATGGCAGGTGAAGAATAACGGCACTTGCAACTGGAATAACGGTTACACCCTGCGCCTCGTGTCAGGGGACACAATAGGAGCTGACACGACGCAAGCGATCGTCCCTGCGCGTAATGGGACAGAAACCGTGTTGCGTATCGAGTTCATCGCACCGGAAGAACCTGGGAAGTACGCAGGCACATGGAGGGCATATAGCCCGGATGGGGAAGCGTTTGGCCAGTGGCTAACGATCGAGATCGGTGTAACCAGCCCTTGAGAGAATGAGTAAAAAGTGAGTGGAAAACAACACAGGTTGATCCTGTTTTCACTGCTTTTTCTTTTCACATTTGCCTTGTTTGCGTTGATCAGGGTGGCATCAGCAACGTATGGTGCTCCTGCCGTCGGCAATGAGGCTGGCTTTGGGCTCTTCCATGACGCACCTAAGATCCAATCCATTACACAAATGGCAGGAGCCGCTACTGCTACTCCATTCCAACCGCGACCCACCATCACCTCCACACCAACGATCACTTCGTCCCCGACCGCAACGCATACCAGCACCTCCACGCAAACCCCCACAGCACTGCCTTTTAACACGACCATTCCTCCTACCGCCCTTTTCAATGGCGGGTTACCCGACACAGCTTATATTGATGGGGTATTCGGCTACGCGCAGACTTACAACCTCACCTGCGAGTCCCGATCTGCGGTCGATTGGGCGCGTTACTTCGGAACCAATATTGCCGAGTTGGACTTCCAGGCTGCACTGACAGACTCCGATAACCCTGAGGTAGGATTTGTCGGATATATGGACGGAACGCTCGGTCAGATCCCACCTGCATCATACGGTGTGCATGCCCCTCCGGTGGCTGATCTCCTGCGCGAGTATGGCTTAGCTGCCCGCCCGGTAAAAGATTATACGCTGGATAAACTGAAAAAGCAGATCGCCAAGGGCAACCCGGTGATCGTTTGGGTGGTGGGCAATGTTTGGTACGGAGAGCCGGTTGAGTACACCGCTGCTGATGGATCGATCGTCACCGTAGCGCACTATGAGCATACAGCCATCGTGATCGGCTATGATGAGTACGGCTTGACCTTCGTGGATAATGATCTCGTGTATTGGCGCAGCACAGATGCCTTTCTTAATTCGTGGGCAGTGCTGGGAAACATGGCAATCATCAAAAAATAAGTTGTTAAATGGATTTATACCCCACAAAAAGCCGGAGCCTTTCGGCTCCGGTCTGTTTGCTATGTTCCTTCCTGCCATGAAGCCAGGTACCTGACCTGCTCCGCAGTGAGTGTATCGATTGCGACACCCATGGCCGAAAGCTTCAACGCAGCGATTTTCTTGTCGATCTCCTCAGGCACCGAATACACTTTCTTTTCCAGTTTGGAGGCATTCTTCACCAGGTACTCAAGCGTGAGAGCCTGGTTGGCAAAAGACATATCCATCACCGATGCCGGGTGGCCTTCCGCTGAAGCCAGGTTGATCAACCTGCCCTCGCCCAGGATGAAGATGCGGCGGTGATCGGATGTGACGTATTCTTCAACAAACGGTCGCACCAGGCGCTTGTTTTTCGACATTTTCTCCAGCGCAGGAATGTTGATCTCAACATTGAAATGGCCTGAGTTCGCCACAATTGCGCCGTCTTTCATCAGTTCAAAATGATGGCTGTCGATTACGTTGATATCGCCGGTGAGTGTGACGAATATGTCGCCGATTTGCGCGGCATCATTCATCGGCATCACCCGAAATCCGTCCATCACCGCTTCAAGCGCCTTGAGCGGATCGACCTCGGTGACGACGACATTGGAGCCCATGCCGCGGGCACGAGATGCCAGACCGCGACCACACCATCCATAACCGGCGACGACGAAGGTTTTACCCGCCAGCAGGACATTGGTGGCACGAACAATACCGTCGATGGTTGACTGACCGGTACCATAACGATTATCAAAGAAGTGTTTGGTCAGCGCGTCATTGATGGCAACAATCGGGTAAGCTAGCGCTTTATCTGCAGCCATGGCATGCAAGCGAATGACCCCCGTGGTAGTCTCTTCGGTGCCAGCGATCACACCCGGCAGCAATTCACGCCGCTGCTGGTGCAGCACATTTACGAGGTCTGCACCATCATCCATGGTGAAATGCGGCTTATGGTCAAGCGCGGCGTTGATGTGCTTGTAATAGGTGACATTGTCTTCGCCCTTAATGGCGTAGACCTGGATTTCGTCATGCGAAACCAGCGACGCGGCGGTTTCATCCTGGGTGGAAAGTGGATTCGAGGCGGTCAGTACCACATCCGCTCCGCCCGCCTGCAGTGTCTTCATCAGGTTGGCGGTTTCGGTGGTCACGTGCAGACAAGCTGAAATGCGCATGCCCTTCAGGGGCAATTCGCGCCCAAAACGTTCCTTCACCTGGCGCAGCACAGGCATCTCGCGTTCGGCCCAATCAATCTTCAAGCGTCCGCCTTCAGCCAGTTTCAAATCTTTTACATCGTAATTAGCCATTATTCCTCCAGTAATTTATGTTGATTAGTTGAGTAATATGTCCAGCGCGCCGTCATCGTCAAAATGCTGGCGGTACCGGGCTACATATTCGATCGGGGTATAGAAGTGGTTAGTCGTGCCTTTTTGCTCAAGGCAATAGGTGGCGGATAACGCGCCCATTTGGCCACAGGTTTGCAGGTCGAGCCCCAAGCGGTAGCCACGAAGGAAACCTCCCCTAAAGGCGTCGCCGACCCCGGTGGGATCTGCGATCTTTTCCGCGGGGACGATCGGGATGTGATACTCACGTTCTTCCGATTTGATCGTCGCACCTTTTTCACCACGCGTGGTTACCATTAAACTTACATGCTGGTCGATCTCCTGGACAGAAAAGCCTGTGTGTTTTACCAGTAACTCAAACTCGTACTCGTTGCAGAAAACTGCATGTGCGTGCTCTACACCTGCGCGCAGGTCTGCATGCGAATTTCGCGCCACCTGCTGCGAGGGATCAAATAGATACGGAACACCCAATTCCACGCATTCATCGGTGAATTTTCGCATCGCGACCGGGTCGTTAGGCGAGACCACAAAGTAATCTAACTCGCCCTTCGGCACCTCATAGAGCGAGAATTGCGCCGCATTCGCCATCGCGCCGGTGTAAAAACTGGCAATCTGGTTGTTTTCCAGGTCAGTATTCACAAAAAATGAGGCTGTGTATTTGTCATGGATTTCAAGGATGAAACGCGTATCGATGCCGTGTTCTTCCATCCAATAACGATATTCGGCAAAGTCGATACCAGCAGTGGCGACCACGCGCGGTTTTTCACCAAGGAGCGCCATAGAATACGCTATGTTCGGTGCGCAGCCTCCACGCTGGCGGGTCATATTGTCCACCAGGAACGATAAACTGATCTTGTCCAACTTATCTGGCAGGATGTTTTCCCGGAAGTAACCCGGGAAAGACATCAAATAATCAAACGCCACTGAACCACTGATAAAAATCGCCATGTGCTGATTTCCAGTCCTCGATTATAACCTAACGGGATAAATTTTCTCCAAATGGGGGATGAATCACACCGGCTTCCGTCACCCAGGCAGAAATCAAGTAACGCGGGGTTACGTCGAAAGCCGGGTTGAGCGCACTCGCTGAGGCTGGCGCAACTGGTTCACCGTTAGCGCTGATGTTCAACACTTCCGCGGGATCGCGGAATTCAATCGGGATCTGATCTCCTGTTGCGGTCGAAAGATCAAGTGTTGATTGCGGAAAAACGCACACCACAGGTATGTGATTGGCGTTTGCTGCCAGGCTGAGCATGTAAGTGCCAATCTTGTTTACCACATCCCCGTTCGCCGCTACACGGTCTGCCCCAAAAAACACTTTCTGCACCTTTCCGCTGCGCAGGAAATAACCCGCCATGTTGTCACTGATAATGTCATAAGGGATGCCGTACTGGTCGCATTCCCAGGAAGTGAGCCTGGCGCCCTGCAGGCGCGGACGGGTCTCATCCACCAGCACGTGCACGCGCTTTCCATGCTCATGCGCATAACGGATTGCCCCCAAGGCCGTGCCCCAATCCACCACCGCCAGTGAGCCGGTGTTGCAATGGTGGATGATGGTGTCGCCGTCTTCGATCAGGCTGGCGCCATGCTCCGCCATTTTCAAGTTGGTGCGCACATCTTCTTCAGCCAGCTCGCGGGCAGTCATGATCAGCTGGTTGATGAGCTCCTTTGCGGGCTGTGTTTCATCTTCCAAGATGCGCAGTACCTGGTTTACTCCCCAGCCGAGGTTGACAGCCGTGGGCCGGGCGTTGATCAACTCAGCCGCTGCATTTCTCAGCCTCGATCTTAGGTCAGTAAGTGTCAATCCACGGTTGCGTGCTGCTTCTAACGCAATACCAAATGCACCGGCGACGCCCAGGGCGGGTGCACCCCGGATAGCCATCTCGCGGATCGCCGATGCCATCTGCGCGGCGTTTTCAACCGTCAGATACTCGAACCGCGCCGGCAGCTTGCGCTGGTCGATCATGCGCGCCTGATCAAGATTTTCAATCCATTCTATCGTTCTCATCTCACTAAAAAACGCTCTCAATGGAGAGCGTTCCTTCCGACTAAGTTTAACATGGTTCCAGTGTAATCGCAATAAAAATGATCATAAAAATGATCATGAACCTGAAGATGGTCCTGGTTGTCATTCGGCACCTTGTCTCAATCACCATACCTATCATTATCATACACTCCTTTCGCCTGGCAGCCAGTATCCGGTTAAAATTCCTTCATGACCGAGTTGACGAACCTCACAACCTCCAGTATAAACAGAGCATGACCAAGCGCGTACTCTTCGCTTTCTTTATCCTCACAATGTTAACAGCCTGCGGCGGTCCCTCTTCAAATTCCAGAGATAAAAGCCCTTCAGGTGATCAGTCCTATGCAACCGAACTTGCACCTATGCCCACTCCGACAAGCACCCCCACTCCACAGCCCCGTGCGCGGGTGATGCTCGGTCAGCAGGATATTCTGAAAGGGGATTATGACGCCGCACTTAATGAGTTCTGGACGGCACGCCAGCAATCCTCTGACCCCGAAGTGATCGCTGCGGCGCAGCTTGGCGTTGGCAGGGTGCTCCTGCTTCAGGAGGATTACACCGGAGCCATCGAACAATTCAACTGGCTGCAGGATAATTTTGCTGAAGGAGAAACGCGCGATACAGCGTACTTCTTTCTCGCACAGGCATATGAAATGTTGGGAGAATATCGCCTCGCCGCGGAAGCCTACGCGCAATACGTCACCAGCCAACCCGGTCCCCTCGACAGCGAGATCCTGGAGATGAAGGGTGATGCCCTGATGTCAGCAGGCGAGCCGACACTCGCCATGCAGGCTTACCTAAACTCGCAGCAGTCCGCCTCACCTGCCAGGGTGGAGCAACTTGAGGTCAAAGCAGCCCGTGCCGCTTCAGCGGCGGGTGATAATGAGGACGCGGTCAATCGGTATGTATCTTTGCTTGAGACTTCCACGCAGGAACCAGTACAATCACAGGTGAATTTCCTGCTCGGACAGATGTACCTTAGTCTCGGTTCGTACGAACAGGCGTACGCCCGCTTCCAGGATTCTGTCATCCGCTTCCCGGCATATTACGATACCTTCTCCGGTCTGTCTGCATTGGTCGATGCTGGCGAACCGGTGGATGACTTGCTGCGTGGCATTGTGGATTATTATGCCGGGCAGTATGGCACAACGATCACTGTCATGGATCGCTATATGTTGAATAACCCGGATCACGATGGCACCCCGCTGTATTACAAAGCACTCAGTCTCTGGCAGATAGGAGACTACGAAGGTGAGCTCGCCACATGGGATAAACTGATCAACACATTGCCCACTGATAAGTACCTCCCAACAGCTTACCTCGAGAAATCCTCCACCCTGTGGCGTTATCTAGAAGATTATGAAGCGGCTGCCGACAACCTGCTGCAATACGTAGCTATTTATCCCGAAACTCCCGAAGCGCCGGAATTTCTTAACACTGCAGGCAAGATCTATGAGATCGGCGGCTATTTATCAAAAGCAGCCAGGACCTGGACGCGTATTTTCAATGAGTACCCATCCTCGTCGCTCGCCTATTCCGCGCTTTACGATGCGGGCATCGTCACTTACCGCCTGCAGCGTTACGCCGACGCCAGGTTGATCTTCCTGCGCTTGCTGGTCCTGGCTACCACACCGGAGGACATCGCAGCGGCAAATTTTTGGGTGGCGAAATGCCATCTGCGTGAGGACAATCCCGACGCCCAGAAGTACTTTAAACAAGCGGCTGAAGCAGATCCCGGCGGTTTTTACAGCATCCGTGCTGGGCAAATCCTGAACGGTCAAGATCCTTTCCCACCCCAAACCCGCACCGATATCTCAATCGATCTGGAGCAGGAAAAGAAATCCGCTGATAAGTGGCTGCGCAAAACTTTTGAGTTCGACAAATCCATAGACCTTGATACTCCTGCCGAATTGGCTGAAAACCCTTTGTTCAAGCGGGGTGAGGAATACTGGAAGCTCGGCATGCGCGATCAAGCACGCAGCGAGTTTGAACTGCTGCGCAATGAACTACAGTCTGACGCGCTAAACTCGTACAGGTTGATGAACCATATGCTAGAACTCGGTTTCTACCAAACCGCCGCGCTGACCAGCCGGCAGGTGCTCAACCTGGCAGGATTAAACCAGGCCGCCACTCTAACCGATGCACCGGATTATTTTAATCACATCCGCTTTGGTATTTTTTATAGCGATATCGTAATCCCCGCAGCCTTGGAGCATGATATTGATCCCCTGCTTCTCTTCAGCATTATCCGGCAGGAAAGCCTTTTCGATGCCAGCATCACTTCCAGCGCAGGCGCACGTGGTTTGATGCAGATCACCGAGGGGACCGGTGAATACATCGCTGCAAACTTTGGTTGGCCGCCAGGTTACACATCAGATGATCTTGATCGTCCATACATCAACATCAGGTTAGGCGCGCATTACCTGAAGCTTTGGATCGACCGCTACGGTGGGCAGATCACTCCGCCGCTTGCGTCGTACAACGCAGGTGATGGTAACACGCTGGTGTGGAAGGACCTTGCCGGTGACGATGTCGACCTTTTTGTTGAGATCATCCGTTTTGACGAAACCCGGGATTACATCATGTATATCACCGAGAATTATGAGATCTACAAGGCACTTTACTCGCACCCTTGATCAGAGATTTTGATCGCAATTATCAAATCTTAAAACTCCCCGGGCAATACCGGGGAGTTTGATTGACGCAATTTGCTTATTAGGAGCGGTTCTTGATCGCAGCCTGCGCAGCCGCTAAGCGCGCGATAGGCACACGGAATGGTGAGCAGGAAACATAGTTGTTACCGATGCGATGGCAGAATTCGATCGACGCTGGATCACCGCCGTGTTCGCCGCAGATACCCACCTCGAGGTTAATCCGCTCAGATCGGCCATCGTGTATAGCAAGACGCATCAACTTGCCAACGCCTTCCTGGTCAAGCGTCTGGAAGGGGTTCTTGGGCAAGATGCCCTGATCGATATACGTCACCAGGAAGTTACGCTCAGCATCATCACGGCTGTATCCGTAGGTCATCTGGGTCAGATCGTTGGTGCCGAAGGAGAAGAATTCAGCCACGCTGGCGATCTCGGCGGCAGTAACTGCTGCGCGCGGGATCTCGATCATGGTGCCGAACTTATAATCGAACTTAACTTTCTTCTCGTCCATTACTGCCTTGGCAATGCGCTCCAACCGCGGCTGAATCCATTTCAACTCATTGACATGCCCTGTAAGCGGGATCATCACCTCGGGTTTGGGGGTCATTCCCTTGAGTGCCACGTTAGCGGCAGCTTCAAAGATCGCGCGCACCTGCATCTCCACAATTTCGGGCATGGAAATACTCAAGCGTACACCGCGCAACCCCATCATCGGGTTGCTCTCGTGCATGGTGTGCACTGCATCGAGCATGGTTGCCAGTTCAGTGGATTCCTTCAGATCACCGCGGCCTAACACGTAACTGGAAAGTCCTTCACCGCTCAGGCGCAGCGCGATGATCTTCGCCTGCAATTCCTCAGCTGAAGGCAGGAACTCATGCAGCGGCGGGTCGATCAAGCGAATGATCACTGGATAGCCATTCATCGCCTCAAAGAGGCCTTCAAAGTCGTTCCGCTGGAACGGCAGCAGCTCATCAAGCGCCGCGGTGCGTTCTTCGCTGGAATTGGCCAGGATCATCCGTTGTACGATCGGCAGGCGTTCGGGCTCAAAAAACATGTGCTCGGTTCTGCAAAGGCCGATACCCACAGCGCCGTAAGAACGCGCGCGTTCAGCATCCTTGGGATAGTCGGCGTTGGCCCACACCTGAAGACCACGTTTCGGCCAGCCTTCGGGTGATTGACGGATGCCCTCAGTTGCGGAGATGTGATCGGCCCAATCCAACAGATTCAATAAGTCGATCTGTTCCTCGAACTTCGGTGTGGTCAGGTGCAGCTTGCCCAGGAAGACCTCTCCGGTTGTTCCGTCGATGGAGATCCATTCACCTTCTTTTACCTCAACACCATTTACCTGCATCAAGCGCTTATCCAGGTCGATCTTGACCGCGGAAGCGCCCACGATACATGGAACACCGAACTGCCTGGCGACTACCGCGGCGTGAGAAGTCGCGCCGCCTTCGCTTGTGAGAATACCTTTCGCAGCCAGCATACCGTGCACGTCGTCCGGCTTGGTGAACGGTCGTACCATAACTACGTCTTCGCCATGTTCCTTGTGCTGCTTTTCAACGGTGTCAGCGTCGAAATAAACCTGCCCCACCGCCGCGCCAGGTGACGCATTGACGCCGCTGGCATATAACCGGCCTTCCTTGACCGCGTACGCCTTGGTTTCAGCCGAGAACTGGGGATGAAGCAAGGTATCGACATCAGCCGGAGAAACGCGCAAGACGGCTTCTTCGCGGGAAATCAACCCTTCGTTCGCCATATCAATGGCGATCTTCACGGTGGCAAGGGCGGTGCGTTTGCCGTTGCGGCACTGCAGCATCCAAAGCTTGCCGCGCTCGATGGTGAACTCAACGTCCTGCATATCGCGGTAATGCAATTCAAGTTTCTTGACGATCTCGAGGAATTGCTTGTTAGCTTCCGGCAGGTCTTTGCCAAGTTTTTCGATCTTTTCAGTGTTGCGGATGCCCGCGACCACGTCTTCACCCTGGGCGTTGAGCAGGTAATCACCATAGAGCTTGCTCTCGCCCGTCGAAGGGTTACGCGTAAATGCCACACCCGTACCAGAATCTTCGCCCATGTTACCGAAAACCATCGTCACGATATTGACAGCCGTGCCAAGATCATCGGGGATATTGGTGGCGCGGCGGTAATCAACAGCTCGTTTGCCGTTCCAAGATTTGAACACGGCTTCGGTGGCTAGTCTGAGTTGTTCCAGTGGGTCCTGCGGAAAATCGAACCCTTTGTGATCGCGCACGACCTTCTTGAATACAGCGATCATTTCTTTTAAGTCAGCCGGGGTTAATTGTGTGTCAGATTTGTAACCCTTGACCTGTTTAACACCTTCCAGGTAATCTTCAAAAGCTTCATCCTCAATCCCGAGTACCACTGCACCGAACATCTGGATCAAGCGGCGGTAGGAGTCATAGACAAAACGCTCATTCTGCGTCAGATTGATCATCGCTTTGGCTGTCTCATCATTAAGACCGATGTTGAGCACAGTATCCATCATGCCTGGCATTGAGAACTTTGCACCTGAACGGCAGGAAACCAACAACGGATTCTTCATCGAACCGAATTTCTTGCCAGCATCCTTTTCCACTTTCGCCAATGCCACCAGCATTTGATCCCACAGCCCTTCAGGGAATTGCCGGTCGATCTGGTAAGCGTTGCACGCTTCGGTTGTCACAATGAAGCCCGGAGGTACCGGCAATCCTATGCGGACCATTTCCGCGAGGTTAGCGCCTTTACCACCTAACAAGCCTCGCACGCCCTCCCAGTCATTGTTGACATAATTTTCAACTTCTTTAATGTCGCTGAATAAATACACCCACTTTTTTTCTGTCATCTTTCCTCCAAGGTTGACTTTATCAAACCCCGGTACCCGGGATTAATCTCTTCAAAGCATAGATTTTACCACACGCCGGTTCAACGATGACTGTTCCTGTCTAACTTCAATTGTGTTGAACCGGACCATCCTGATGGCGTTATTGTAAATTGATTGAAAGGTAAATTTTTCTAAATCGGTTTGATAATTAGTCAAAGCTTAATTGGAGACCCGCCTTGCGCATCCTGATCATTGACGACGACCCCGCTGGAACTGACATACTGGAAATGCTCCTCGCACCATCGAACGCGACTGTTCGGCGCGCGTGCAACGGTGAGTCTGGCATTGCGCTGGCTGAGGAGTTCAAGCCAGACCTGATTCTGCTGGATTATTTGATGCCAGGTCTGGATGGACTGCAAACCACCAGGGGACTGCGTAAATTCACCAACGCACCGATCTTGATCCTTTCAGTCCTGGATGACCCGGGCGTTTTGGCGAAAGTGCTCAACCAGGGTGCGGATGATTACCTGGTCAAACCGGTTTCTCGTGAAATACTCTTCGCCCACATGAACAATCTTGTGCGTCGGGCTGAAATCCCGTACAAGCAATCCACGCAATTTTGTTTTCCGGTCAACCGGATTTGATTTAAGGTTTCCGGTTTTCGAGCAGCCAATGGGCAAGCCAATCCTCGGCTTGCTTTTTTATTGTTACCGCCCCCGCCACCTGCTGATGGATCAGTGCATCGAGGATTTTGCCGATGATCGGACCCGCCGCCAATCCGCTGAGCAGCATGATTTCGTCGCCGTTCAATAGAGGTTCAGGATGGACGATCTCCGGTTTTTCCCACCAGGCTTCGAGTAACATTTCCGCGATGCTTAATCGCCGCAGCCACTCATCGTGCTCGAATTCCACGCCCGGTCTGGCGCGGTATTTGGCCAGGCATGCGAAGACAAGGTCAACACCAGTCGAGCCGGTTGCCCGAAAAAAATCGAATATTTGCACTGGCGTCAGCGTTTCTCCCACTTCAAACAACGCTGAACAATCTGCATCGAACCGGCAATAACTCTCGATGGCATGCATTTCCTCGACGCTCAACGCCAGGTTTTCGTGATTTGCCTTACAGTAGATATCCTGTTCCGTTTCAATCAACATGGTGAGGAATAGGAGCGCTTTCCGTGTGCGTCCAGAGGTGTTTTCTGTAAAATATTGCTCTCGCAGCTTATCCTTAAAACGCCCCAATTGAACAAACAACGACACCTGGTGAAAAGCGGCTTGCTTCTCTAAAGCTTTTCCACCAGTCACCCAAGCCAATAATTCCTCCAACACTCGGCTATCACTTAACACTGCCGGGAAATCATCTTTCACGATCAGGGGGATGAAATTGAAAACATGGAAATGCTGCAACAGGGAAAAAGCTGTATGTACATTCCTGCCTTCCATTATTCTAAAAAGTTCATCCCTTTTACGTTCCTTTGACACACCCACAAGTGAAGGAATCGAAACCCGCATCAGGGCTGATGTCGTAGGTTCCAATTTGAGATCAAGGTCCACCGCATAACGGATCGCCCGGATTACGCGCAGAGGGTCCGCGGTGAAGCTGTTCGCGCTTACTGGTCGCAACCATTTTTCCTGCAGGTCGCGCCCGCCTTTATAAGGATCTAATATCTTTCCCGGCTCAGCGAGATCCACCGCCATCGCGTTTATGGTGAAATCCCTTGCGCCCAGGTCAGATTCGATCGAATTGCCCTGCATGGTTGCGAAATCGATCACAGTCCTCTGCCGGCTCCCCTGTCCGAGCAGAACGCGATAGGTCATGCGATCGCCGTCCAGTGTGTAGATCTCGGCGTGTGCCTGGTCTGCATATCTCCGGGCAAGCGCGTGCACGTCACGGGCACAAACAATATCGTAATCCCGGCAGGGTCTGCCCAGCAAATCATCACGAACCGCTCCACCCACCAGGTAGAGCGGTTGTTCTGATGCATTCGTTCTTTTTAGGTCGTTCAAAATCGCTGGTAACTGCACCTGGTCTCCCTATACGGTCAAGACCCTGACCCCTCATACTTTTCGAGGTCGACTACCCCAATGAAGGGTAAATTTCGATAATAATCATCAATATCCAAGCCATATCCAAAAACAAATTTATTCGGAATTACGAAACCACGGTACCGAATGGGAATTTCTACTTCGCGCCGCTCTTCCTTGTCAAGCAGCGTGCAGACGCTGATGCTGGCAGGGTGACGGGTTGCTAGAAAATCGGTCACCGCTGAGATCGTGTGTCCGCTATCGATGATATCCTCGACCAGCAGCACATGTTTATTGAAAATATCCAGGTTAAGGTCCAGCGTGATGCGCACCTGACCGCTGGTTTCCCTGCCGCCTACGCCATAAGACGAGACCGCCATAAATTCAATCGCGTGCGGGATGGTGACCTGGCGCATCAGGTCGGTGAGGAAAAGTACGCCACCGCGCAGGATGCAGACCAGCACAAGTTCCCCTTTATCCTTGTAATCCCGGCTGATCTCTTGCCCCAACTCTGTGATGCGCTTCTGCAAGTCCTCCGCCGGGATTAAAACCTCACCTAAGAAATCATGGTAATCCTGCATCTATTTCCTCCAATGATTGGCTTTAGTTCCTAGGTACTTCATGATGCGTGCGGCAACGAGCTTCGTACAGTTCAGCTGCCCCAACGATAATGACCGGGTCATCGTAGCGTGCGGGTTTTCCATTGACCAACCTCTGGGTGCGGCTGGCTGGCTCGCCGCAAACCATGCAAATCGCCTGCAGCTTATCCACGCGCTCCGCCCTGGCCATCAAAACCGGCATGCAGCCGAATGGCTCACCTTTGAAGTTCAAATCCAGTCCGGCGACGATGACGCGCAAACCGCGCTCCGCCAATTCGTCCACAACATTGATAATGTTTTCATCGAAAAATTGGGCTTCGTCGATGGCCACAACAGTGGTGTCTTCCTCCAGGCTTTGCAGCACTTCCTTCGATAAGGCGAGTGGTGTGGCAGCGAATTCAGAACCGGCGTGCGAGGTCACCTTTTCGAGGCTATAACGCCCATCGATAGCAGGTTTGAAGACCTGCACCTTTTGCCGTGCAATGGTGGCGCGCCGCAATCGGCGGATCAACTCATCCGTCTTGCCGCAAAACATCGATCCACATATCACCTCAACGTGACCGGCCTTTTTTTCCATCGACACACCTCCAGAGGATATGATAGATTCTACCTTAATCCATACCAACCTGCATCAGGTATGCAACAAAAAAGCCCCTGGTTTTTCTACCAGGGGCAATTTGTTTGTTGAAAATTAGACGACAATCTCTTCAGCCGCTGACGGGAGTGCGTAACCCATCTGGCGCAGGTTCTTCTTCATGTCGATGAGAGACTTGCGACCGAAACCTTCGATGGCGAGAATGGCGGCTTCGCCTTCAGCCAGTTTTTCCAGCAGCTTGCCGACGTTGTCGAGACCGGCTTTTTCGAGTGCTTCAGCGGCGCGGGCCGGCAAACCAATTTCCTTGACTGAGCGATCAGGTGAGGTCTTGGCGGCAAGTTTTGCCTTTTTGCCTTCGACGTAATCCTGGCGGGCCTGCAGCTTCTTGTAGAAGCGATCCACCTGACCTTCGATATCGATGATACGTTGCTGTTGCCCGGTAAAGAATGGATGGCAATTTGAGCAGACTTCGGTGCGTATTTCTTTACGCGTTGAACCGGTCGTCCAGGTGTTTCCACACGAGCAGGTTACTTTGGCGTCCGGGTAGTACGTTGGATGAATTCCTTTTTTCATTTGCTTACCTTCCTCAAAGGTTTTTACAATTGTCGACACGCGACGGATTTGTAAAAATAAAGTGTTTACTCCCTAACTGCCGGCTTTACGTGTACGCGTTTCTGTCCGTTAGGCAGAGTTTCGTATTCCACCACACCTTCTGCAACCGCGAAAAGGGTGTCATCAGTACCAACCTTAACGTTCAGGCCAGGCTTGATCTTTGTGCCGCGCTGGCGAACCAGAATATTACCGGAAAGCACTTCCTGCCCGGCAAATTTCTTCACGCCCAAGCGCTGTGCATTGCTATCGCGGCCGTTACGACTGGAACCACCACCTTTTTTATGTGCCATGATCTTTACTCCACTTCTATTGTTTCGATGATTAGTCGAGTGTAGCGCTGGCGGTGACCGGTCTTCACACGAATACGTTTCTTGGGGGTGTATTTGAAGGTATCCACTTTCTTGCCCTTGATGTGATCAACGACTTTGGTGGCTACATGGGCACCCTTTACAGATGGCGTTCCAACCAGAGTATTTTCGTCCTCAACAACCAGCAGAACAGCATCGAGTTTGACCTCCTGGCCAACTTCGACATCCATCAGGTCTACGTCGATCGTAGCCCCTTCGACGGCTTTGTATTGCTTGCCGCCACTTTCAACAATTGCGTACTTCATTTTAAAGATTCTCCAATCTTCACTTCACCGGTACCTCGCGCCTTTGGCGCCAGCTCGCGGGGAAGTTGGAACTCAAACAACCTGACAGTTCACCTGTCCGGTTGAAAGGCAGACGGTATTATACAGGTTGAAGAGCCGTCTGTCAATAATCAATCAGATGATTGTTGAGATGATTTTTGGACTATTTTTTAACTTGCGCCCTTCCCCCGCACGTATCGTAACACCTTTTCGGTCAAGGTGCTCTAAAAAGGCTTGTGCGTATTTGCGGCTGGTGGCAAAGTGATCACGAAATTGTGCCAGGGTGAGCAGTACGCCTTTTTCACATTCCTTAACTACAAATGCTTCCATCTGCTCGTACTCGGTCGTGCGTAAAAAGACCTCTGGTGAAACTTGCACCAGACTGCCTTGCTCAACTAACGCCTGGTAAACTTCCTCGGTGAGCAATGCGCGTGCGTCCTTCAGGTTCGGCGGGTTGAACGGGTCGCTGTCGATGAGCGAGTTCAACTCCTGGACGCGTTTTTTCTGATTCAATGAGTACCTGATCTCAAAGGATGCCAACGCAATCACGTCGTCAATGACCTTCACCTGATTTTCCGCTACCCAGGCATTAATAAATCGATCCGCCAGCGATTGATCTACCCTGATCCGCCGGGAGAGTTCACTTCGATGCATACCAGTGTGGAGTGGATTCTGCGCATGAAAGGTTTGCAGTGCTTCCAAGGCCTTGCGCGTGGTTTGGCGCCAGTAATTCATTTCAACATATTGCCTGCCAGTGACATCCGGTTGAGCGACGCGTTTCACTTCTTCGCTTTCGACCAGTGTTTCCATATATTTACTTAGGTCGACCTGGGTATTATCTCCTGAAGATATCAAATTCGTATCATTGATAAATGGATTTTCGCTGATGGCTGCCTTGAGCTTGTCTCTTAATGAGTTTGAAATGCTGGCATCCAACCGGGCAATCACGATTGCATCGGATAGTTTATACCGCCCTTTCGGATGTCCATCCACCACCACCCCGCCGCCTACGGTATTCGCAGGCGACATGCGCCGGATGATAAAGCGGTCGCCTTTTTCGCAAACCAGTTCCTTTTCGGTCTCTAGTTGCACCCATCCTTGCCCACCTGGCTGCAATTCCTTCTGCTGAAGCAACCTAATACGCGCGATTGTTTCAGTGGTCGCCAAGAAAAGTTTTACCTGGTCGTCGTGCTTCACACCTGTTGGCGCATCCTGTAGTATCTCCAACCTGGCATCGATCCTGCGAGTGGGTTCGAATTGCCCCGGATGCACGATTGTATCGCCCCGTCTGACCTCTTCTGCATTCACGCCCGAAAGATTCATGGCGACCCGGGTGCCCGGCAACATCTCTGATTCCTGTTTTTTATGGCTCTGCAGACCGCGCACCCGCGCATTCTTTCCAACTGGTAGAATCTCCACCTGCTCATCCAGGTGGAACGTGCCGCCAACCAACGTCCCGGTCACTACCGTACCAAAACCGGTGATTGTGAAAACCCGATCCACCGGCAGCCTTGCCCGACCCAGGTCAATACGCGATCCCAGCTCACGCAATAGGTCATCGATAGCATGTTTGACCTCCTGGATACCTTCGCCCGTCGTGGCTGAAACTCGCAACAAGGGTGCGTTTTCCAGCACAGTTCCTTTCAGCACCTGTCTGATATCGTTTTCAACCAGGTTAAACCAATCAGAATCCTCCACCAGGTCGGTTTTGGTCAACACCACCAGTCCCTTTTGTATTTTTAACAGGTCGATGATGGCAAGGTGTTCGCGAGTCTGCGGCATCACGCCTTCATCCGCCGCGATGACGAACAAGACCGCATCAAGCCCCCCAACACCGGCCAGCATATTCTCAATAAAATCCCTATGACCAGGCACATCCACAATGCCCACCGATCCGATGCCGGGCGATTCATACCAGGCAAAGCCTAGATCAATCGTCATCTGGCGCTTCTTTTCTTCTTTGAGCCTGTCTGGATCAATACCGGTCAACGCCTTTACCAGGGTGGATTTTCCATGATCGACGTGACCGGCGGTTCCAATCACACGCATCGGTTAACTCTTCTTACCGATAGATCGTTCGAAGGACCCCAGGTTCTCATTGGCGAGGGAAAGCAAACCTTTGATCCTTTTTTCAGTCTCATCATTGATGACATGTACCAGGTCGAGCAGGTTTTGCGCTGTATCTTCAAGACTTGTGAGCCGATCGGTCAGCTTTAATATTTCCCGGTCATTCTCGCGGCCCGCCTCTTCCTGACTTAAGGAGTAGTTGGTCCACCGCTTTTGATCATCCGCTTTGAAAGCAGTCCACTCCTGTTTGAAACGATCCTCCATCAACCGGTTCATTTCCGCCAGTTCGTTCAAACGGCGGTCCAGCCGTTGATTAATATCTTCAAATTCCGATTGCGACCGTTTCAACAACCGGCTGGCTTCCTGCAATTCCAGCAGTTTGGATTGCGCATTCGCTCCGATCGCCTGGATCTGGTTCACTTTTTCCTGCCAGTCCTTGATAAAGCTTTCCTTGTCAATTACCTGACGCGACTGCGCCTCCATGAATGCGATCTGTTCCTGGTGGCGCAATTGCTCCTTATTGGACAGGTCATTGATCTGTCCCTCCAATTTGCGCACATACTCTCTCTGGGAATCAAAGGCGATCCTTCCATCATCAATCTGCTTGCGCAAGGTCGTAAGGTCAATAGTTAAATCGGAGACGCGCTTGGACTCCATGCGGAAATTATTATCTGTCAATTTGATCACGTGATCCAGCTCGGCATCTTTTGACTGCAAGGCAGGAAGCAATTTTGCTAAATCATCGATCCGCTGGTTGATCTGGTAATCATTATCGAGTTTTGCCTGGAGTTCTTTCTTGATCTCGTTAATAGATTTCAACTCATTCTGCAACTCTATCAGGCGATGATTGAAAGTATCCTGATCATCCTTACGCTGAGAGAAGGTGTTTCTTTCAAGTGAATTGATCTTTTTTTCGTTATCGCTGACCAGTTTTAAGAACTCAACCTTTACGCTGGACAATGCCTCTTCATATTCCTCATACCGGACAAAACTAGTGGTGGTCTTTTTGATCTCAGTACTAAAATGTTTGAGCTCACGTTTCTCAGCATTGATCACCTCCTGCATCGAAGTGATCTGTGCTTGCAGGTCGGTTATAAGATTCTTATCCTTTCTGCGCTCTGCGTCCAGGAATTCCAATCGTTTCAAAATTTCATCTGTTTCCATTGTTATCACCTTTCATTCTGTTAATTTCCATTACTACCATAACACAGGAATATCCGCGATGTATGGAGCGATAAGGTTTGAAGTCAGCCCCGGGAAAAGTCCGATGATAATTAATATTACGATACCAATTCCGATGAGTAATACCTGTGATATTTTCTCATTAATTTCCCATTTTTCACCACTCGGATATGCTGCCTGGACGAAGATTCTGATCGTACCAATTAGCATGCCGATCACACCCGCAGTGCTCCACAGTACATTCCCACGCGAAGCTAATGAAAACAAGTTCATCGCCTCAAGCCTGAGTGGGAAACTGGCAAAGATCGGCATCCCAAGAATCGACAGGAGAGAAACCAGCACACCCGCGGTGGCGAGTGGCATTTTTCGCACCACACCACGCAACCCATCAATTGTTGGGTCGATCCCGTGGTTAAAAAGCACCTTGAGAGAAAACCCGAGCAACGCCAGGCTGAAGATCCGTGGAATGAAGCTCTCGTATAACAATTGAACACCAGCCGTTGACCGAAGGCTCAACAGGGTTAGAGCGAATCCGGTTTCAATCAGTACCGTATATGCCAGGAATCGTTTAAGTTCCTTTTCCACACTGGCAAACATGCCAGTGGTTACGATCATAATCACGCCAACTGTAGCCAGGGCAGTTGACAGGTACTCGCTTGAGCGCAGCCAGAGAAGGCTCGAGATGTATTTCATGATCACCAGCAGGGTGATGACCGGTAAGATGCTAAAAATAAAGCTGAACATGTAGGAGTCAACTGCTTGAGAAAACTGGGGCAGCCAAGAATGGAATGGAAATACCGCCAGCCAGATCATGAACCCGAACAATAGAAACACCAATGCGCTCAGCATTGTAGTTTCGATAGTTGCTGCCGCCTGCGAACTGCCCAGCAGCCAACCGGCGAAAAGTATGCTCGGCATGGCGAGGGTGAGATAGATGAGAAAACGGATGATACCGCTGACCGGTTGGTCCTGTTTTTCTCGCACCATCAGGATAATCAGCAAGACCGCCATTTCCATCATCACGGCTGCGTAAAGGAAAGGCCTAACAGCCAACGCGCCTATCAACACACTAGAGATTGCAATTGCTAGCGGGACAAACTTGGCTGGTGTGCTTTCTGTATCCATCACGATTAGGAACATTAACAGGCATGTGTAAACCAGGCTCAGCGCAAACCGGTCAGCGTTTTCCAGTACCAGCGACCGTCCAAAGATCAGGAAAGTAGGCGAGATATCAAGCACCAGGCTGCCGATGTGCAACACATTGCCAATCGGTTGAATGATGGCAATCAGCGCCAGTACAAGGCTGGCAAGGATGCCAAGGGACTTAATCAGGCGTGGATACTGCAAAAGAAAAAGCAGCACAACTGAAAGCGCAAGAGGAAAAATGATCCAAAGGACAGGCGCACTCATAACTGATCCCCCTTTTCTTTGGGGGTTGTCAGATACACGCCGACCATGGCAATAAGGAGGAATACGGCCGCCAATAAGCCATTTACCAGCAAGGATTGCTCGACAGAGCCATAAATGATTTCAAAACCAATCAACATAGTCATCAGCCCAATGATCACCCTGAAGGGATCCTGGGTGGTTGCCAACAAAAGAAAACCGCAAACCAGGATTGATAAAGCCGGAAAGGTCTGATCTACGCTAAGGTTTAGAAATTCTGAAGTATGGCTCGTCGTAAGACTGATCAACAAAACGAAAAATACCAAACCAGTCGCACGGAAGATCCTGCCTGTGGCGAATTGTTCACTATCCTTGAGGTCGCTGGCTGCTGGATTTAAGATCATGATCAACATCGCCATCAGTGCAGTTAAAAGCTTGCTGAGCGCAAATCCGAAGGTCCAGAATTGAATGTTAAGCGTGAATACCAGTATAACAATGACCGAATAAGCAGTGACGATTGACCTGCGGGAATCAGAAAGCAACAGCCAGAATAATCCGAGTGCGAGCAAGATAGCGCTTGGATAATTGATCCAGTTTTCCATCATGGTGTCTGCCTGACCAACAACAGGGAAAGCAGCAGCACAATCAATAGAAACGACCACAGGATCCCGCCATCCCCCTCCATCACACTGGCAAGGAGGTTGACGATCCTGGAGATGACAAATCCGATAGATGAGAAAATGCGGGACAGCCAGTTGAATTGATATACATTACCTAAGGATTTGGAGACTGTCACCAACGTTGATTCCAATCCTTTATGCTGCATCCGTATGGAACGCATCCTCGATTTGAGCAATATGAAAACCGTTACAATAGCGCCACTTAGTATTGCTGTGATGATACCAATGCCCCATCGTACCGTTTGCGGCTGTCTATCCCAAATCACAGCCAACATAATCCAGGGAGAAAAAGCAATAAAGTACAGTGCGACGGTGTGAAATACGCGCATCCATGTTTCCGTTGTCTCAGTGTACTTGAGCCTAGTCAGGCTATGCTTGACCATGCCAGCAACGATGAGCGCTAACCCTAACGTCCACATTCCCTTTACCACGAGCGGTTCCTGTCCATCAAACATACTTGCGATTGACGCAGTTGGTGTAAATGGAAATGCTAACATACCCGCAACCAACACCAGAATAAATACATTGAACTTTTTTAATCGTGGAGAATACAGGAACAATCCCGCTCCACCAATGACCAACAGGACAGCCAACCCAGGCAAGGCGTCATTCTGACCAGTCAATAAAACTGTCAATCCAAAACCCGCCAGTGTGAACAGAAAAAAAGGCCTCCCTTGGATTTCATCCACCTCGACAAACCACGAAAGCCCACCCCAGAGCATAGAAATCGCCACGATCACCAGCCAAATCCCACCACTGATCACCACCCCGCCAGCATCCACCATGTAATGAATAAAGGCGAATGTGGTCAGAAGCGGAATTCCCCTCAGGAGGGAAACCACTCCCCTTTGATAGGCAGGGGCATTGACATAAGGTTGGAATAACGGGAGGATTCCCGTTCTGAAGAGCACCAACAACACAACTAATCCAGACAGTGATGAGATGGATTCGTATCCCACCACATCGGCCGCCAGGTGTTCAGCCGGAGTCAGTGAAATAACCATGATCAGCAGGATCAATCCGACCAGCCTGAATAAGATCGACGTTCCGGAGGTGAGCAGGGTTCGGGGTTGTCCCATCAGCACAGCCAGCACACCGAACTCGATCAGATCGATCAACGCCCAGCAGATCACGAATGTGAGCAGAGATCCTGCCATGACTGCCAGCATGGCAAAGGCGGTAAGCAGAATGGATGATATGATCTTTCTGACGTAATCCGGTGTATCGAGGTATTTGGCTTCAGAAAAGACGACCGCCACAAGCAGTGAAACCAGCAGGAATCCGAACACCCAATTATGCGGTGAAGAAGACAATACCAGGTTGGTAAAATTGAATGGTTCAGGCAGCCAATTATTAATAACGATTGGTTGCGGATTAATAACCCCAACTACCACCGTTGAAATCCAGGTAATCGACACCATGACTGCTGCTACCAGCCAGATCGTCCCCGGACGCTGCTTAATCACTGCCAGGACCCAAATCAACAAGACCGCTATGATAAGCAAGAGAACCGGAATTACTGCCAACATCGGATTTCTCTAAAGTAATTCGCCAAAAGTTTCACGTTGTAGAAACTGCCCATCCCCTGCTCTTCCATGCCAGTTACCATTGTCGACCACTGTCCGACCGCGCGAAATCACCCTGGTGGGAAAACCGGATAACTCCCATCCTTCGTACAGGTTATAGTCAGTGCGGTGCTGTGCGTACGCTGTGCCATAACTGATCTGTTTATTTGGGTCCCAGATCACAATATCTGCATCAGCGCCAGGCGTCAGATCGCCTTTCCGCGGATATAGCCCGAAAATCCTGGCTGGATTGGTGCTAGTAAGAGCAACAAATTCGTTCATGGTAAATTTACCGCTTGCCACCATTGCTGTCCATAAAACCGGCAGACGGTCTCCAACACCTGGCAGCCCGTTAGGTATGCGCGTGAAGTTCTCATCACCCAGCTCTTTACCAGGGATAGCTATGCTCACGCCCTCATACGTGATGGGTGTGCTCCCCTCGAAAAAGAATGGGCAATGGTCTGTCGCTATGACCTGGATCGTCTGTGCTTTTAGACCTTCCCAAAGCCGCTGCTGATCGATTTCAGTCCGCAAAGGTGGTGAGCAAATCCATTTCGCTGCGTCAGCCCGCACTAGTTCAGCTTCGCTGAAGAACAGGTATTGCGGGCATGTCTCCCCCATCACCTTCAACCCTGCGTGACGAGCGTATTCCAGCATGTCCACCTCACCCGCCACATTCATATGAACTAGGTACAAGGGAGCGTCCGCGATTGACGAAAGCGCTGCTCCGCGTAAAGCTGCCTCCACCGCTCCCCAGGCAGGCCGGGTGCGCGCATGCCAGATGGGTGTAGTGTGTCCATTCGATAAAGCTTCCTTTACCAGTAGATCGATAATGTCGCCATTCTCAGCGTGCAGCAAAGTGAGCAGTCCGTTTTGCGCGGCGACGCGCATCACCTTGAGGATGTCGCTGTCGATTAGACGCAGCCGGTTATTGTAGGCGGCAAATACCTTAACACTGGTTACCCCAACCGCCGGCAGTTGCGCGATCTGCGTTTCTACCCCGGGGGTGAGATGGGTGATGTTCATATGCAGACCGTAATCGATCGCCACGCGTTGATCGGCTTTCTGCCGCAATGCTGCAATGCACGCCAGCAGGTCATCCGAATCTTGCGAAACGAAATCTATCACGGTGGTCGTCCCCCCGAAGGCGGCGGCTTTGGTGCCAGTGTAATGATCGTCGCTTGAGACGGTGCCGGACATAGGCAGGTCGAGGTGGACGTGCGCGTCAATCCCGCCCGGAAGAACGTACATCCCGCTGGCATCGATAAGATCCATCCCGGGTCCTGCGACAATGCCAGGCGCGATATTGGCGATCTTTTCCTCTTCGATCAATATATCGGCGGAGAGTGTATGAGTAGATGTAACAACCTGTCCATTCTTGATCAACGTGGTCATGGTCATCATTCCTGCGCGGACAAACACTTTTCAGCCCGCTTGTTTTTATTCTACCAGCAATACTATATGCTAATAATCTTCCAGTTCAACATCCGGGAGCATACCGTTCAGTCCTAAGAGCAGTTCAATCAATGCCGGATCAATGTCTTGTGATTCAGGTTGGCAGGGCAGATTGTAAAGCGAATTTTCTGCTCGCTCGCGCAGGGTTTTCCAGAGCATTTCCCGTTCTTCGTTATGGACTACCAGTTCATTCATCATCGAAGCCCGGTTTAGCAAATTACCAGTGGTATATAGAAAAGTGATCCGCTTCCAGGCATCAGCCCTGATCGGGTTTTCCAACCGTTTCAAATCGCCAAGTTGAACCTTGTAATATTCTTCCTTTGCACGCGGGTGATCAGATTCTTCGCGCAGCAAGTCCCCCCGGGTAGTAAGCTCGTGTCCGCGGTACTCCGCAATGTATTCGACTAGCCAGCGGTGTTGCTCGCCAAAATTATTCCCCTGGTAAAACGCCAGGTAATCCACCTCGATCACCTTGGGCGCTGATTTGAGCGGAATGCGGTACCAACCTAGCATCCGCGCAATATCCAGGTCTTTGGTTGCCGGTAAATAACAGACGAGGATCAAGGAATCTGGCGAAATCATATAAGTCTCGGATTATTTTAAGTGTACTTTAAATAGTCAACCTGGAGCCAGGTGACCCCAGGTTGAATTATCGTCCCTAAAGAATTCCAACGCGATGATTGAACTCGTTGATCAATTCATCCATCTCGTCTAATTGACCCTGGAAACCGGTCCAGTAATCCGGGTCATCCCACTGGGCGATGATTTCCTCGTAGGTGCGTCCCTGCTGCTCGACCCAGGTGTAATATTTGAGGTTGTGGACGCGCTTGCGTTCGAATTCAGTCAACTCAAGCATGTTGTCGGTGGATTCACCCATCAGGCTGGCAGCGAAGGTCTCGGCGGCATCAGTCAATGTGAAAGCGCCTTCGCTCTTCCTGTACTCATCGATGCGCGTATTGTACAGTTCCATTGAATCGGTCAACACGATAAGCAGTACATCTCTGCTGGTCATGTTGTAGTATTTCGCCATCTTGATGGCAGAAAGCATGTTGGCGATGCCTGAGAATCCCATCAAGTTCAGGTTGGAGATCACGTCTGCCGGCACACCTTGCTGAGCAAGATATGCCTGTCCTTCCGGTTCATTGAACAGGCGCATGATCGCGACCACATCATTGTCATCGATTGCGGTGATCACGTCGGTGTTTTTCACATTGTGAATCCAGGGTACGTGCTTATCCCCGATGCCCTCGATGCGGTGTGCGCCAAAGCCGTTCTGCAGCAGGGTCGGGCACTGCAGTGCCTCGCTGGCTGCAATCTTCATCGTCGGGAATTTTTGCTTGAGGTAATCTCCGCAACCGATGGTGCCGGCTGACCCGGTGGTAAGCGCGATGCCTCTGAATTTATCTTCCGCGCCTAATTCCTTCTTCAGCACTTCTTCCATGGCGTGACCGGTTAGGTCATAATGCCAGAGATAATTACCAAATTCCTCGAACTGGTTGAAGATCATCAAGTCCTGCCCAGACCGGCGCAGCTCCCAACACTTGTCGAAGATCTCTTTCACATTAGATTCACTGCCAGGCGTGGCAATCACCTCCCCGGCGATCTTTGAAAGCCACTCAAAACGCTCTTTGCTCATCCCTTCTGGCAGAATGGCGATCGAGGTAGCGCCGAGTAAAGCCGAGTCGTATGCGCCGCCGCGGCAATAATTGCCGGTCGAGGGCCAAACTGCTTTCTGGGTCGTGGGATCGAATTGACCGGTCACCAGGCGTGGCACAAGGCAGCCGAAAGCTGCGCCGACCTTATGTGCACCTGTGGGGAACCACTTGCCGACCAGCGCGAAAATTCTTGCATCGGTGCCGGTAAGCGATGAGGGCAGTTCAATATAGTTAACGCCATCAAATCCGCCGCCATGCGGCACCGGTTCATTCTTCCAGGTGATTCTGAACAGGTTGCGCGGATGAACATCCCATAAACCGATACCCTTGAGTTCCTGTTTGATCTTATCAGGGATCAGGTCAGGATTGCGCTGCTGGGCAAATGTCGGGACAATAATATTGCGTTCCCTGGCGCGTTGAATTGCGCGTTCCTGGCGGTCTTTAATTACGGTTAGATCTATCTTTGCCATGAATCTCTCCTGTTAAGAATTTTTTCGTGGATCATCCGGCGCTTCACTCACAATATAAAGCGGTCGGCCTTTTACTTCATCATAAATCCTGCCAACGTACTCACCCAATATTCCGAGAGAGATCAACTGCACCCCGCCCAAGAAGAGCACCGCGATCAACGTGGTGGCCTGCCCGAAGAAGAATTGCGAGCCGATCAACCTGAGAACAATGACCACGGGGATGGCGAGAATGGCAGCACCTGCGGAGATAAACCCCACCCACATGGCGATCTGCAAGGGCACATATGAAAAACTGGTGACTGCCGTTAATGCCAGCTTCAACATTTTCTTGAAGGGGTACTTGGTCGACCCTGCAAAACGGGCAGCCCGCTTATAGGGTACGCCAACAGAGCGGAAGCCCACCCAGGCTGACATGCCGCGCAAAAAGCGGTGCCGCTCACGCATCGAGTTCATCACGTTCACCACTTTGCGGTCCAACAGGCGAAAATCACCCGTATCAAGTGGAATCTTGACATCGGTTATGCGGTAGATCGTGCGGTAGAAAAGTGAGGCGGTCACACGTTTGAAGAATGTCTCTCCCTCGCGTTCTGAGCGCTGGGCGTACACAACCTCATACCCTTCGCGCCATTTTTGGATCAGTTCCAGGATAACCTCTGGGGGGTCTTGCAAATCCGCGTCAATAATGATGACCGCATCACCTCGCGAATAATCCAACCCGGCGGTCACTGCGATCTGGTGCCCGAAGTTGCGCGCGAAGATCACCGGACGCACCCGCTTATCCTGCCTGGCGAGTTCTCTGATCTTCTCAGTCGAGCCGTCCGTAGAACCGTCATCCACCAAAACGAGCTCCCATTCGCCGTCTGCATGGTCCATCACCTCTGCCAGGCGCTGGTAAAGCTCGTCGAGGCAGCAAATCTCATTATAGACAGGTGCGACGATTGAGTAGACCGGTGCCATCCTTAACTTCCTCTTTCCTCAAGATGTTTCTTCAAAGCGGTCATAGTTGGTTCAATTATAGTAGCATTTGAGACCGCCATCATCGCCGCCCGCACATCCTTTAACCCGTTGCCTGAATTGATGACCAGCACAGGGTCATCCTCTTCGATGAGGCCTACTTTTACCGCTTTTTTCAAACCAGCAAGTGCGGTTGAACCAGCAGGTTCAGCGAAAATACCGTTGATCCCCAGGTCAGCAATAGCAGCAATGATCTCCGAATCCGGCACTTTGATATAAGCGCCGTTAGTTTGTACGGCTGCTCGCACCGCCCTAACCCCGTCGCGCGGCAGGTCAACACTGATCGAATCGGCAATGGTTGTGGCATTAACCGGGATGATTTCCTCATTGCCGGCTTCAAATGCATTGGCAATGGCGGGTGAAAGCTCTGATTGGACACCAAACAAGCGCGGCATAGTTTCCAGCCAGCCCAGTTGGTACAGGTCCTTAAAGCCTTTATGTAGACCCGAGATGATATTGCCGTCTCCTACGGACACGAAAACGCAAAGGGGTTTGTCGCTTTCCTCCAATCCCAGTATCACTTGCTCCCAGATCTCAAAAGCGCCAGTCTTTTTTCCCTCTGCGGTGAAGGGGTTGTAGCCTGTGTTGCGGCAATACCAGCCGAATTCTTTCGCAGCCTCGATCGTTAGGTCAAAAGCTGAGTCGTAATTTCCATCTACCAGGATCACCTGGGCTCCATACACGAGTAATTGCGCGATTTTGGCTTGAGGGGCAGTTTTCGGTGCAAAGATTACAGCACGGTGCCCCACCGCTGCAGCCATCCCCGCCAGGGCAGCACCTGCATTACCGGTCGATGCAGTCACGATGATCTCTGCCTTAATATCCCGCGCGCGGGCGACAAGCACCGCACTGGCTCGATCTTTAAAAGAGGCTGTCGGGTTTCTGCCCTCATCTTTCACCCAGAGCTGTTGCAGCCCCACGCTGGCTGCCAGTCGCTTAGGGCAGTAGACTGGGGTCCATCCGGCAGCACGCAGGGGTGTGCCTTCTCCGCCTGGATCCGGTACAGGCAGCAAAGGGCCATATCGCCATAAGGATTGTTCGGTGCGCGAGGTGATGTCTTCGATGTGATATTTCTTGCGGATTTCCGGGTAATCCAGGATCACATCGAGGTTCCCGCCACAGATGGGACAGTTATAAAGCACTGAGGTCGGAGCATATTCGGCATCACAAATGGAGCATTTATAGCCGATGTAATTCTTCATTTTTATCCTATTCATTTTCAAAAGGAATACCCATTGAAGCCGGAGGAGAAGTGCGTAATGCACGCAAAATTCTTGTTAATACCTTGCGTGGTTTTTCAGGCATCGCAGCCAGCTCGCGCTCCACCCATTCCGCCCGGCCGACGTTGACCAGTAGTAGGGTGAAGATCATCAGTGGGAACGGCGCAGCCTGCAGTATCTGGATAGGGATGTTGGTCGTGGATTGCAGGGTGATGCCAAGTTGCTGTAAACCACCGAACAGGTACGCTCCAAAGGCCACCCGCAGTGGATTCCAGCCACCGAAGATCGTAATCGCCAGCGCAATCCAGCCGACGCCGTCCAAACCGGAAAGCTGACCCGCCCACCCGATTTTGACCGCCAGCGAATACATTGGGCCGGCAAGACCAACCAGCGCCCCGCCGAGGATAGTGTAAAAATAGCGCAAGGCTTTTACATTCGCGCCGCGGGCAAATGCGGCGGTGGGACGCTCGCCAATACCCTGCAGCATCAACCCGGGGCGGGTCTTGTACATATATACGAAAGCGATGATGATGAACAGGTAAGAGGCGTACACCACGAGAGAATGATTAAAGAAGATTGGTCCGAGGATGGGTATTTCTGATAAACCGGGGATGGGTACCTTCGATAGGAAAAGACCGGGTTTGTTGGTATATGGCGCACCCAGGAAATATCCAAGGTCGCGGCATAAAAGTGCGAGGATAAACCCAATAGCAACCTGCGACTGCTTGAGCGTGATGCTGCTGAATGCCACTATGGCTGCCACAGCCGCACCAATTAGCGCACCTGTAAGAAATCCCAGGAAAATCGATTGCGTATTCAACGACACTACAAATCCACCCATCGCGGAAAGGATGATCGTGCCATTGACCGATAGATTGGTGATACCTGCTTTCTCAGTGATATTTTCACCAATTGAGGCAAACAGTACGGGTACCGCGTATTCAACAATTCCTGCCAGTGTGGTCAGAGTAGCCAGTTCCATTTATATAATCTCCTAGAGCTTTCTGACCAGGCGTTTTCGCAGCCCGTCGACTAAAACCACGAATAAGACTAGTATGCCTTGCAGCACACCTGCAAAATAAGTGCTCAGTCCCATATACTGCAGCTGCGTGTTGCCAATGGTGAGCGCGGCAAAAAAGATTGCCACGATGGAACTCCAGATCGGATGGTAATTCACCAGCATGGCGACCAACAAACCCAGAAAGCCATAACCAAAACCCGCGTCGGGAATCAGGCTGTACTGCTTGGATGCAACCAAGATTGCACCTGTAATACCAGCGAACAAGCCACACATGCCGAATGCCAGCAGAAAATATCGCGTGGTTGGAACGCCCAGCAGGTAAGCTGCTTTGGCATTCTTGCCGATGGCTTTCAACTTCAACCCGAAATGAGTGCCTTTTAACAGGATGGCAGTGACGATCGCGATAACCACTGCGATGATCAGGATCACCAGGTTCAGGTTGGTACCAGGTATGTTTGTCAACCGGTATTTGATATCGATCCACTCCGTACCGCTGCTCGAGGCGACGCCGGGGCGCTTCCAGGGTCCAAAGATTAACCAAATTGCCACAGTCTTCGCCACGAAATTCAAGCCCAGTCCACCGAAAATTTCATTCACGCCACCGTAAATCTTCATCAGACCTGGCAGCAGTGCCCAGATGATCCCCCCAAGCGCGCCAGCGATGAAGGCAAGGATGATCACGATTGTCGGATCCAGCGCGGTATCATCCAAAAGGCGAAAAGCCCCAACCGTGAATACCGAACCCAAAACGATCTGCCCTTCCATGCCGATATTCCATAAACCAGCCGTGAAGGTAAAAAGCAAGCCGGATGTGGCGATAACGAGTGGCACCCATGAGGAAACAACCGAAGTGATCTTACTTGTCGTTCCAAATGCGCCGGTCGCCAGGGTAGCATACGCTTCGAAAGGATCAGCTTTAACAAGTAAAAGAATAATCGAGGTAAAGCCAAACGCGAGAATAACCGCCGAAAGACGGATGCCAAAATCAAGCAGTCCTCTCTTTCGATCATTCGCGCCAGTCTTCGCTGCACGGTTTTGCAATGACATCCAGGAACTCCTTAGTGTTGAATTACCAACCCTTGCCACCGATCAACTGACCAAGTTCATCCACCGAAGTGGACGCTGCGTCAATGGGTCGAGAAACAAGACCGCCAAAGAAGACCAATATGCGGTCACTGTATTGGATGATTTCATCCAGGTCAGAAGAAGTGAACACAATGCTCGCGCATTCTTTACAACGCTCCTTCATTTTCGACCAGATCCAGATCGCTGATTCAATATCCAGGCCTCGCGTCGGATGTTCCATGAGAATCAAGCGCAGGTGGTTACGCAGCAACGCTAATAGGGCGCGCTGCTGGTTGCCGCCCGAAAGCTGTTCGATCTGGCTAACCGGTGTGCCCTTGATATAGAATCCTTTGATCCTTTCTTCGGTCAATGCTAAAGCAGACCCCTGGTCAACAAACAACTCATGATGTTCTTCAGAAAGGATAAAATGCTCGGTCAGTGTCATCCCCGGGATCAGACCTTCCTCTAACCTGGCAGCCGGAAGATAAGCTACCCCGGCTTTTTGAAAGGTAAGATAGTTTTTGCCCGTAAAGTCAATCTCATCAATGAAGATGTTGCCACTCACCGGGCGCATCAGTCCTGCCAACATGCGCAGGAACAGACGTTGACCGGAGCCTTCCATGCCGGCAAGACCGATAACCTCCCCGCTCTTGATATCGAGATTGATATCGTTGAGACGGAGACGATAATCTTCAAGGCCGATATTTCTTAATCTGATATAAACGTCGTCTTTGCAATGACTGGTTTTCTCGCCCACATCCACGGCTTTACCGAACATCATGAACACAAATTCGTCGGTCTTATAAGGCGGTTCCACCTCTCCAACCAGTTTGCCCTGCCGGAAAACCGCCACCCTGCTGCATAGTTGCTCAACCTCCTCAAGTTTATGCGAAACAAAGATCACTGTCAGTCCCTGGGCGGCTAACTTCACCAGGGTGGCAAATAATTTCTCTTTTTGATTCGCGGATATGCCAGTTGTAGGTTCATCAAGGATTAATACCTTCACCCCCAGCCATAACAGCCGCAGTATTTCGAGCTGTTGGCGTTCCCCCACGGTCATCGTTTCAACAAAAGCATCCGGGTTGATTTGAAAATCAAACTCATTGGATAGCCTGGTGATCTCTTTTTCAACCTGTTGTTTCTTCGGGAACAACCCGCCCTTTGAACCGAGCAGGAAGTTGTCAATCACTTTCATCGGTGGAAAATCCAGCGGATCCTGGTGCAACATGCCAATTCCCCTCATCACTGCATCTTCCGGTGAAGTGATCTTTACTCTTTTTTCATCCAGCAGGATTTCCCCGGCATCCGCCTGATAATACCCCGTCAGGATCTTCATGAGCGTGCTTTTACCAGCACCGTTCTCCCCCAGGATGCCCTGGATAGTGCCGGAAGGAATGGTCAGGTTAATGTCATCATTGGCGTGAACTTTTCCGAATGATTTATCGATGTGCTCAAGTGTGATTTTCACGCGTTATCCTCAAATAAAAAGCGTGGGGGAAGAGCAACCCTTCCCCCGCGCCATAATGTAGATTACTCGCTCTGTCCTTCCATGCCTTCCAGCAGTTGGGGCAGGTACCAGACCTGAAGGTCGGTGCCGACTTCACCATCAGCCAAGAAGGCTGTTCCATCCTGCAGATTGATGGGGCCAGTCCAGAGATTCAAGCCAGCGCCGAGTTCGGCAATGAACTGATCGATGAAGGCTGAGTTGGTAGTTGAAAGGGCAGCGCCCTTGTTGAAACCAACCGCGGAAGTGTCACGGTTATTGATGTCAGCCCAATCCGGTCCAACCAATTCAAACGTGGAAGCCCAGGTGCCATCCATGGCAGACTGGATCGCAGCGACGTAGGCAGGACCCCAGTTGAAGTACTCAACGCCCAGGCAGACATCATCCGCGCCCGCGCAAGCGCCGGCATAGTCATAAGGAACCGCCCATACCTGCTTACCCTCAGCAGCGAATTTCTTGGCTTCGGTCAAGGCTTCGGTGGTGTCGATCGAGCTGATGATCACATCATAGCCGGTGTTAAAGAAATCGTCGGCAACCTGCGTGGGATCAAGGGTGACGCCGGGGATGTTGAACCAGAAACCGATCCATGTGACCTTGAACTCGAGCTCAGCTGGATCTTTGCCTAGGTAGTTTTCCCAGCAGTACTTCGCTCCCAGGTAAGAGGAGGCGGCGAAGCGGCGGGTTTCATCATTGATCAATGGTCCAAGGAAACCGATCTTGCCAGTCTGTGAGGTCAGGCGGCAGCACAGCCGGCGATCATCTTGCCATATTCCATCCTGCCCATAATGTTCTTCAGATTGGGGAGGTCGACGTAATTCTTGCCCTCTTTCCACGCGGTATCGCCAGAGGCATGAATCACGAATACATCCGGATTTTCCTGGGCGAACTTGATGGCGTGGTCTTTTTGGTCATCTGAGTTGAAGATAACCACCTTGGCGCCCTTGGCAGCCATATCGGCGGCGAGTTCTGATGGGGTCATCGTATGCGCAGTTGAGCCGGTGTATACATTCTCAAGGTAGAGCAGCTCAGTGCCGGGCAGTTTTTCCTGGACGTATGCCATACTGTCAAAATGCGCCTGGCTCCACCCAGCGTCGTTGGCAGGTCCTACAAGCAGCAAGCCAACGCTGAGGGGTTCCACCGGAGCTTCGGTGACCACAGGTGCTTCGGTCTCCACAGGTGCTTCAGTTGCTACAGGTACCTCAGGTTCAACAGGTGCAGCAGTGGGAGCTGCCGTGGGGTTCGCGCAAGCGGTCAGCGCCAGAAGCGCGATCATCATCACACTTACAACGATCCAAATTCTTTTCGTAAACATGCTTTCTCCTCCAGTCGAAGATATCGAGAATACTGAAACTCTGATGCACAAACCGGGTAGTGGTCCTGACACCTCCTTTCAATACAAAAATCGCACTCCGGGTACGGGTGGATGAAAACGGATTACTGGGGATTGATTTCCTCGATAATTGTACACGATGGCGGTTAAAACTTTGCTTTAAAACACTCCATTTAATCTTAAATTAATCAAAAAGAGCCTTACACAATCGTCAAGTAAGGCTCTTCTTCATTTACTGGTTCTGGCTACTCCCGCACAATGCGTGTACCGGTCTCACCGCGTAGCGCGCGTCCGATATTCTCTGGGTTAGTCACCAGGGCTTCTTTGCCGCCGGCTTCGAGGTAATTGATGATCGCCTGGATCTTGGGCGCCATCGAACCTTTGGCGAAGTGAATACCCTCAGCCAAGTAGGCCTTAGCTTCAGCCAGGGTCATGTGGTCGAGCCACTTCTGATCAGGTTTGCCAAAGTTGATGGCGATCTTTTCCACTGCCGTAGAGATCACGAAAAGGTCGGCATTGATCAAGGTGGAGAGCAAACTCGAGGCATAATCCTTGTCGATCACAGCTGCAGTGCCTACGCAACCGCCCTTGCCGTCATCGATGACGGGAATGCCGCCACCACCGACGGTGATGACCACCACCCCTGCGGCAATTAGCGCGCGGACTGACTCGATCTCAACCACTTCTTGCGGAATGGGAGAAGCCACCACACGGCGCCAACCACGTCCAGAATCTTCCACCACGTTCCAGCCCATCTCGGCTTCACGTTTCTTCGCTTCGGCTTCTTCCATAAAACCACCGATCGGTTTGGTCGGATTCTGGAAGGCTTTATCGTTCTTGTCCACTTTCACCTGCGTCACTACAGTGGCGACCGGCTTATTGATCCCCCGGCTGATCAACTCATTCTGTAATGTTTGTTGCAGAGAATAACCGATCGCGCCCTGGCTGTCCGCACCGCAGACATCCAGCGGTACTTCATGCATGCCTTCGTACTTTGCAGCGATCTCAGAACGGCGTAGAATGAAACCCACCTGCGGTCCGTTACCGTGCCCGATCGCTACATCCCAACCGGCTTCGATCATATCAGCGATATGTTTCGAGGTCTCTGCCGCGGCAATGTATTGATCCTCAACCGTCACCTTTTTCGGGTCCAGGATTAGGGAGTTACCACCAACTGCTACAACTGCCAACTTCTTTACCATTTTCTCGTGCATCCTTTTCTTTTGTATATTTTTAATTAACTCATGGTTAAAGCCATCACCGCTTCCTGTACATGCATGCGGTTTTCGGCTTCATCATAAACAACTGATTGAGGACCATCCATCACTTCGTCGGTCACTTCGATATTGCGATCCGCGGGCAGCGGATGCATGTAGATGGCATCCGGCTTGGCAAGTTTCATACGCCGTTCATCGGTGATCCAGCTCTCGTATTTCTTGATGATACGTGCGCCTTCCTCAACATCCGGGGTGTGCACCATCGCGCCCCAAGACTTGGCGTAGATGATATCCGCATCCTTGAACGCTTCATCCATGTCATCCACAACCTCGAAGCCCACGTTGAATTTACGCGCCTGTTCTGCCGCCTGGTCCATGATTTCCGGCATCAGTTTGAATTCGGGTGGGTGGGCGAGCACCACATCCATACCAAAGCGCGGCATCTGCAAGATCAACGACTGCGGCACTGACATGGGTTTCTGGTAAGAAGCCGCGTACGCCCAGGAAACCACCATCTTTTTGCGGCGCAGGTCACGGCCTTTCTTTTCGACGATCGTCATCAGATCCGCCAGGCATTGGAATGGATGGTACACATCGCACTGCATATTGAGCACTGGAACGCGTGAAGCTTTGGCTACTTCATTAAGGTATCCATTGCCCACACCCCAGTCCACGTGGCGAATGGAAATACCGTCAAAGTAGCGGCCGAAGATTTCACCGATCTCCTTGGGTGTATCACCGTGAGAGATCTGCGTGGTGCGTGATTCAATGAAAGCTGCGTGTCCGCCGAGATGCGCCATACCCGCCTCAAACGATCCGCGCGTGCGCGTGCTGCTGTAGAAGAACAGCATCGCCAAAACTTTGTCGCGCAGATAGGGCGTTAACTCATTCAGCGCGCGCTTGCGCTTGAGATCGAACGCCACTTCCAATACAGTTTCGACCTCTTCCTTGGTGAAGTCGAGGTCACCAATCAAATCCCGTCCATGAAGAAACGATTGCATTGCTCCTCCTCTATACTAAGTAGGGCTAATTTTACCCTATTCCATCTTTCCGAGCACTAGTGCAAGTAAAGCCATGCGCATGACCACACCATTAAAAGCTTCCTGCCAGTAGCGTGACCAGCGCGTGATATCCACATCCGTTGGGATCTCGTCCATGCGCGGCAGAGAATGCAGCAGGATGGCGTCTGATTTCGCCTTGGTGGAGAGCAACTCACGGGTGATTTTATAATTAGCGGGTGTCAAATCATGCTCGCCAGCTTCCTGGCGTGATTTTGTATAGTCCGGCTGCACCACAGGCTCGACCAGGATTACATCCGCGGTGGCGATCGCCTGCTCCACATGTTCGACTTCTTTGAAATCCACACTGAAGCGTTTCAGCTCTTCCTTGAACTCAGGAGTCAATGACATTTCCGGTGGGGATACAAAAGTGATTGGGCAATCAAATTGTGATAGCGCATAACCCAGAGAGTGCATCGTGCGCATACGCATGTCGCCCACCGCCAGCCAGGTCAGTCCATCGATCGTGCCCTTTTCAGTGAGCACAGTGTAGAGGTCGGTCAGGATCTGTGTCGGGTGCTCGCCCCAGCCGTCGCCTCCATTGATGATGGGGATGGACGCCCATTTGGCGGCTTCATGCGGCGCGCCCTGCTGGAAATGGCGCATGACGATTACATCACCGTAATATTCCAGCATCTTCACCGTGTCTTTGATCGATTCCTGGTAGAAATCTCCTGCACGGGTCATTTTGGCATCTGAAAACCCGGTTACATGCCCACCCAGGCGATGCATGGCAGCTTCATGCGCCAGGCGCGTGCGGGTGCTGGGCTGGTAGAACGCGGTCACCAGCGTCTTTTCAGCGAGCAGATCAGTATTGCGGCGGGTCTTAGCGATCGGCGCCATTTCATCAGCAACTTCAAAAACGTGCATGAATTCTTCCCGTTCAAATTCCTTCAGTGAAAGGATATCTCGTCCAGCGAAGCTTCTCATTTTTATCTCCTTAAAAGGTCGAATGAAGAACAAGAACTTATGTGACGATAACGAACGTGGATCTTAGCCTCCTTCTCTCACCTCAATTGCCAGGCAGCCCGTTGCTGAGCCGCCGGATCACGTGAAAGCGAAAATATCCGGGTAGAAAATAGCTCAACGAATAATCGATCACCCGGGATTGATCGTCAAAAAGCCTTGCCGTGAACAATAGCAGCACATCGTCGCGCTGTATTTCTAGCATTTTCGCGATTGCGGACGGAGCCGCCACCGCCCTGATGTCGGTGAAGGATTGGGAAAGCTGGGGATGTTTGCGTGTTTGTAGAAAATCCAACACCGAACCGGTGAACCCTTCGGCGAGTTCCTTGCTTGAGAGGATGTCAGGCGGGAGAATATCAACCAGGTAGGCGATCGGTCGATTATCCGTATAGATCACGCGTGACACCCTCACCAGCGGGGTGCCCGGTGGAACATCGAGATATTGCGCCACATCGTTTTCCGCCTTGATGTCACTGACCTCCAGCGCGCTCATCGATACTTTCAGATCGATCCTACCTGCCAGCCTTTCGATGCTTTCCAGCACTTCCAACCCGCTTTCGATTACCCGGGTTTCCCCCACCACAAACGTGCCCACTCCCTGCCGCCTGCGGATGCGCCCCTGGGCTTCGAAAGTGCGCATACCTTCGCGCAGGGTTGCGCGAGAAACTCCAAGCTCTTTCGCCAATTGCGGTTCTGATAGCAGGCGATCGCCGGGCTTGGTCTCGCGGATGAGCCGGTCCAATTCAACCTGCAACCGGATAAATGGGTGTTCGACTTTCTTTTTTTCTTGTCCCTGCATGAAGAGGATATCCTTTTTTTGTAAAAGTTTATTCAGCTCTGGGTTCTAACACCGGAATGAAGTCAAAACGGTCCACATCCACCAAACCCATATCCGAGATCCTTAGCTGAGGGATCACAACCAGTCCGAGCAGGCTCATGGTCATGTTTGGATTGTTGAGTTGGCAGCCGCATTCTCTGAAGCCGTAAAGCAGTTCGGCAGCCTCTGCCGCCACCCGCTCCGCGCTCTGTGTGGACATCAATCCACCGATGGGCAGACGGATCTCACCAAGCAGTTTCCCATCGCTGAGCACCACCTGCCCCCCACCGATGGATGCCAGGTGATTGACAGCCAGCGCCATCTGCGCATCATCCGTCCCCACCACGATCATCTGGTGGCTGTCATGCGCGACGGTGGTCGCCACTGCGCAGGCTTTGTTAAAACCGAACCCATGCACCAGCCCAACCTGCACCTTCCCAGTCGGCTGGTGGCGTTCCACCAGAGCTATCTTGGCGATGTCGCGGGAAATATCCGCATACACTTCGCCGCCCTGAACATCCATTTCAAATTCAAGGTGCTTCGTGGGGGCCTGGTTCTCGATCACCCCGATCACGTGCGCGATCGTCTTTTCGCTGCTGGTCGGTAATTTGAAGTCCTCCGCGCGCAACTGGCGTGGCAGGTGCACCGAGCTGGTCACCCATTCCGGATACTCGTGTTGCGGCAGGTTGACCAGCGTCTCGCCATCCGTGAACACCACCTTGCCCTTGGCGATCACCGTGTGCGGACGGAAATCCTGCAAATCCTCGACCATTAACAGGTCGCTGTAACGCCCCGGTGCAATCATGCCGATTTCGCGCGCGACGCCAAAATGCTCGGCCGTGTTGATTGTCGCCATCTGGATGGCAGTCATTACGTCCAGACCTTCTGAGATTGCGTGCCTGACCACCCGGTCCATGTGCCCTTCAGTCACCAGGGTTTCCGCCTGGCTGTCATCGGTGCACAGCAGGAAGTTGCGGCTCGAAAGCCCCAGCTCGGTGACCGCTTTCACCTGCGCGGCGACATCATGCCAGGCCGAGCCATAGCGCAACATTACTTTCATGCCCTGCCGCGCCCGAGCAATTGCATCCTCGAGGCGAGTGCCTTCATGGTCATCCTGAGGTCCACCCGCCACATAGGCATGAAAAGCCCTGCCCAGATCGGGTGAGGCGTAATGCCCGCCGATCACCTTGCCCGCGGCACGCGTGGCTGCCATTTCGGCATGCGCCTTGTCCTCACCGTTGAAAACACCAGGGAAGTCCATCATCTCACCCAGCCCGATGATCCCCGGCCAGGTCATCGCCTCAGTGACCTCCTTCGGGCCTAAAACCGCACCTGGGGTTTCAAAACCAGGCGCAGAGGGAACACAGGAGGGCATTTGCACAAACACATGGATCGGCTGCAGCGCAGCGTCATCCACCATCAGGCGCACACCGCGCAGCCCGAAGACGTTGGCGATCTCGTGTGGGTCGATGAACATGCCCGTTGTTCCGCGCGGGAGCACTGCGCGCACGAATTCAGTCACCGTCACCATGCCACTTTCCACGTGCATGTGCGCATCCAGCAAACCCGGCACCAGGTACGCGCCTTTGGCATCGATCACCTCAGTGTCCTTGCCGATGGTGTGCCGTGCATTCTCACCTACATAGGCGATGTGCTTGGAGCGGATGGCGATATCGATGTTGGGGACGATCTCGCCCGTCTGCACGCATACCCATTTTCCATTCAGGATCACCAGGTGCGCGGGCAGGCGCCCCATGGCGCAATCCACCAATTTTCGCGAGTTTTGCAACCAGAAAGAATCCATACCCATGTCGTTGTTTATCCCTCCATTAATCTTGCTGCGGCTTTGTTGTGCAAGCGCACATGACTCTCCAGGTCGATGCCCAGCAAAACGCCTTTGCTGACCACCGCGCGCCCGTGCACATAGTTGTAATCGACACTGCGCGGCTGGCAGAGCAACAACGCAGCTACAGGGTCGTGCATCGCGCCGGCGTAATCCAGGTGGTTGAGATCGTAAGCGATAAAATCGGCGCATTTTCCCGGTTCAAGCGAGCCGATGTCCGTCCTTCCGAGCACTGCCGCACCACCGCGGGTAGCCACCTCGAGCGCCCGGCGCACAGAGAAGATCTCGCTCCCGGTCGATGATAACGATGCTCCTTTCAACCCTGCGTTCAACCGCGCGAGCAGCATCGCCTGCCGTGCTTCAGCCAGCATGTGCGAGCCGTCGTTGCTGGCAGAGCCGTCCACGCCAAGACCCACGTCGACCCCAGCGGTCAGAAACGCCTCCAGAGGCGCGATGCCTGAAGCCAGGCGCATATTGGAGCTGGGACAATGCGCCACACCGCAGTGCTCACGCGCGAACACTTCGATCTCTTCGCTGTCGACATGCACCGAATGGGCGAACCAGACATCATCACCCACCCAATCCACCGATTGCATGTACGCGACCGGGCGGTAGCCGAACTTCTCCAGGCAGAACTGCTCTTCGTCCTGGGTCTCCGCCAGGTGTGTATGTAGCTGCACCCCGTATCGCCGCGCCAGCGCGGCGCTTTGCTTCATCAGGTCACTGGTCACGCTGAATGGCGAGCAGGGCGCGAGTACGATTTGCACCATTGCCCCAGGATTCGCGTCATGGTACCGCCGGATCAGCCGCTCACTATCCTCGAGGATGCTGTCTTCGCCATCCACCACGCTGTCAGGCGGCAGCCCACCCTGGCTCTGTCCCAAGCTCATTGAGCCGCGCGAGGCATGCAGGCGCAAGCCGATCGGCGCGGCAGCTTCGATCTCATCATCGAGCTTTGACCCGTTGGGGAACAGGTACAGGTGGTCAGACGCGGTCGTGCAGCCTGAGAGCGCCAGCTCGCTCAAGGCGGTTTGCGTCGAGAGCCGGATATCCTCGGGGGTCATGCGCGCCCAAATCGGGTAAAGCGTGGTCAACCAGTTGAAAAGGTTGGCATTCTGGGCGGCGGGGACTGCGCGCGTGAGCGTCTGGTAAAAATGGTGATGCGTGTTCACCAGTCCAGGCAGCACGATGTGACCGCTTAGATCTAGAATTTCATCTGCGGTCTGCGGCAATTGCGCGGTCGGCGCTACCTGCTCTATGAATCCATCGCGAATAAAAAGACCACCATCAGGGATTTCCCTGCGGTGGTCGTCCATCGTCACCAGGATTTGAGCGTGCTTGATCAGTAGATTGCTCATTTTTCTCGCTTTCAGTTGAAAAAGGTGTGAGAATTGGATCTTTCTCACACCTTGAGTTTATAGGAAATCAAACCAAATGTCAATTGTCAGACAAATAGCATTTTTTTAATCAGTCAGGTTGGCAGCCCGCAGCGTGTTGCGCAGCAACATGGCGATGGTCAACGGCCCCACCCCGCCGGGTACCGGCGTGATGGCCTGCGCAACCTGGGCAGCTTCCTCATAATGCACATCCCCCACCAGGCGGTAGCCGCGGGGTTTGGTTGCATCCTCCACCCGGTTGATACCCACATCGATCACCACTGCTCCGGGTTTGATCCAATCCCCGCGCACCATCTCTGGTTTTCCAACTGCCGCCACCAGGATGTCCGCACTGCGCACTATATCCGCCAGTTTCTTGCTGCGCGAATGGCAGATGGTCACTGTCGCGTTCGCGCGCACCAGCAGTAGCGCCACCGGCATACCTACGATATTTGAACGCCCCAAAACTACCGCATTCGCCCCCTCCAGGCTGGGCAGCTCACGCTCAAGCATGTACATCACACCGGCAGGCGTGCAGGGTACAAATAGCGGGTCGCGCCCTTTTTGTGCCAGCCGTCCAATATTCAGCGGATGAAATCCGTCTACATCTTTTTCAATCGAAATGGCGCTCAGCACCTGCTCTTCATCAAACCCCGAGGGCAGTGGGAGCTGCACCAGGATACCATTCACCTTCGGATCAGCATTCAGTTGCTTGACCAATTTCTCGACTTCTGCCTGGCCGGCTTCCTTGGGGAGTTCAAAGCCAAACGATTCGATCCCCACTTCAACGCAAGCTTTTTGCTTGGATTTGACGTACACCTGCGAAGCAGGGTTTTCTCCCACCAGCACGGTCGCCAGACCCGGGCGCGATTTGCCGGCGTTCACGCGCTGCTGCACGCCCAACTCAACTTCCTTGCGAAGCTCTTCTCCGATCAACTTGCCATCAATTACCCTGGCTGTCATAATTTCGCCTCCTGGAGTTTGTCTCCATTCATTATACACACGTTCAACTTAACAACCCCTATGGTAGAATTGTGCGAACATTTTTGACCTCCCCGGGGTGAATAATGAGTAAAATTTGTGTTATCGGAACGGGTTACGAAGGCGCTCTCGTGCGCGCGTACGACCCGCAGGCAATGGAGAACGCTGCTAGAGTGCTCAACAACGTTACCCTGTGCGAAACCCCTTACCAGGTGGCGGAAAACGCCGATGCGGTGATCTTGGCGACCGAATGGAACGAGTTCAAACAACTGGACCTCCTCAAACTCAAAGCAAGCATGGAACAGCCGATCATCCTTGACGGGCGTAATCTGTGGAATTCAGAAACCCTTGAGAAAATCGGGTTTGTCTATATCGGCATCGGACGCGGTGACTTGAAGTTGTAGGTATGAGTGAGGTGAAGGTACCGGAGGTACCCATGCTCGGGTCAATTCCCACTTCTAATCCAAAGGCATTGTTTGCCACACTGGTTTCTGACGAATCTGACCTTCAAGCAGTAAAAATGATGGTCAATAGTAAGCGAACCTTCGCAGGCAGGTTTGCCAATTCACCAACGATCATTTTCACTTTGATAGAGATCGGGAATCCCTTTTCCGAATTCCCAGAGGTGAAAGTCGTTGGCATCCATCAACCCCCAACCCTCGCGGAATGTCTGTTCGGTGCCAAGGTGTTAGCTTGCAAAGTTGCAGAGGAGACTGCGCGTCAAGAGGGCAGAGTCTTGATCTGGATTGATCCCGCCTGCCTTCTGTTGCGCCCACCCGAACAACTCTTGTTGACACCTCCCCACAAAGCCGCGCTTCGTCCGGTACACATCATGAATATAGGTCAACCCGTTGGGCAACCCCTCAATGGGTTTTGGCGTCAAATCTACGATGCCACGGGAAATCGTATGCCTGATTACTCACTCCAGTCCTATATAGATGCAGTGGAAATCCTCCCCTACTTCAATACCCATTGTTTCAGCCTGGATTCTTCCTTAGGAATATGCGCAAAATGGATGGCAACGCTTGATAGGCTTTGGAATGATGAAACTTTCTTGCCACACTTTTCTAACTCCCTGCAACGCGTCTTTCTATTCCAGGCTGTGCTGAGTGCGGTAATCACTTCTTCACTGGATCGAAATGAAATCCACCTGCTCTCACCAGACTATAGTTATCCATACCATTTGCAAGCGAAGATACCACCTGAAAAACAGGCCAAGCGTTTGGAAGAACTGACCTGTGTGGTGTACGAAGAAGAGTCCATCCACCCGCATAACCTGCGTGATATTGAGGTAATCGAACCGCTCAAATCCTGGTTGAGAGCCCATGCGGCGGTTGGGGTAGAATAGTCCCCGCCGTTTGATCGGATTAATCGAATAACCAGCTTTTAACGGGAGTCCAATGAAGAATAACAATTTCAACGAATTTTCAGAGGAACAACAGGCTGAGTACCAGAAGTATGCACAAGAGCACTGGGATTCACGTCTGGTCAGGCAATCCGTCACCCGCTGGAATGCGCTTGACGCTGAAGGGAAAAAAGCCCTCATGGCTGACGGCGAACGCATCACGCTGGCGATCGCTGAATCTATCCCGCTGGGCGAACACAGCCCGCGCGTGCAGCAACTCGTCGCAGACTGGCACGCGTACATTAACCGGTATTACGATTGCTCTCTCGAGATTTTCGCGCAACTGGGTATCATGTACCGTGAAGACCCGCGGTTTTTCACTTTTTACGAAAAGATTCACCTGGCGCTGCCCATATTTTTATCGCGGGCGATCAGCATCTACACCCGTAATCCCCCAGAAGATCCCGCTCACTAATACAGATAAACTTCCGGATGGCGTTTCCGCCATCCAATTTTTTTTATTTACATTCCTGGTCGTGCAATTTGAGATACTCCCTAAGGAATTGCCCCGTATAAGAAGCGGGTACCTCGCAAATCTCACGCGGTGTGCCAGACGCAATCAACTCACCTCCGCGGTCGCCGCCTTCTGGCCCCAGGTCGATGACATAATCTGCCACCTTAATGATATCCAGGTTGTGCTCAATGATCAGCACCGAATTACCCGCGTCCACCAGGTGTTGCAACACATCGATGAGCATATGCACGTCAGCCGCGTGCAGCCCCACCGAGGGCTCATCTAGTACGTAGAGTGTGCGTCCGGTCGCGCGACGTGATAGCTCCTTAGCCAACTTAACACGCTGCGCTTCTCCACCCGAGAGCGTCGTGCCCGGTTGACCGATCTTGATGTAACCGAGACCGACTTTGTTCAGCGTCTCAAGTTTATTGAGGATCGCCGGGATGTTGGAGAAAAGCTTAATGCCTTCCTCGACAGTTGTGTCGAGCACATCGGCGATGCTTAAACCCTTGTACTTCACCTGCAGCGTCTCGCGATTGAAGCGCGAGCCATGACACACATCGCAAGGTACGTAGATATCCGGCAGGAACTGCATTTCGATGCGCAGCTGCCCCTGCCCCTGGCAGGCTTCGCAGCGTCCGCCGTGGACGTTGAATGAAAAGCGGCCGGCTTTGTATCCGCGCATCTTACTTTCCGCCATCTCGGCGAACAGCGAGCGGATCTCATCAAACATACCAGTGTAAGTTCCCGGGTTCGAGCGTGGTGAACGCCCGATCGGCGATTGGTCAATGTTGATGATCTTGTCCAGGTACTGCAGCCCCTCGATACGGTCGTATTCAGAGGCTTGTGTGTGTGCACGGTTCAGGTCGTGCGCCAGGATGTTGTAAAGTAAGTCGACCATCAGCGTGGATTTCCCTGAACCTGACACACCGGTGATGCATACAAATTGTCCCAGCGGAATCTCGACATCCAGGTTTTTCAGGTTATTGGCGCGCGCCCCATAGATCTTGAGCGCTTTCCCATTGCGCGGGTGCAGCTTCTTAGGCATGGGCACTTTCTTGCGCCCTGATAGATAAGCCCCCGTCAGACTTTCCTTGTGCGCCAGAATGTCATCCAGCGTGCCTTGCGCCACGACCCACCCCCCGTGTTCACCAGCACCCGGTCCCAGGTCGAGGATCCAATCCGCAGAGCGGATGGTCTCTTCGTCGTGCTCCACCACCAGCACGGTGTTGCCCTGGTCACGCAGTTGCTTGAGTGTTTCCAGTAATTTTTCATTATCACGCGAGTGCAGTCCGATGGAGGGCTCATCGAGCACATACAACACGCCCATCAAACCTGAGCCGATCTGTGTCGCCAGGCGGATGCGCTGTGCTTCGCCGCCGGAAAGCGAACCCGCAGGACGGCTGAGGGTCAGGTAATCCAACCCCACGTTCACCAGGAAACCCAATCGAGAATGGATCTCTTTCAGTATACGTTCTGCGATGGTCTGTTCGCGAGTGCTCAACACGCCGGGTTTGGAGAGGTCAGAAATAAATTCAAGCGTCTGGTTGATCGCCCATTGCGTGATCTCGACAATATTATGGTCCTGCACTGTAACTGCCAGCGCTTCGGGGCGTAGCCGTTGACCGTTGCAGGTCGGGCAAGGACGGTCAGTCATGAATTCAGTGATCTTCGCGCGAATATACTCCGAGCCGGTTTCGCGGAAACGCCGCTCGAGGTTGGGGATCACTCCCTCGAAGCTCATCTGCATCGAGGTCCGGCGTTCATTCCTGCCTTCCAACACGACATCGAATTGTTCACCATTTGTGCCGTACAGGATCAGTTTCAATTTTTCCGGCGGGATGGTTTTCACAGGCGCTTCGAGGTTGATATGGAATTTCTTGCTTACCGCCTCGATCATCTGCCAGTAATATCCGCCCTGGTCGCGTGGTCCGTTCCACTCGAGCGCGGTGATTGCCCCCTCGAACAGCGAACGTTCGGGGTCGGGGATCAGCAGGTCCGGGTCAATTTCCAACCGGCTGCCCAGTCCCTGGCAATCAGGACATGCGCCGTGGGGTGTGTTAAACGAAAAGGTGCGCGGTTCAATCTCAGGCAGGCTGATGTTGTGCTCGGGACAGGAAAGGTGTTCCGAAAAGAACAAGTCCACGGGCGGTTCGCTGGTGACATCCTGCACCACCAGGTAGCCTTCGCCCACCTTCAGGGCTGTCTCAACTGAATCAGTCAGCCTGGAGCGGAACGAGCGCTGCTCCTCCATGTCATCATAATGAGAGATGACAATGCGGTCGACCACAGCATCGATGTTGTGGCTCTTGTAGCGATCAAGCGTGATTTCTTCGTCCAGGTTGTAAATGGTGCCATCTACACGCACCCGTGTGAAGCCAGCCTTTCGAATCTCATCAAACACCGCCTGGTACGTGCCCTTGCGTGCGCGCACTACCGGTGCCAGCAGGATCAGGCGCGTGTCTTGAGGCAAATCTTCGACCCGGTCGACGATCTCCTGTGCGGATTGCTTGACCACCTCCCTGCCGCACAATGGGCAGTGTGGAATGCCGATGCGCGCGAATAGGAGGCGCAGGTAGTCATAGATCTCTGTGACCGTGCCCACCGTGGAGCGCGGGTTTTGTGAAGTCGATTTTTGATCAATGGAAACCGCTGGCGACAAGCCCTCGATGTAATCAACATCCGGTTTTTCCATCAAGCCAAGGAACTGGCGCGCATAAGCAGAAAGTGATTCTACATAGCGGCGTTGACCTTCAGCAAAAATGGTATCGAATGCCAGCGAACTCTTGCCTGATCCAGATAACCCGGTGATGACCACCAGCTGATCACGCGGGATCTCCACTGAGATGTTTTTTAGATTATGCGCGCGTGCGCCTACTACCCGAATGTTTTCCTGGCTCATAATTCTTCCTGTGGAACAAAATTTCTATTCGTATTCTATCACAATCCAACTGGTAATTATACCCTTTTCGCAATTTCTCCTTCTTTTTCCAATAAATAATTAATACTGAGATTGTCTTAATATGGGTATACTGAAGGAAACAAGTGAAAGGTTGACCACCATGAACGAGGACTCACACAAACCCATCCGTATCGCCATCGTCGGCGCTGGCAACGTTGGCGCAACATTTGCCTACGCGCTGCTCAACAGCGGACTGGCGGGCGAGATCGTGCTCATCGACCGCAATAAAGTGAAAGCCGAAGGTGAGGCGATGGACCTGCGCCACGCAGTGCCTCTCACCCACTCCACGCGCATCTGGTCAGGGGATTACGAAGACTGCAAGGGGGCTGCTGTTACAGTGATTACCGCCGGCACATCTCAGAAGCCCGGTGAAACCAGGCTTGATCTCGTGCAGCGCAACTTCGAGATCATCCAATCCATTATCCCCGAAGTTGTCAAACACAATCCAAACGGCATTCTCCTGATCGCATCCAACCCTGTGGATGTCCTATCCTATGCCAGCTGGAAAACCTCCGGGCTTCCAGCTTCGCGCGTCATCGGCTCAGGCACCATCCTTGACACCGCCAGGTTCCGCGCCATGCTAAGCCATCACATCGGCGTCGACGCGCGCAGCGTGCATGCTTACGTCATCGGCGAACACGGCGACTCCGAAGTGCCCGTTTGGTCGCTGGCTAACATCGCCGGCATGGACTTGCAGGACTATTGCCGCGAGAATTGCCAGAAATACGACCCGCAGCTCTTCGAGCGCATTTTCGAAGAGACGCGCAACGCGGCGTACGAGATCATCCAGCGCAAAGGTGCAACGTATTACGCCGTGGCCAGCGGCCTGGTGCGCATCGTCGAAGCCGTACTGCGCGGGCAGGATACCGTGCTCTCCGTCTCTACCCTTATCACCGATTACTATGGCATCAACGATGTCTACCTGAGCCTGCCCTGCGTGATCGGGCACGAGGGCATCAAACAGGTGATGCACCTCAACCTGGATGAGACCGAACAGGAAGGCATCCGCTCCTCTGCCGCGGTGCTGCATAGAATCTTACGTGAAGACCTAAAACTAAATTACTGACCCAGCTCCTTGGAATTGTGTATAATTTGAAGAGTTTTTCATCCCACTTCAAAGGACATATTCCATGGAAAACCCGCCAGCAAGTGTTGCAGCAAGTGATTTGAACCACAAGCGGGAAGTACGCGCCTGGACCATGTACGACTGGGCGAACTCATCGTTTGCCACCACGATCATGGCGGCAGTGTTTCCCATCTACTACGCCACACTCGGTGCGGCGGGTGAATCCGGCGCGATCATGACCTCGCGCTGGGGCTTCACGACCGCCATCGCCGCGCTGATTGCCGCAGTGATCAGCCCACTACTGGGGGCGCTGGCGGATTTTAGCGGTGCGAAGAAAAAGTTCCTCACCATATTCATGCTGCTGGGCGTCATCTCCACTGCGCTGCTTTTTGTCCCCAATCAACCCGGGTCATGGCTCATTGCCTCGTTCATCTTCATCTTTGCCAACATCGGGTTCGCCGGCAGCCTGGTGTACTATGATGCCTTACTGCCGCATGTCGCCCGCGCGGATGAGATCGACCAGGTTTCCTCCCGCGGCTACATGATGGGCTATTTCGGCGGCGGGGTGCTGCTGGCGGTCAACCTGGTGATGATCATGGTATTGCCATCGGTCTTTCCTGCGCTAGGCACCGGTCTGATGACCCGCCTATCTTTCGTCACTGTCGCCATCTGGTGGCTCATATTCTCGATCCCTCTGCTTACGCGGGTCAAGGAACCGCCGCGCAAGATCGAAGCCGGCGAGGAGCACCTGCGCCCCATCAAGGCGAGCATCACGCGCCTCATCAACACCTTCAAGGACCTGAAGAAATACCGCGACCTGTCGATGGGTTTGCTCGCGTTCTGGATCTATGCCAACGGCATCGGCACTATCATCACTATGGCGACGATCTACGGCAAAGAGCTGAACTTCAGCGACATCACGTTGATCGGTACACTGCTGATGGTGCAGATCCTCGCCGCGCCATTCGCTTTACTGTTCGGTTGGCTTGCCAAGAAGATTGGCACAAAAAAGGCAATTTACATCAGCTTGACGATCTATTCGCTCATCGCCATCGCAGGGTACTTCATGTACCACGAGTGGCAGTTCTGGGTGCTGGGTGCGGCTGTGGCCACCGTGCAAGGCGGCAGCCAAGCGCTCTCCCGCTCGATGATCGGTCGGATGATGCCCAAGAGCAAATCCGCTGAGTTCTACGGCTTTTTCAGCGTTTTTGAAAAATTTGCCTCAATCCTCGGGCCAGCCATTTTTGGTGTGATTTCCCGCCTGATGAACGAATCCAGGTTGAGCATCGCGTCACTGATCGTGTTCTTCCTGTTGGGGATGTTTGTGCTGACAAAAGTCAATATGCAGCGCGGGGAAGAAACTGCGCGCAGAGAAGAAGCCCAAATGGTGGTTGCCCACTAAACCAAGTTGGATACCAAAACCGGGAAGAGAAACTTCTTCCCGGTCACTTTAAAAATTCCAGTAGCGATTACTTTTCTAATACTTCGTACAGCTCTAGCAGCACACCGCCGGTACTCTTGGGGTGAATGAACGCCATTTTCCGACCGGGTAGTTCGCGCGCCACCTCGTCGATCAAGCGTACGCCCTTTTCCTTCAACATTGCTAACATCTCGTCGATATCATCCACTTCCATGCACAGATGATGAATCCCACCGCCGCGTTCAGCAATGAACTTTGCCACGCCGGAGTCATCGACGGTCGGTTTCACCAGCTCTACCTCGCTGTCCCCAGTCGGCAAGAAGGCTACGATCGCTTTCTGGCTGGGCACATCCTCTGTATGATGCAGTTCCATACCCAGGATGTCGCGCCAAAATACCAGGGATTCATCAATGTCTTTTACAGCAATCGCAACGTGGTTGATCTTGGTAATTTTTGCCATTTCATCTCCTTGAATGATTATCCCCAGACGGGAGGTTGGTATTCGCCCCACACCTTGCGCAGCACGCCGCAAATCTCACCCAGCGTCAGGTCGTTTTCCACGCAGGTGACGAAAAGCGGGATCAGGTTATCCGATCCCTTGGCTGCGGTTTCAAGCTGTGCCAGCAACTCGTTCACCTTCACGTTATCACGGCTGGTGCGCAAGTCTGCCAGTTTTGCGCGCTGCTGCTGTTCAATGGCTGGGTTGACTCGCAGCTGCTCGAGTTCGATCTTGTCCTCGACCAGGAAAGCGTTCACGCCCACCACGATCTGCTCTTTACTCTCCACGGCCTTCTGGTAACGGTATGCCGAATCCTGGATCTCGTTCTGCAGATAACCTCGTTCTATGGCTGCCAGTGCTCCGCCCATGTCATCGATCTTTTTGATATATTCGAGTGCGCGTTTTTCGATCTCGTCGGTCAGGTACTCCACCACGTACGAACCGGCCAATGGGTCGATGGTATCGGCCACGCCTGATTCATGCGCGATGACCTGCTGCGTACGCAGCGCGGTGCGCACCGATTTTTCAGTCGGCAGCCACAAAGCCTCATCCATCGAATTGGTATGCAGCGACTGCGTACCGCCCATCACAGCTGACAGTGCCTGGATGGCCACACGCACGATATTGTTTTCCGGCTGCTGCGCGGTGAGCGTCACACCGCCGGTCTGAGTGTGGAAGCGCAACATCCACGACTTGGGATCCTTCGCTCCGAACCGTTCGCGCATGATGCGCGCCCACAAGCGCCTGGCCGCGCGGAACTTGGCGACTTCTTCGAGAAAATCATTGTGTGCCGCGAAGAAGAATGACAATTGCGAGGCGAAATGGTCGACTTCCAACCCGGCGTCGATCGCCGCCTGGGTGTATGCGATCGCGTCTGCCAGGGTGAACGCCACTTCCTGTACAGCGGTCGAACCCGCCTCGCGAATGTGATATCCCGAAATGCTGATCGTGTTCCAATTTGGAACTTCCTTTTCGCAGAACTGGAAGCTGTCAGTGATCAACCGTAATGATGGGACGGGTGGAAAAATATAGGTTCCCCTGGCGACATATTCCTTGAGGATGTCATTTTGAATGGTGCCGCGCAACTGGGCAGCCGCGATGCCTTGCTTTTTACCCACCGCGATGTACATGGCGAGCAGTATCGCAGCCGGAGAGTTGATGGTCATACTGGTGGAAACCTTTTCCAGTGGGATGCCCGCGAAGAGGGTCTCCATGTCGCGCAGCGATGAGATCGACACACCCACCTTACCCACCTCGCCCATCGACATGGGATCGTCCGCATCGTACCCGATCTGCGTAGGCAGATCAAAAGCTACTGAAAGTCCGGTCTGCCCCTGGTCGAGCAGGTAGCGATAGCGTTTGTTAGATTCCTCCGCTGAGGCAAACCCTGCATATTGTCGCATCGTCCAAAAGCGGCTGCGGTACATGGTAGGCTGCACCCCGCGCGTGAAAGGATATTCACCCGGGAAACCCAACTGCTCGATGTAATCTGTGTCGCCGGGTACTGCCGCCCGCGGTAAGGGTATGCCAGAAGGGCTGATGAATTCAGCTTTACGTTCTTTGAATTTTGCCGTAACAGGTTGAACGGTTTCTTTTTCCCAACGTTCCAATTCGTGGTCCAGGCTCATATTTTCCCTCGCATTTGAGAATGGTACTTATGAATTTAGTATACTGGATTTAAAAAATGAAGTGTCGAAAATTATGATAAACTGGTACAAACTACCTGAAAAATAAACCTATGTCAAATTTCCTTCAACTCGTCGCAATCCTGATCATCATACTCTTCGCTGCCAAACTGGCAGGCTACCTTTCAACGAAGCTTAAGCAACCCTCGGTGTTCGGCGAATTACTGGTGGGCGTCCTCTTAGGCCCCTCACTGCTAGACATCACCCATTTGGGGTTCGTTACCAACACGCATCTCGGCGATGTGATCTATGAATTTGGTGAAATTGGTGTACTACTACTCATGTTCCTCGCAGGTCTTGAGCTGCATATCAAAGACCTCACCAAAAATACACGCGCAGCCCTTTTTGCAGGTGTGTTGGGTGTAGTCGTACCTGTAGGATCCGGTCTACTTTTCGGAGAGTGGCTGGGGTATGACTTTAATCACGCACTCTTCTTGGGGTTGACTCTTGGCGCTACTTCGGTATCCATATCAGCCCAGGTATTGATTGAACTCAAAGTGTTGCGCAGCAAAGTAGGACTCGGGCTGCTAGGCGCAGCAGTCTTCGATGATATCCTGGTGATCCTGCTGCTTTCGACGACAGTTGCATTTCTCACTGGCGGCGGAACCTTCGTGGATATCCTGATGGTGTTCGTCAAGATGGTCGTATTCCTGGCGGTCGCCGCAGCTTTTGGCATTTGGGTGCTGCCTCGCGTTACTCGTCTGACTGAGAAACTGAATATCAGTCAGGGTCTAACAACGTTGACACTCGTTGTGCTGCTGGGTTATGGGCTGGCGGCCGAACTACTCGGAGGAATGGCAGCCATCACCGGCACGTTCATGGCAGGGTTGATGTTCTCCCGTACGCCTGAAAAATCGAGCATTGAATCCAGCATGCATTCACTTTCATATGCCTTCTTTGTACCCATTTTCTTTGTCAGTATCGGATTAAATGTGAATTTACGCGAGGTCGATTCCAGTGCGATCTGGGTGCTGCTGGCAATATCCGCCATCGCCATCTTCACTAAGATCATCGGCGCTGGATCAGGTGCATTGATGGCAAAGTATACCCCGCGCGAAGCCCTGCAAATGGGTATCGGTATGGTCTCACGCGGCGAAGTTGGGTTGATCATCGCCAATATCGGGGTTTATGAAGGCTACCTCTCCAACGATATGTTGACCATAATCGTTGGCATGGTGCTGCTTACCACCCTGGTGACCCCACCGCTGCTGCGATGGTCATTCAAACAAAAGCCAAAACCGACACCCCCATCTACTCTAGCGGAAAATAGCACAAAGGAGAACTTATGATGCACATGATTGTGTTTGTGCTGCACGATACCGGCAGACTGGCGGATGTTCTGGGAGCCTGGGAGGATGCTGGGGTGAGGGGGATTACGATCCTCCCCAGTACAGGGATTGGCAGACTCAAAGCCGCGGATATCCTACGCGAAGACCTGCCACTGATGCCCAGCCTGGAAGATCTGGTGGAAGCGCCGGAGAAATTCAACCGCACACTCATCACCATGCTCAAATGTGACGAGATGATCGAAACGGTTGTGAGCGCTACTGAACGTGTGGTGGGCAAGCTGAATGACCCGAACACCGGCATCCTGGTGGTGGTGCCGCTCAGCCACGCCTATGGACTTGACCGCAACGAAGATTAGTGCCAGATTTATCTCACGGATTTCTTGACCGATTGATGGGGTAATGGTAAAATCCTGCCGTTAATGCCTCCATCGTCTAGGGGACCAGGACGCAGCCCTTTCAAGGCTAAAACCGGAGTTCGAATCTCCGTGGAGGCACAGACAGTAATAGCCCCCGCTCCAAAACGTAAGGCTAATACCTCGGTTTCGTAAAACAAGCGAAACGGAGGTATTATTCTATGAAGCTCAGGTATGGTTTAGAAGGTTATAAGATCTATGCGCTCGCGGCGGGGTATTCCCCCCAAACCATAAAGGTTTACCTGTCCGCAATGGGTACCCTCATTGAATACCTTGAGGATAAAGAGATTCAAGAGGTCACACCCGATGATTTACAGAAGTTCATGAGCTACCTGGTCACCGATTACGTCCCCCAGAGAATAAACAACCCAGGCAACACCGAGAGATTATCAACCGCGAGCCACCACCGCTACTGGAAGGCGATCCGCTCCTACTTCAAGTGGGCAGCTGAAGAATTCGACATTCCAAGACCGGATCTGAAATTGAAGATGCCCTCCTGGGAGAGCAAGGAGATCACCCCCCTCTCCGAGGAAGATATCAGCGAGTTGATAAAAGGTTGCGATTACGCGGTTGTGCCCGCAGGAGTTCGCAATGAATACAAGATCCGGAAATACGCCGGGATCCGTAATAAGGCGATCATCCTCACCCTGCTGGATACCGGCATCCGTGTCGGAGAACTCACGCGGCTGCGCGTGTGCGATGTGAACCTTGAAAATGGAGAGGTCTACATCAAACCTCATCACGTGAGGAAATCACACTCACGCACTACCTATCTTGGTAAAACCACAAGGAAGGTGCTGTGGCGATACCTGGTCAGCCGGGAAGAGACGCAACACGATGACATGCTTTTTGTGTCTATTGATGACAAACCGATGACCACTCACAGCGTTCTCACAATGCTAGACAAATTGGGAAAAAGCACTGGAATTAAGGGAGTTCACCCACACAGGTTCAGGCATACCTTTGCGATCCAGTACCTGCGTAACGGTGGGGATGTCTTTACATTAAAAAGGCTTTTAGGACATAAAACCTTCGAGATGGTAAACCATTACCTCAACATTTCCAGTGTAGACACCCAGAACGCACATAAAAAAGCCAGTCCCGTCGATCGGTGGCATCTTTAATTAAAGGTGCTAGTTTTACTCTCGGCTATGTCCACAACAATGAACGTCTAGGTAAGCGATGCATACGACGAGGGCGCTTTTCAGCGCCCTCGTAGATATTCTTATCCTTCTGAACCCACTATCGCAGGAACTTCCAGGGTCTCCGGTTCCCTAACCTTCTGGTCGTGGGCTTTCCTGGTTTTATTATCAAGTGGAAACGATCGACCACAGGTACCGCTTCCTTCAAGGCGATCGGGGTTTCGGGAGTGTCATAGAGCATGGAACAGACGGTACCTGTCTTCGCGCCGTAGCTACACACTATTAGCACAGATAGGCTTAGAGAATCTACAAAAAGGCGCAAATGACAAGCGTTAAGTTTTACTCTGTCTAATAATTTGACAAAGTAAATAGAGCGTGATATACTACCTATTAAGGAGGTGCTGTTATTATGTCTGACAAAATAAAAGAAAGAGAAAGACAGATTAAGAAACTACAACAAAACCTATCTTCCATAAGGAAGATTGCAGGCTGGACCGCAGAAGTTTTAGGCGAAAAAATAGGGGTGACTAAGCAAACTATCAGCAATCTTGAAAACCATAAAACGCCGATGAACTTCACGCAATATATTGCTATCCGGTCTATTCTTGACTATGAGATTGAGAACAACAAAGAAAATGAGGTTCTCCCCAAAGTTGTGATGCTTTTGTTGGATAGTGATGACGAACTTGACGAGGATGATTATTCAAAGGTTCGGGAGGTTGTGGGAACAGTTGCCGCAACTGCGGCTGGCGGAACACCAACGGTAAAACTTGATGGAGTTTTCGATATTCTCATAAAGTCGCTTCCTTTTGTGGTTCCTATCATCGGAGCAATAATCGGGGGTTCGACAAGTTGGTCAAAGAGACTTCTTAAATAGAGGGAGGCAATTTGTTATGGGCGTTCCTACAGGACATCCTTTTTTTGGTAATCAACATACAAACGGTGGCTACATTCGTGGTACCTATACCTACGAGGTGATAGAAAAAGGTAAAGAGATCTTGAAACCTTTTATAAAAGAAGTAAGTCAAGCTGTTACCCATGGTGCAACAAAGCAAAAACCGGATAACTTAATTCCCAGAAAGTTTGTCGCTAAAGGTTTTTTTGATAAGACAATGATAATTGGCGGGATTCTCGTAGCTGTGACTGCTGTTGGAGGTTTCATAACGGATGAGTTTCTAAGAAATAAAGCAAAGGCAAAACAGGATTCTCTACAATCCATTGAATTACAGAATGTTGGCACTTGTACACATTGCGGAGAACCTCTTATTGATTCGACATACGTTCCAGAAGACGAAGAGGACGGCCACAATGCTTACATCATATGTAAGAAATGCGGCGAGAAAAACTTTGCAAGATATCCTGACGAAAACGACTTAGAAACTGCGAAATCTGATAAATAGGCAAATAATCAAACAAAATCATTTAAATTTTGGAGGAAAACGTTATGGTACCTTATTGGTGTGGAAAAGGTTGTGGTGTGGACATGGAATACATAGGAGATGGCGATTGGAAGTGTCCCTCTTGCGAAAGCGTCATTGCTTTTGGTGAGCCCGATGAAGATGACGATGGTGGAGAAGCCCTTAGCGTATGGGATGCCGCAGACATCTATTTATCTCATGGGTGTGATGAGGACTATAGTTTTGGCTACACACACGAGGAGCTAATGAAAGCAAGTGGTAACTCATAGTCTTCATTATCAAAAATGAGTAATGTCAAGAATTTTGAGTAAATGGAATTTCACTGGGGCCACCGATCCTCAAAACGAATGGCGAGCTGGTAAAGGATCAATACCAAATTTCTAAACGGGGCAATCCATTTCTTGGTAATTTCCATCGTGGCTTAGTATAGCAATTTTTGTACAGATTATGCTGCCGTGTCAATTAAATCGGGTTAGCCTGAACCTCTTCCCCCTGCTTTTTACCCCCCTTGGAGAACATTTGAAAAAATTTCAATGGCAAACCTGTGTTGAACACTTTATCAGCCAAAAAGTACATTTCTATGTTGCTGCATTTGGGACATTTCTATTTAACCTTGCCATTTGCACTAACCCAAAAAGATCATCAACTACACAAACTACGAGGGCACTCCCGCGCCCTCGTAGTGATTTTGCTTATTCTTCTTCCTGCGTCACTGAAGTTAATTCTTCAATCTTCGGTTCTAGTTCCTTAGGTTTCGGATCATATGCTTTTCTCGGTTTACTCTCAAGCGGGAAAGACCGTCCGCAGGTGGCGCAGACCTTAGCTTTAGAACCCACATGCAGCTGCCCGTTGCAGCTCGGGCACACCTCGATGTGGTCTTCCGCCCTTTTCTCATTGCAGAATTGACAATAGACTTCCATCAGTACCCCTCCTTGGGGATCGTGCAACATTACCCGTTTATGATTTATTCGGGTATCTTCTTGAAAGTGACCTTGAGCTGCTTCCCTTCCAGTTCTATCTTCAGCCGGGAGAGATGAAAAGGAACCTGGTCCAGGTCTTCCAGCTTCTTTTTAGCGGCGACGCCGATCAGTAAGCCGAGAGGGACAGAGAATAGTCTCTCGGGGTTCCTGCCCACCTCTGGGACTTCCATGTCGAGGAATTCCTTCAGGTCAGCGAGGATAGCAATTTCGTCGTTATTCTTCCTGATCTTTCCCATCGAACCCCTTCCTGATCATTTTTTCCTCAACCCAGTATCGTGATCGAGCGGTGTCCCTTCTTGACATTGATCCTGCCGAAATGAACCAGCTTTTCCAACACGAAGGTCAGGTGACCGGTGGAGAGGATGTTCGTCCCTTCAATGATCTCCCTATGTGACGGGGAATTGCCATCGTTCTCCTCCTTGAATTTCCGGATGAAATCCAGCACCTGCTGATCGGTGGCGGTGAAAGTCTTTTCTCTCACTGCTTCTCCTGTTTCCTGATGACCTGGGCAGCGAGGATGTTGACCAGTTCGCTCAAGGTGTTGTTCTCCGCTTCCAATTCGGCGTTCCTAATACGTGTGGCTTTGAGCATCTCGATCATCTCGACAATGATGTCCGTTCCCACATTGCCTTCAAACGCCAGGATCGCGCTGGCTTTCTTTTCGGGTGCCATGTTCTCTCCTTTCAATATCGAGTTGGTATTTTCTGTGTCATCCATCCGTCCATCTCCTGATCTCTTCCACGGCGCCCGGATCAGCAAGTATCCAGGCATCAACATCCTTGAAGCGCGGCGGCGGGTACTTGACCACCCCGTGCAGGAAGCCCGCTCTTTTCTCCGCCATCACTCTCCCGGTCTCATCGTTATCCCCCACCACGATGACGTTTGCCAAGGCCAGGGCGACGCGCCAGTTCTCCCGCCAACCGCCTTCTCCGCCTGTTGGGGCACAGGCGAGGAAACCCAGCTGGTCCAGAAGCATGCAGGGGATCTCGCCCTTGACCAGGAGAACAGGTCCCGCCGAGAGGTAAACCGCATCATAGTTGAAAAGTGCCTGATGCGACCCCTTGAGCGCCATGTAACGCAGACCAACAGGTTCAAGATTGCGCATCTTGATGCCAATCAGTCTCCCTTCCTCAAACGCGGGAATGGTCATCCAGTGGCTGGACTGCCCGACGTGGAATTTCTTCAAGGTCGCGGGGTCTAATCCCCTCGTTTTGGCGTATTCGATGACCTCCACCCCGGGAGGAAGAAATTCCATCCAGGCGTCCCCTCTCAATTTCTCGCGGCGCACGGGGGGCAGGGTAATCTTTTCGTAGCGGTCATCGAGAAGTTTCAGCGCGCGGCGGATGTCCGCCTTGTTGTGCGGCTGGTAGCCAGGGATGCGCATGAAACCCACCAGGTCGATCACGTCACCCTGCAGCCCGCAGTTGCCGTGGCAGCGGAACATCTGCACCCCGTCCCACCAGAACACCGAGAAGGAAGGGGTGTTGTTGACGTGGATGTGCATGGGCAAAGGGCACACCAGGGACTTCTTGTTCGTTCCAATGATGTCATGGATATTGTGCGTGCGGCGCGCCGCCTGGATCTCATCGTTCAAGGTCATGGGTTACCCTGTCTCGATCGTGAACAAGCTGAGCTGCTTACGGCGGTTTTCGAGCGCGACCTGCATGAAGGGCAAGTGCAGGTATTTCTCATGAGGACTTACGATCCAAGCCTTGCGGTCAGGGTCGTACCGGCGGTCTGCAGGGGCAACTGTGTCCCGGAACCACTCCAACTGCTCGTTGAAGTCCTGCAAGCTTGTACCCGAGATGGATACCTGGGCGTGCGTGTCATAGATGATCGCGGAGAAAGCCATCTCAGCCCGCCAAAAAGGTGAAGGTCTTGATGTTGTGGACCAGGGAAAAGGGATGCCCCTCTCCCATCGCCAGTTTCTTGACGGCGTTGCTCACGTGACCAGCCGCCATAAACGCACAGAAAATTGTGGCTTTCCTTGTGCATGCCAACTCTGGGATGCTTTCATCACTCTCCTGGTCGATCATGGCTTGGTATTTCCGCCTGGCATCGCCGTCCATGAGATCCACCGCGTACAGGTGGAACTCTTCGGCGGACATGCGCGCGTCAAGGAAATAGCGCGAGAAGAATGAAGATTTGGTCGTATTCTCGGTGATCGATTTACACACCTCCTTGCGGGTCTGGATATTGTCCACGGCGCAGATGACAAACTCCGCGTGGAAGATCGTATTGGCGTCCACCTTTTCGCAGTGGCTCGTGATATACACGTCATTGGCGTACTCTTCAAGTGCACGAGTGATGGCTTCGGTCTTTGAGCTTCCGACGTCTGAAAGTTTGTGCAGCTGGGTGGCCAGGTTTTCTGTACCGACATAGTCCATGTCGTAGAGATCAAGGGTCATGACGCCCATCTTTGCCAGGGCCATGGCCGTTGTGGCGCCGATGCCCCCAGCGCCGATCAGATCAACCGTGACGCGGGAAACATCGTAAATATCAATGTGCCGGGTGTGATCCACTTTCCACGCTCCTTTCCTTGATCATTCTCAAGATCTGGTGATTGGTTATGGCGGGGTCGAGAAAGCTGTCCATCATCTCGTCATCGCCTTCGTAGTAGCTGTCGATCAGGAAGTCGGTCATGTCCGCCAAGGGGATGCCCAGGTCGTTGAGCAAACTTTCCGGGAAGCGCTCTTTCACCAGGCAGGTGAACTCGTTGTACTCCCCACCCCAGATCTCGTGCTCAAGTCCAGGGAATACGTGGGTCTGGGGTTTCTTTTTCAGGATCGCGTCGCAAACGACGTAAGCCTCGCGGCACTGCGGGACCACTTCAATGTGCTGCGTGAGTTTCTTGAGGTGGTTGTCGATCCTGCCCACCCACCCTCTCGGGGTTAAAACCATGGAACACGACCACTTCACCATTTCAGGATGGCCGCCGAGAGGAGCAGTTGAAATAGTAGTGTTGTCCGTCCCCGACCAGTTGTGTTTTCCGGGAATGCCATCTCCGCATGGATGCTTGTGGATCCACAGCTTCATGTTCCTAGCGTCAGGCCGCTCCATGAGAGATATCAGGGTTTTGGGATCGATCTCTGTCCACACCTCGCTGCCGATGTCGAGTATTACAACATCGTAGACAAAAATGTTTTCCTCTTTCACTTCAACAAACCCGAACCCCGAAAACTCCAACCCCTCGGTGATGTTGCCGAAGGTCATCAGTTTCAGGGCGACACTATCGGATAATTGGATCTGCATCACACCACCTCCGCCCAGGGGAACGAACGGATGGTGGAGTAGCGCAGCTGGTCACCCGGGCTGTGGCGGTTGATGTAGATAAAGCAGTTGCGCAGGTACTCGGTCACATCGCCGCAGGCCGCCAATGAGTAGATAATGGTGTTGAAGCCGCCCAGGCAGGTGCTCGAGCCGTAATCCAGCGGCGAGCTGGGCGTTTCGGAGTTCTGCCAGTACCCGTAGTGATGCGGGGTGCGGGTCTCGCTCATCTCCTGCCTCTCGGGATAGAAATGAAAGCGGTAGCCGTTCTGTCCCTGCATGCCGTCGCGGTCGCAGCCCTTGAGGAAATCGACCAGGGTGCACACCCAGTAAGGACCCAGGTTGAGCTTGACCCTCTCGATGGGGATGACCACGGGGAAGGACAACCCACACAGGTAGCGGGAGCCCTTTGAATTGGTCTTGATGCAGTACTCGCTGTAATTCAAGGAGCGCAGGCGGGTGAGCTCAAAATCAAACGCACTCTTGTCCTTGAGCAGGGAGATCAGCTTGGCGATGTGCATCTTGTTCTTGGAAAAGTACGCGTTCACCTGCTGGGAGTAGGGATACTCCTTGATGGCGCGCTTGTAGTCTTCCAGGCGAGCGGTATAGATCTCGCGCAGGGTATCCACAAACTCCTGCGATAATTGAGCTCTGGGAGCAATTTTCATAGAAACCTCCACGAAAAAAGGGGTGCGGTGGGTCCGCACCCCGGTCTTGCGGACAGGATCATCCGCCTTTCACGCTGCCGACGATGGTGACGGTGGAACCAGGTCCCACCTGGGTATTGACGTCCACCTGGGCGCCGTTGAGCCAGTACTGCACCGCACCGATGATACGCAGGGAGCTTTGGAGCATGGCTTCCCCGATGGTCATGGGGGCGTTGGCGATCACGTACGCTTCATCGCCACCCGAGGTCATCAGCTTGATGACGGTGTCGGGATCGGGCAGCTCGAATGAGCCCCCTTCTGGAATGAAATCCTCGATCCTGGGTTCGCTTTCTTCTTGTGGAACATTTAATTCGGTCATTCTGCCTCCTTTAGATATGATACTAGATTATGTAACAGTTGTCAACCACTTATTGACTAACTCTTACCATTATGCTATACTTCTGCCGTTAGGCAACCTATCACGGAGATTTATGGGCGACACCAGCAGGCACAAGAAACTGGGTAACCTCGAACTGACCGGCGCCATGGCCTCTCGGGTGATGCCGAGTGGCAAGAGAGCTATCAAGTTGCGGAAAGACGAACGGAGGGAATTGATCAAGCAGCAGAAGGTTGAAACCGCTGTGGCGCTATTTTTGGATTTAAACGCAGATCATTCCTGGGAAGAGATCGCCGAGAAGTGCGGGCTGTCACTCATCGGGCTGAAGGACCTGACCAAGACGGAAGAGTTCATGCAGGTCTACAACGCGCACTTCGCGGAACTGGGTCATGACCCCCGTCTGAAAGCCACTCAAGCTGCCTTGACAGACCTGCTCTCCCCCGCTATCCGTGCCATCCGGGAGATATTAGTGAGCCCAACGGCGCCGGCGTCCGCCAAAGCCAAGGCGGCTTTTGAGATTATCCGATTGAATGGTTTGGAAGCTCTCGATCCCAAGGGAACCGATAAGACGGAGTTGCATGAATTCTTGCGGAAATCCGGGGTGAACATCGAGCAGATGAACATCACCCTTCCCCCGGAATACCTGGAGAAAGGTGTGGCGGAAATAGTGGAGGGCCAGGTACGAGAGATCAGTAGCAAGCCGTTGGTGTTGATAGAAAATAGCGCGGAGAATTAATAGTACCAATAAATCTGGAATGCAAAAATTAACCGTAGATATCATCTTCGATCAAAAACTAACTTATTAAACGTCTCAACAGTTGTTGCGGATAATTATACTTTTTCAACTACTCGGGGGATTATATTGAAAAATTTTTTTTACAATTAATAAATATAGTCACCCAATTCTCAATGACCATCTAAATGAGTGTAGTAATTTAGAATTTTTTGTGCTAATATATTAGTTGTAAGACGACTTTCTTCCAATGTCTTAATTTCAAATACAAGATATCTACATTCCGAACATATTTGAGGGGAGATGTTATCGAAACCGATTAAGCAAGATCGATTATCTGACCAAATTGCAGATATCCTTTTTGATCGAATAACAGAGGGGGAATATTTGGTTGGATCAAAATTACCTTCAGAAGAAAACCTTGCTGAATTATTGAATACAAGTCGTGGAACTGTGCGTGATGCTTATGGAATTCTAGAAGCAAAAGGAATACTCAAGAGGAAGCATGGTTCTGGTACTTATGTAAGTTCAATTGCGAGAATTACGAATACCTTAAATGATTTTATTGATTTCACTGAGATGATTCGATTTAACGGTTTTACTCCTGGTCTTTTTGAATTAGGTACTGAATTATTGCATCCTAAACCACGTGAAGCTGCAGCATTGAAGATCTCCACTGATGATTCCGTTCTCGAAGTGAGAAAAATATTTACGGCTGATGATAAACCCATAGTTTATTGCCGTAACGTGATACCAGTATATTTATTCAATGACCAAATATCTCAAACTGAAATGCTAAAACAAGGGTTTACTGAACCCTTCTTCCTGTTTCTAAAGGAAAATTGTAATCAGGAAATAGCTTATTGCCGATCATCGATTACTCCAAGACTGCTTGATAACTGTAATCTTCCAGATTTCCCTAATAAACCAGGTCCGAATACAGCAGTGATCGTTATAGAAGAAATTAATTTTAACGATCATGATATTCCAATTTTATGGGAAGATGAATATTACTTGTCAGACATTATTTCATTTGAATTAATCCGTCGACCTCACAGTTACAAGTGAACACCCTAATTGCGTAGGAGAAAGGAGAAAAACTATTCGAAAAATCATATCCTTAAGGTCTATGTTTGTTGTTGACCACACAACTCGATGACAAGGAAGGAGAATGATTATGCGATTGGATGAACTACGTAATTTTTTAACAACGAATCCAAGCCCAGTTGATCAAGAATTACTGAGAGATATGGACGAAAAACTTCAGAAACTTGCCGGGGGAGGATTCATCAAAGCTTATTCTGAACAAGTAAAAATGTTTGACAACGGGACACAAATTCGCCCCAACTTTTCTAACGAAATGCAGATAATGTACATGCGAGATCGCCAGACTTTCATGTTCGCATTGATTCCAGAGCTAATGCCCATCGCATATCAAGTAGGTCGGATGGTTGGTTCTTTCTTTGATGCTCCACGAAGAGAGGGAATGGGGTTACCTGAGGCTTTAGCTACTGGGATCAATGTTGCGGACATGCACAAATATGGTCATCAAGAAGTTGTTAAAGCTGATGACGAGTTTGCCATCTATAGGACGTATGAATGCGCAGACTGCTTTGGAATGCCAAACATTGGGATGAAAATATGTGTATACGAAGCAGGTGTAACTGCTGGCGCTATAGAAAAAATTATTGGGAAACCTGTTTCGGGTAAGGAAGTCCGTTGTTGCGCAAATGGAGATCCATTTTGCGAATTTGAGTTAAGAGTCGAATCATTAATTTAACTTTTAACTACATCTTCTTACACAAAGATCTACAAAAAAGTATATAAATAAAAAATCGGAGGAAGAATGAAAACAAAATATTTAAGCATTTTGATTGGGGTTCTACTAACAGTGAGTTTCTTAGTTGGCTGTGCAGCACCAACAGCTGCTCCAGTCCAACCGGCTGAAAACACTGAAAGTAAACCATTACGCGTCTTATTAATTGGCAATTCGCGTTTTGGGGACCTTGGTCCAATGGATGATTATGCTCGGGGTTTAGATCAATGCGCCCAGAAGTATGGTTACGAGATAAAGAAACTCGAATCAGTACAACCAGAAAGAAATGAAGAGGATGTTCGAGCAATGGTGAAGGAAGGATACGATCTAATAATCACAACCTTCCCGGGAATGAGTGAAGCAACAAAGGTTGTGGCTATAGACAATCCCAACCAAAAATTCTTTGCGATTTACCAATTTATTAATGCTGGTGAAGAAAAAATTCCAAACATCTGGAGTTCGGAATTTCGGGGCTTCGAAGCGGGTTACATGATGGGTGCATTTGCAGCAAAGATGACAGAAAGTAAAAAAATAGGCTTTGTCGCTGGACAACCTAGTGAGAGTATTAACTCGGATATTAATGGATTCATGCAAGGCGTACAAGCAACCTGCCCAGAATGCTCGGTTGAAGTCGGTTTCGCAAATAACTGGGAGGATCCTGCTCTTGGGAAAGAAATTGCGAGCGCAATGATCAGCCGCGGGGTGGATTTCATTCAGACAGAGGCATCGAAGACCCAATTGGGTGTCATCGAAGCAGCCAAGGAAGCAGGTATTCTCATCTCAGGTGATAACGGCGATAATTATGACCTCTATAAAGAAGGTTTTGTGTCATGGTTAGGATGGTCTTTCTCCAGAAGTGTGGAGGTTGCCTGTGATTACTTGAATGAGGGGACTCTTCCTCTTGGACAACATACGTACATGAATCTCCAGAACGGTGGTGTCTATGTCAATTGGGATGATGTAACGAGATTCGTAAATGACAACCCGAAGTATGCTGATCGTGTTAACACTGCGATGAAATTTGCTCAAGATATTGAAGCGAAAATTGGAAGCGGAGAAATCAAACCAATTTACAACATCGATACGCCCAAAGGGTTAGAGCCAGGATCGTAGAAATACATTAGGATTGTATGTCTGCAATTTCACAATATTTGTCGAAAAACTAACATTACCACTCGTCATTACGTGCTTGGGTGGGGACCTCATGAACTGAATGGTACCCTACCCAAGCATGAGGAGGAATCAATGTCCTACGGTTACCATAATAAGATACTTCATGTAGATCTAACTACTGGATCAATTAGAATTGAAGAACCTGGCAATGAATTCTACCGAACATACATGGGCGGACAGGCGATGGGACTTTACTACCTGTTAAAGTATTTACCGCCTAAAATCGACGCATTATCAAAGGAAAATATTTTAACGATCACATTAAGCCCCATTACTGGTATTCCAATTTCTGGACAATCTCGTGTTGTAATGAGCGCTAAATCTCCTCTCACAAACGCAATTGGGACATCAGAAGCGGGGGGTTTCTGGCCAGCAGAAGCTAAACGTACAGGATTTGATGGCTTTATCATATACGGGAAAGCGAAGAAACCAGTATTTCTTTGGATTCATGATGGGCAAGTTGAAATTCGCAGTGCTTCACATCTATGTGGAAAACCGACTGGCGAAACAGAAGACTTAATCCGAAACGAGTTAGAAGATTCAAAAATACAGGTATTGCAGACAGGGATTGCGGGAGAGAATCTTGTCCGTTATGCCTCAGCAATAAATATGTGTTCTCGGGCAAATGGTCGCACTGGAATGGGTGCGGTCATGGGGTCAAAGAATCTCAAAGCAATAGCTGTCCGAGGAAAACAAAAAATTGATGTGTTTGACCAACCAAAACTGAAGGAATTATCCCGCTGGGGTGCTGATAATTTTAAAAATTCCGGTGCTTACGGTACTGGTATTAGTGGTACCGCTGGACTTGTAAGCATTCAGCAAATGGTGGGGGGGTTAGCCACTAAAAATTGGTCAAGTGGTGTTTTTGATGGGGCCGAATCAATATCTGGCGAAAAAATGTCAGAGACGATCCTAATTGCAAGGGAAACTTGCTTTGGTTGCATCGTGCGTTGCAAAAGAGTTGTCGAAGTCAAAGATAAGAATTATCAAGTTGATCCACGTTACGGAGGACCAGAATTTGAAACGATAGGCGCATTTGGCAGTCTATGTGGAGTCTCAAATCTAAACGCAATTGCAAAAGCTCATGAGCTGTGCTGCAAATATGGAATGGATACTATTACCACTGGATCAATAATCGCATGGGTTATGGATTTGTTTGAAAAAGGAATATTAACCCAGGAACAAACTGATGGAATCCAACTTCGATTTGGAAACGCTGATGCAATGATTGAGTTAATTCACAAAATAGCTAAGCGAGACGCCCTTGGGGATCTTCTTGCAGAGGGAATGGACTCCGCAGCTAGAAAGCTGGGTACACAAGCCACTAAGAATGCACTTTCCGTAAAGGGAAATCCACTTCCGCTTCATTTGCCGCAGAATAAGCGATCAATGGCTCTTATATACGCCGTTAATCCTTATGGAGCAGATCATCAATCTAGTGAGCATGATGTTTTTTACATGGAGCAAAGTGAAAGAATGACTGCTCTAAATTTAACAAAGCCTCAAACATTAACATCGCTAAATGAAGAAAAAGTGCGTTTTACCATGGTGACTCAACGTTTAGCAAGTTTCTTAAATACCGCTTGTCTGTGCCAATTCGTATGGGGAGCTGCTTGGCAATTGTATGATACCCAACAAATGGTTGAGATGATAAATGCTGTAACAGGGTGGGATTTAGATTTAAAGGAGTGTCTCCTTATTGGGGAACGGTCAATAAATATGATGCGTTCCTTCAATAAACGAGAAGGTTTTACTCGAGCTGATGATAAATTACCAGAAAAACTGTTCTTACCATTAAAAGGCGGTCCAACTGATGGGGTAAAGCTTGACCACAACGAAATAGATTCAGCAATTTCAACTTACTATCTGTTATCAGGTTGGGATGAAAATGGCTCACCAACTCCTCAAAAACTGGCCGAACTTCAGCTATCATGGATTAATGAAGATTTCAAGTAATTTCCTTGCTTATAACTACGATCAATACTCTTCATGGAGGATCGCATATGTATGCTTTGGAAATGATTGATATCACAAAAACATTTGGCCAGGTAATTGCCGACAACAGAGTTACATTCCGGGTATCAACAGGAGAAATTCACGCACTTATTGGAGAAAATGGGGCAGGGAAGACCACCCTCATGAATATTCTGTATGGAATGTTTCAACCGGATTCTGGTGAAATCCGGCTTCAAGATAAATCAGTGATAATTCACAATCCAACTGAAGCAATTCGCCTGGGGATCGGGATGGTACACCAGCATTTCATGCTGGTTCCATCCTTGACAGTAATTGAGAATATCATATTAGGAAATGTACCCACGAGGTTAGGATTTATTGATAGACGACGTGCTATTAATAAAATTGAGGAAATAAATGACCAATATGATCTAGTACAGAATCTCAATAAGAAAATTTATGAACTATCGGTTGGAGAGATGCAGCGCGTTGAAATTCTAAAAGCGCTTTACAGAGGGGCAAAAGTATTCATTCTTGACGAACCAACCGCTGTATTAACACCACAACAGACAATCGAATTATTTAAGATATTTAAGAGTCTTGTTCAAGATGGTCGAACAATAATTTTCATTACTCATAAGCTCAAAGAAGTTTTAGCTATATCCGATCGAATAACAGTTATGCGAAATGGTGTTGTCACTGGTGAAGTAGAGACAAAGAGTACATCTGAAAATACGCTTGCGAGATTGATGGTCGGACGTGATGTTGTCTTGAAAGTTGATAAAACCATCGCAAAGGTCCATGAAGATGTGCTTACTGTTCGGAACCTCAATGCTAATAATAATCGTGGGATGCCCGCCTTAAAAAATCTGAGTTTTTCACTTCGTCGGGGAGAAATACTAGGAATTGCTGGAGTGGACGGAAATGGGCAAACCGAATTAGTAGAAGTGCTTACGGGATTAAGAAAACCCACTAGCGGAACCATCGATTACTCAGGTTTAGACCTACATAATATGCCAATCAGGAAACGCAGAGATCACGGTGTATCTCATATTCCCGCGGATCGGATACACATGGGAATAGAAGTTTCATGCACATTGGAAGAGAACCTAATAATTAATACATACTACAAGTCTCCTATCGCACATGGGATTTTCCTCAGTAAGAAGCAAGTTGAAGAGTATTCAAAAGAACTTCTGCTTCGAAGCAATGTGTCTGCTGTAAGCACTAGACAGATGACAAGCAGTTTATCCGGCGGTAACATGCAAAAACTCATAGTAGGGAGAGAAATAGAACATCAACCAAATCTCTTGATTGCATCACAGCCGACACGCGGAGTAGATGTTGGTGCAATTGAGTATATACATAAAAAGTTAATAAAATTACGGGATCAGGGAAGTGCAATTTTACTTATCTCAACAGAGTTGGATGAAATCCTATCTCTTTCTGACCGAATAATTGCCATATATGAAGGAGAATTTTGTGGTGAGTTTTGTGGAGGCCAGGTTTTGGAGGAAAAGTTAGGATTGGCCATGCTAGGAGCAGGTCGATAGTAATATTTCCTGTACCAATTGATTTCTAACAACCAGTTTTTTTTGCATGATTGGAGGAATCATTGAAAACCATTTTAAATGTTTTAAGAAAAATTTCTCCAAATATTATCCAAGGATTATTGCATCAAATCGCTTTGATAATTTTGGCTATTTTTATATCTAGTATCCTTCTACTTTTGACAGGTTATAACCCATTAGCTGTCTACAAAGGCATAGTCATTGGAGCAGTTGCTGACTTTCCTGGAACATTACGCTGGGTAACGCCTCTCATCCTCGCAGGTCTTGCAGCATCAGCTGCATTTTCTGCTGGATTAGTAAATCTAGGGATCGACGGTCAACTTTACCTCGGGGGTATCACCGCCGCAATAATTGGTTTGAAGTTGGCCAATTTACCAATGCCATTATCTATTCTAATCGCAGGTATTGCAGGAATGTTGATAGGAATGTTATGGGCATTATTGCCAGGATTATTGCGAGCTCAATGGGGTACAAGTGAGGTAGTGACCACACTTCTGCTAAATTTCGTTGCATTCTTCATTACCGATTACTTAGTGCTTGGATCTTTTCGTGGCACGGGTTCTTCAGCTGGGACGTTCTCTACAAACACTTTAACCAAAAACTTTTGGCTACCTAGAATCATACAGGATTCACAAGTAAATATTGGATTGATTATCTCCATAGTTCTCGCATTTATTTTGTTATACCTTTTTAGAAAAACAACTGTCGGTTATGAGTTTAAGATAATAGGTAAAAATGCGCTTTTTGCGAAGTATGGTGGATTAAATGTAAAGCGTACTATTTTAATAAGCATGGCATTTAGTGGAGCAATCGCCGGTTTAGTAGGAGTTGAAGAAATCTTAGGAGTACATCACCGATTTCCTGGCCGATTTTCCAGTGGTTTGGGATTTGATGGCGTAGTAGTTGCTCTCCTGGCTAACAATAATCCAGTCGGTATTCTTTTATCAGGTTTGTTTTTTGGTGCACTCCGTAACGGAGCTATGAATATGGAGAGAGTAACAAATGTTCCAAGAGCAATGGTCGATATTGTACAATCGATAATCGTCCTTATGGTAACAATTAAATTCTTTATTAATAGTAATCATAAGAAAAAGAAAGATCAAAATCCTTCTGAACAAAAAAGTAATATTTCGGATTCCTTAACCAAGCATTAAGGAGTGTACGATGACCTCGCTTTTTGACATCGATTTGCTCGCAGCAACGTTCCGAATTATGACCCCCATATTATTAGCTGGCCTTGGTGGTGTTTTTTGTTGGAAGGCTTCTATCTTCAATATAGGGTTAGAAGGGTTCATGTTAATCGGATCTTTTTTTGCGATTTACTTAGCAGATATGACAGGTAATATCTGGTTGGGACTACTTGGTGGAGTAATTTCAGGAATTTTTTTGAGTTTGATCTTCGCAATTGCTACATTGATTTATAAGGCTAATGAGCTCATTGTTGGAATTGCGATTAATCTAATGGCTTATGGTTTGACATCTTTTCTCCTCCGAAATGTATTTGGTGCATCTGGCGTTTATCGCCCAATAAACCTTGAACCATTGCCAAAAATATATCTTCCTTTTCTGGAAAATGTGCCTTTTCTAGGACCGGCATTAAATGGACAGACACCATTAGTCTATGTAAGCCTGCTATTTATATTAATCACGTATTTATTGTTATATAAAACACCCTTTGGGCTTTCAGTACGTTGCATTGGTGAAAACGAAGAAGCAGCCCGAACAGCTGGAATTAACTCAATAAAGATCAAATTATTGTCAATAATATGGTCGGGTGCCCTTTGTGGTCTTGCTGGTGCACATCTTTCTACTGGTTATGTTTTTGAATTTAGCGAAAACATGGTCCAAGGAAGAGGTTTCACTGCCGTATCTGCAATAGTATTTGGTGGTGCGGATCCTTCCTTAACCTTTATAGCTAGTTTGGTATTTGCTTTTGCTGATGCCTTCGGTTTCCGTCTGCAGTTGGAAAGCTTTGGCATACCACCAGAATTAATGAAAATGTTTCCATATTTGTTAGCCATTATTGTCATTACTATTAGTTCCGCGATTCGTCAAAAGCGAAATAATCTCTAAAAATAATCCATCGATTTGTCATAACACATTTTCCTAATAATCAGACAATAACGGAAGTGGTGAGTCAGAATTTAACCTTAAGGTCATTAACCCAAATAAGTAAAACACCAAGACTCACAAAATAACCAAAGTAAGCAGAGAGTAAATCATTATTTGATTAATAAGAAATCGTGATTTGACAAAATAATTACATTTACACTATCACTTATCATCATATAGACACCTGAAACGACCCTCTGGTTCCCACACTCATATTGACAATTATTATTCCTGTTCGGCCGCCTCCCCTTCCCGTTCACACATCCCTTTCCTGTACCCAAGGCGCACCCGGATTATTTCCTTTGTCACCACCTACATCCCCCTCTATGGACCGACAACCTGATAATGTCATCAACCAAATACCGTCTCCCTTTGGACAGATGGTTGTTCCGTCTTTTTCTGAACAGCTTGGAAAATTTCCACCTCCCACTTGCCACAAGTGATCAAATTTAATTTATGAAACACTTCCATTTGACTAGTAGAACACTCGTGCTATTATTATTGTATGCACACTCACCTTTCCAAATATTTCTGCATAACTGGATTTAAAACAACACCAGAATATCCAATGATTGATTTTTTATCTGGTTATTACACGGATCGGTCTCATTCCTTGTTTTTACCGCCCATAAGAATTTCCAGGGAAGAAGTCCTTTCATTGATCCAAACTGGTTTCGTATTGTTCGTCGAAACCAAGAAGATTAAGCCCACAATTCTAAAGATTATCACTGTCGAAAATGTGAAGTACTTGCGCTTAGACGGAGAAACCATTCCGAGAGACGAATTGGGGGAAAAATAGCGTTGTCGGATTTCGGTAAATTGAGTCAATCTATTTCAGACAAATATTATTGTGTCCGTGGTTTTGGGAACTTACTGGCAGAGATAATTATTGGAAATTAATCCATTTCTACTTTCATTTATTATTTCAAGCAAAATATGAAATTTAATGAATTGCTTTGTTTTACTTCTTTATGTCTAATGCTTATTCGCTTTTTGCTTTTTCCATCGAGGTAAAATAATTGGAAGTGATAATACATAAAGTATTATTGAGGGTGACTTAAGTATCAACTTGATTAATCTTGCGACATTTTCCGGATCAACAAACATATCGGTTGGCCAGGCACCCATTAAAATACCGTTTATGGTTAACTTATCCCCATCCCGTTTCAGACTATTCATAGCCATCATCGTAACACCTTTATCATTAACAACACGAACAGCATCTTTTGACTCTTTTTCTGCCATCTTTTTTATACCTTTCTTTTTTAGGATCACCTACAAACGATATTAATTCTAAGGAATGATTAGTCCCATCCTTTTCAAAGAACTCTTGAAAAGAGGTGATTTCTTATAGGGTTTTTCTTCCACTAAATTGGGGCATAGGTTATCGGAAGAAAGAAATTTCCTTTGCCTATGCCCCGATACTCCGTTGTCTGTTCCTTTCACCGCTAGATTCCCTAGGACAGAAGAAATCCTTCGAGATGAGTGAATGTCTATTTATTAATTCTCTCCGAGTACTCTAAGCCTTTCAGAAAATCCGTGCCTTTTTACTTCAGGCAAAAGGACTCTTATATAACACCATCCTCTTTCATCGCATTAATGCAAATCAAAGGAGTACGCCCATTTACACCTGGACCAGGATGGTTTGAGGATCCACACAGGTACATGTTCTTGATTGGAGCGCGGCAATCTGACATTCCTTTGACAGGGCGCATATCAAACATTTGTTTGATCTCGATCATCCCATGTGTCCAAGTGCCGCCGGTATTATGATACAGTTTTTCATAATCCTTAGGTGCCATCATCTTCCAATCCTGCAGACAGTCCCTAAAATTCGGCATAAAGAGTTCATAATGATCGACCATTTTATTGAAGATCTCATTCTTCACCTGGTCCACTTTATCATCAGGAACACCAATTGGCCAAGAGTTAGAATGGCAGAAAGTTCCTGTATGGTAGCCTTCTGGGGCAAGTGTTGGATCGAGAATACTAGGAATCAGCAATCCGCCAGCGACACGTGGGGGATTTTTGCCAAATTTGAGTGCATCCCAACTTTCTTCAAATAATTCGATATCACTATGGTCACCGATGAAGACTCTCCAGTTTTCATAGTTTAACTCGTCATATTCTTTCCTAAACTCAGGCAAACCTTTAAATGTCAGATAACATTGTGTAATCGTTTCTGTGTAGTTGATATTCCGGATTGCAGATTCGAGCCATGAAGGAGTGTTTTCGCTTCCTACCATATTGATGAAGGTGTTGTAAGCATCACAACTTGAAATCACGATGTCTGCAGTAATTTCCCTTCCATCAGCCAACCTAACGCCATAAGCTTTGTTGTTTTTAACAAGGATCTTTGTTACTTCCGCGTTCTTCAACAAGGTACCGCCATGCGCAACAAAAGACTTGGCCAAGGATTCAGAAAACATCCCCATGTGACCTTTACAGAACTTGAATTGTGAACCAGTCGCGCCTTCACCCGCTGCAGGTGTTCCGAAATGATAAGCAAGTGTCAGTGCAGATCCTGGCGTCATCGGTCCACCAAAGAATCCATCTACGCACATAGCCCCAACGTAACCGCGAATAGGAGCCATTTTCTTTTTATCTGGGAAGAATCTATCCATCACTTCCATCGCAGTACCATAGAATATCGTCTTCAACTGGTCCTGAGCTTCATGACTTGGAACCATGTCAATCATCTGGCTAATTGATAATGGCGCGCTCTTAATAGCCAATTCCTGACCGATGGCGAATGGTTCTAGAAACTTCATAAATCCAATAAACCCATCCACAGCTTCCTTGCCAAAATCCTTGCCAAGGTGTTCCAGGGTTTCTAAAGGATTGTTAAATAGTTTAAAAGCAGGATCTGGTGGATTAGCCGGCAAAATTACGCCGGTGTGATCCGGATCATACATTTCTAGTCCATATTTTTTTAGTTCAAGTTTCTTGAGTAAATCATCAATTTGAGCGAACATCAAGAACCACATACCGCGGTTATGAACGAAGCCTGGAAATTCATGGGCGTTGGACGCTAATCCTCCAACATGGTCGTTCAATTCGCAACAACATACTTTTTTACCATCAACAGCCAACAAGGCTGATGTCATGAGGCCATTTGGCCCCGCGCCGATCGTAATTACTTCATAGTCTGCCATTCGTATTCTCCTTTATATCTAGTTGTACAAATTGGATTCAACGAGAAGTTATTCTTAAATTTGACACGACACTCAAATTGATTCTTAAATACCCACAAGGTGATAACAAGCCTGCAACTTCAATCATTTATTCATATAGCTCGCCCTTGAATTTGTTCATATACCTGTTTCTTATATACTCTCCTTTCGAATTAGGTTTCAAAATGAAAATAAACGAAAGAATTATGGAACCTGCAAAATGCTATGTCTGCAAGAAAAGCCTATAATAAATATATAGTTTCTCTAAGCGAAAAAACAACAAGCAACGATTGTTAAATGTTGTTAATGCAACATGGAGTAGAAAATGTCGGAAAAATCCCTTGATCCCCGTCCTGAACAAACTAAAGAGAAGATAAAACAAGCTTTTATTCGCCTGACAAGAGAAAGACCTTTCCACGCGATTACAGTCAAGGATATCTGCAAATATGCTCGAGTCAATAGGAGCACCTTTTATGCACATTTTAAAGACATCTATCAATTGTTGAATGACGTAGTGGAAGAAGGAGAGACTATATCTGAAACACCAGTGTCACGAGATGACATTTATGTAAATCCAGAAGCTTATATTGATAGATATCAAAAATCTTTTGAATTTTCCAAGCAAAATAAAGATTTGCGTATGATTTTAATGACCCAATTTATAGACTCACCTTATTTTCATGATTACATTCAGAAATTTATTGAACAGGGTTTAGCAATTCAACACGCAGTACAGCCGGAGGATTCTGTAAAAAAAGTACCTGATAAACTTCTTGCATTCTATTGCCTAGGAGGGATAAGCCAACTCGTATATCTCTGGATTAAGGAAGATCTTCCGTATACATCTAGGGAAATGGCTGTTTATGCTGCAAAAATTACCATTTTACTGAATGCCATTATGACTGGTGTGGATCCTGATACATTACCTATCTCTAAGGTGGAAGGTTGGGAAAATCCTTCTAAGTATTAATTATTTTATAAGGTACTAATGATTTATCAAAGGTTCACAGCCCATAGCTGTGGTTTATTCGACTGAAAAGCGATTTGTAAGTTACTCTCGCTCAAGGCTCTCAGTAGAGTACTTATCTTTCAGACGTCTGAAACGATCCTCCTTAGCTCACAGTCAATTTCTGAGAAGCGTTATTCAAGATAAACAGTCTGACCTTCCCGCTCGCACACCCACTGCCCGTACCCGATGCGCACCCAGATGTAATTGCCCGAAACAACCCGCTCCAGGATTTCTACTTCCGTTCCTTCCGCCAGCTTATCCTGGACGAGGGAGAACAACGTGGGGGCTTTCGCACTGGTCCTGACCCGTAACCCTCCCCGCCCCTGTTTCACTTTCTTGATTTCAACGCTTTTCATTTTTATCTCCTTGGGTGCTGGAATAATGGGTTCGGTAGGTTCAGGAATTGCTAAAGGGGCGTCGAGTTTGTCAACCCATCCTGAGAAAGCCACGTATGACCACTCGCCGAACAACTGCGATACGCGGCCCCAACCATTGATCTCTTCGTAGACATTGTGCTTGCCGGGTGCGATATTGCGGAGCATGCCGAAATTGCTTCCAGGCCCTTTGCGTAGAAGCAGCGTGTCAATCTTTACGTTGATCGTGTAGAGCGGGTTTTCTGTTTTCCTGGGGACAAACAATGGAAGCGGGTCGATTCCGTTGTAAACAAATCCACCTGGTATCTGTGGTGCACCCTCTTTTCGGATCTCGAAATGGAGATGCGGGCCGCTTGAAAAGCCCGAATGTGGATCGCTGGTTGCTCCGCCGGAGAGACCGATCAATTGACCGGCAGTAACCACGTCGCCTACTTTGACATCAAGCCTGGACAGGTGACCATAGATGGTGATCGCGCCGTCAGAATGCTCGATACGGCAATGCCTGCCGTAACCGATCTTTCCGTCCGTGATACCTGGCTGGCTGAAGTCGCCAGCCTGAATGACCTTGCCCTCACGGGACGCGTAGAGATTGCATCCAACAGGAAGACCGAAGTCAATGCCGTTGTGTCCCCTGGAAGTCGGATAAGTGCCAGGGTTTACCCCGAAGATCTGGGTGATGTAATGCTTGCCTTCGTCAATGGGAAGGAGATAATTGTCCAACGGCTTGACTGCTGGTGGTTCAACCGGTTTGGCACCGAAGAACTCATCGTAGCGTTCCTTTGATTGCATCCACAGGTTGAGATCGAGACCGTTGCTTTCAAACCCCAGGTCTCTGCCATCGCCAGTACCGTCGCCGTCAATATCGCCGTGAGATGCGTACTGCCATATCAACAGATCGGTGAAGCCCGCGTCGGCGACAAGTTTTCTCACAACCTCGGGACCAACCTTGTTGTAGTTGGCAGCCCATAGCGGGCGCCACTTGTGATAGCCGTAGAACTTTTTCAGCCATCCAGTCGAGGCATAGATACCGGTCGCAACGCCGAAATGATCATCAACAGTTTTCAGGATGTTATCCAGGATGGTCATGGCCGTGCCCCACACCTTGGAAATATTGGGGGCGTAGGACGGACTGGCACTTTCCACGTCAATGAAGATGGGCATGGGGTTGCCTTTCAGGAGCGAGATGATCTTCTCCCCCTGGATCACTCCCCACTTGGTCGAGTTGTACCCGAGAGAGGAATAAGAGTAATAATCCATGTAATGATAGGCTGCCTGGTCCATGACGCCACGACCCTGTTCGAGGAAGTGTCTGAACATTCTGTCTTCAACCTGTCCGTAGGAAGAGCGCATGTAGTAAAACTTTGCACCATTGGCGGCGGCTTGCTTCAGGTCGGGTTTCTTCGCAGTGTAGTAATCATCCTGGAACTGAGAGATATCAATGCCTTCTATCCTGCCATCTTGGGATAACACTGGCTAACCTTTCTCGCCTCCGAAAGGGTTTATGCAAGTTGCGGGGAGCAGAGTTGAACTGCTTCAAAAGAGTTTCTTTCTAGGTTCCGAACCACCCCGCAAAAGAACTTCAATATTCCAATCCCAGCGCGTCGAGGGAATGCTTGCGCGCCGCTCCCAACGCCAGGAGGAAATCTTCGTGCTGACCGAGAAAACGCCCTTCATGATCGTGGATGTAGAACATGTTCGCGGAATGCCAGCATTCCGCCCAAATATCAAAGTAACAGTGCCTGAAGATGGGGAATGCGCCCGGGACCTCGATCTTGACCGAGAAACCGGAGATCGAGGCGTCAAGAAAATCGCGTTCCCCGAGCTGCCAGGTGGGGTCGATGTAGGGCATGACGGCTGCGGGCAAAAAGCCGCTCAAATGCGCTTCAAGCGCGCACAAGCGGTCATCTGTCAGCTGCCTTTTCTGCCTTGCCAGTTCCTCTTCCCTCTCCCGGGCGGATTTGAACAGCGCTTCCAGCCTTTCATCCGCCGCCAAAACAACTTCCTGCAAACTGGTCATTTTATTTAAATCTGTGTCCATAACACCTCCTATATTGATCCTTCACTCTCGCCAGGCGAGGATGGAAATTTCCATTACCAGGATAAAGAGCAGTCCCACCATTAGAACGATCAGACCGATGATCTCCACGAGTTCACTTTCCGGTGCCTGAAAGTTCTACCTCTCGGCAGGGGTTCACCTTGGATCTGTGCTGCAAATGGTAAATCCGGTTGTGGGAAATCACTACCCAGCACCAAGAAACAAATCTGGAAAACAACCTGGATTGTCAAGCCATCCCATCACAAATGCACCCTTGTGAACCATAAACCCCTGCCCCATCTATATGAAACCATTAGATTTCCTGAGACCCGCAAGCCACTGTTGCGGTGAGGAAAGCAGTCAATTGCTAGCGAGAAGGAAATGAAACACGGGAATGAATTCCTCTATGCACCCGCAACAAAAGAGACGCAACCTGAAATGATCAGAACCAAAGGGGAAAAACGGTGTTTCGTCGTGGGTCTAGCGGACATTATGGGTATTGTTCAGCCTCCCGGGACTGCCTTGCGGCAGTAGTTCAAGTGCGCTTGATAAACGATTGGTTGTGTAACACACGAGAGCGTTGATTTCCAGTTACCTGAGGGGGGATATCATCCCCTTGTCTTTCTGTACCGAGTATTCGTTGCGGCACGCGTTCCACTGCAATCGTTTCACTGATTGTAACAATTACGCTACATTAAGTCAAGGGTTATTACAGTTTTTTAAGGAAATCACCAGAATTCCCCTGGATTTGGCGCTGATCTCGACCTTCTGGTCGGGAGAAAAGCCCAACTCCGAGAGCCACTTGCCTTTCAGCAGGATCTGCGGGACGACGGACTTCTTGTGAAAATCGCCCACATCGGTTACCGAGAGCGTACGGGTCATGTCAACCTCCTTGTAAATAGGGTATGGATTGCACTGGAAGCCAGGCAAACTGCGTACTGTCGGCGACCGCAGCCATCCCCGGGGGCTGGGAACGCCGGTGTGCGCAAAGCCGGCAGCAGCGCTTGCTCCCGGGGGGTGGGATAAGCCAGTTTGCGTAATGTCGTCGATGGCAGTGCAACCCTGAACAGTCGCAAAAAAATGATCATGGTGGAGCTGACGCTCCACCATGAAGTGTGTCTCTCGGGTCAAAGCGCTTCCTGCAGCACCCTGCCCCAGTTGCGCTGCTGTAATACATCCTTGAGCCTGACCCTGTCCTCCTGCGACAGTGCAAGCTCGTTGTGCTGCACCTTCAGCACGGCGATGCCGAAGCTGATGGCGCGGCCAGTGTCCAGGACCAGCCCCGTGTCCCTGACGGCGGTGATGCGCGGGAGCGGTTTGGGTACTGGACGATTGGCCACCTGCCAGAAGGCACGCATGGCTGCCTTCATGTCCTTGCCTTCCAGGCGTGCTTGATGAAAGGCGCGGTTGCCCTCAGGGGATATCCGCTGCCTGAAGTTCTCGTGACCCGCGGACACCAGTTTATCCTTAGTCACATTGCGCAGGACAGTGGCAGCGCGGATATAGCCCTCGATGAAGTACGGGTGGTTGAAGCGTGATTTCGCCAGGTCCGCTTCCCCCGTACCCGCGTACAGCTGGATGGTCTCCTCGCAGAACTGGTCGATGTACTCCCTGGAAGGCGCGATCTCGGAGACACCGGCGGGGTTGTTCATGTTCTCCAGGAGCTCCTCTTCGTTGTCCTCGATGAACTCGTAGAGAGTGCCACCCTTGAGCAATCTCACCTCTCGGCTGTCATACTCCTCGAAGCACAACCCGTGCTGCATCGAGAGGAATAACACGGCAAGATCGACCGGGCTCTCGTCTCGCTCGGCCAATTGCTGCAGCCCCAGCAAATAAGCCCTGGCTTCAGGGCTCCGGCGCACGGCCTCCCTGGCGTCGGCGAAGACCGCCTTGCGCTCCTCCCAAACCACCTTGTTGCACTTGGCGTAGACCTGCTGAGCAAGGGTGGAGAGAACCCTGTTTTCTATGATCTCCCTAGCGGCAGCCAAGAGCACCAGCGGCGCTCCAAGCTGCTTGCGGTGGGCTTGCATGGCGATGCGCTTGACCGCGGCTTCCCTTCTATCCGTAAGCGCCTGGTTGATGCGCTCACGCAGCAGTTGGCGTTCGATCTTGAGCTCGCTGACCAGGTCAAAGTAAGATGAAGTAACCTGCATGTCTTCCTGCACCTGCATCCACACCGGCTTCTCGAACTCGCGCTCTTCAAACTGTTCGATGGTGAATTCATCCTCTTCATCAAAAGCTTCGGAGTAGAAGACGCTCTCCTCATCACTTTCAGACGCCGGAAAGTTGACGCGCTCCAGCATGGCGTCGGGATCCACTTCACCCGTGTACCCATCCACCCAGTGTGGGCTGTCCAGTTCGCCGTAGGGCATGGTCTGTTCCAGCTCCAGATCACGGATGATGCTCCCCACGCCGTAGTGGTACTGCTGGATGAAGCGCAGCGGCTTCATCCAGCGGCGGTACATGTCCGCCGGGCGGTCGACTTCGGCGTAGGACATCCTGCGCCCGGCTTCCCTGGATGCGCGGCGCTCTGTCTCAAGAGTGTCTAAGTCGTAGCGAGCCTCATAGGCGACCTGCGCGGCCATGTCGTCCAGGGCTGTGCAGTCCGGCGCGTATTCCTGTTCGGCGATCTTGAGCAAGCGCAGCATGGCGATGTCGCCGCCGGCTTCCGTGGTCAGGCGTCCCCACTGCTTCTGCCACACCGTGTAGAAACCCTTCGTTTTCAACTCTTCCAGCACGGTGTTGTTGATGTCCAGCTTGATATCCTGAAGCTGAACTGCCAAATCGTGTAACATTTCTGCCTCCGTTAAATAAAAAAGGGAGAACTCTTGCGAGCTCTCCCTGGTTGGGTGAAACCCCGTTAGAACGGGATCTCTTCGGCAACGGCTTCCGTCTCGGGTTCCTCCGCCCCGTTGGCGCCCTTGGGGGTCAGGAACTCGACGCTCTCGGCCACCACCTCGAGGGTCGAGGCCTTCCAGGTGCCGTCCTGCGCCTGGTAGCAGCGCGGGTCCTTCATGCGGCCGATGATCCCCACCTGGTTGCCCTTGTGGAGGTACTGGTTGCACACATCCGCCAGCTTGCCCCACACTTCGATGTTGAACCAGGTGGTGACGACCTTTTTCTCCCCGTCCGCGGTGCTGTAGCGGCGGTCGGTGGCGACCGAGAAATTGGTCACCTGCTGACCCGCCGGAGTGAAACGCATCTCCGGCTCACGACCCAAACGACCTGTTACGATAAGCTTTTGCATCTTGCACTTCCTCTCTGCACGAATTGGCTCGTGCCATCCAAATTTTTGTTGGGTGCAATGTATTCACCCGTCGAAAAAGCGCTGCCGATAGGCAATCCCTACCCGTGGCGCCATCGATCATGAACCTTTCGCCCCGACAGGAGCATACTTGCCAGGTCTCGGGATGGAGTTCTTTGGCTTATGCTCCAATCCTTCCCAAGCGCCACTGCGCAGCGCCGCCCGCAGGGCGGCCCTCTCCCGTCCATGTGCAACTCTTTTGAACTTCGCCAGCGTCATTTTGTCCTCTCAATTCTGTGGTTGATCAAAAGTGCAGGTCCATGCGCACCGCGGTGCGGTAATCGCAGAAGTCGCGGTAATCCTGGTCTTCCTCGATCTGGCACTGGATGTGAGGTTGCGTGCCGTACGGCTGCTTGCACCAGCGGCAGATGCAGGGATCGTTGATCGCCACCCAATCCGTGTTTGTAAGCACCTCGAATTTCAGTGGACTGTGCCCCGCGAGCAGTTCGCGCTGCCAGCAGTCGGCCGCTTCAGCATAGGTCGAGTAGACCAGTGAGTGCTCGGGGTTGAGCACGATGCGATACAGTACTTCAGACGTCTGAAGGTTGCTCATGTGTAACCGCCTCCATTACGGTTATCAAAAGCAGTGCCGCAAGGCACTAATCCAGTAGCGCTCTTCGGCATTTGGCTCTCAATGCCCAAGCACCAGCTTCATGCTGTCGCCGCTGATCTGCTCCAGCTTGACGTTCAACTCGCCCGCCAATGCCAGCACCTTCTGGTACAGGGGCTTGAGATGGCGCGTCTTGACGGTTTTGTTGCGCAGCCAGGCCTCGTAGACCAGTTCGCTGTCCGTGCGCACCACGAACTCCAGCTGCTT
>JBCFBD010000002.1:0-2737 GCA_038562455.1 Anaerolineaceae bacterium | reverse complement strand
TGCGCTTGCGACATGTAGGTCAGCGCTTCGATCAGGGCGTGGAACTCGGCGGTGTTGTTGGTCTGCTTGACGTCCAGGTCGGACAGGTCGACCTTCTCTGCATGTACCAGCTTCTGGTTGACGTACACCGCGAACGAGCAGTACATGCGGGCATCTGCCTTGCCGTTATTGGGACAAGCGCCGTCGGCATAGATGACAACGCTTTCGATCTCACGTGCGGGGATGGTGGTAATGCTTTTCGTCTTCATGTTGGCTCGCCTCCAAACGAGCGTGGAACGATTGAATGGGTCACCCAAGTTTGAATGACGCCAAAGACGACGCTCGCAGAGCACTACCTACCCCTTTCAACAGCCACGACCGCGTTCTAACTACACAACGTGGACTGGCTGGAACACGCAACCCTCATGACCTCACCAAATCACCGGGGTGGGCGGTGGGACACGCGCCGTGGAGAACAGGAAGGGGGAACGCCTCAACTCCCCCCCCCGGCCCCCCCGATTAGGGGTCGCGTTGGCACGGTCTTCCTCCTCCCCCCGAAGGGGGGGTGGGGTGTTCACTTCTCTTAATGGATAGATACCTGTTTTCATGCCTTTTCACACGAAGCCCAAATCTCATAAGTAGGTCAACGTTCCTACAATAGAACACTTGTTTTATTATACCACTTATGCTATTATTGGTGCATTACTATTACAGTCACAAGGAGAAAAAATTGATCCAGAGATTATCAGCCAGGTCGTGTCGATCATTACCGTTGCCGTGGCCAGCGCGGTGGGTTTCCTGCTCAAGGGGGTTGCCGCGGCTGCCGTTGAGTTCCTCAAGACCAGGATGGGCGAGACGAAATTCAACATGATGAGGGACACCATCGACATCCTGGTGCGGGGCATCGAGCAGTCCCCTTTCGCGGCAGAATTTGACGGCGCGAGGAAAAAGGAAATGGTGCTGGCACAAATTAGCCAGTGGCTGGCCGAGAACCGCATCCCCATGGACCGCCAGCTGGTCGACCAGTGCATCGAAGCCGCCGTGCAGGCGATGAAAAGCGGTAGAACCCCCCTTCCAATCGTGGGAGAGTAAGCATGGACCTGAGCGGCTCCTGGGAGTACATCATCGAGATCGCCAGGAGCCGTCTCGCCCATAACAAGACTTCACACCACGTTTCTGAATTTGGAGACGGGATCGAGTTGATTGGAGTTGCGGGGGAAATTGTGGCGAGACGGTTTCTTGGCATGCCTGAAACCATCCATGCGCGCTTTGACGGGGGTGTCGACCTGCGTTACGGGGGATACAAGGTGGACGTCAAAGCCACCGTGCTGACCCCCAACATTTCCCACCGCTTCCTGCAGTGGCCGGAAAACAAGCGCATCAAATCGGACGTGGTGCTGCTCACCGCGATCGACCCGATCACCAAGATCGGCACCGTGCTGGGGTACGCCAGCCGTTCCGACATTTTGAATTCGACCATCAACCGCGAGCGCTTCCAGGCCTGTTACGAGATCCCGGTCACGGAGCTGCACCCGGCGTGGGAGCTGGAGGCCGAATTCGTGCGCTCCAAGGCGTTTGCACTTGGCAAAACCAAGCTATAAGCCGCGGAGGTTAAAAGATGCGCTCTTCTCGCAGAAGATCAGGCAGCGCGACGGGGTATGCATCGCGGGCATGCTGCTGGAGCGGACCTCGGAGAAGCTCGCCGATGGACGGCTCCTCTGGGAGTGCACTGGAGAGCTGGACGCGCACCACATCACCTCGCGCGGGGCGGGCGGCGGCGATGAACTCGCAAACGGCATCCTGCTGTGCCGCCGCCACCACCGGATGGCGCACATGAACACGATCACTCGCGAGCAGCTGCAGGAGTGGCTGGTGTTCTTGCACGGGAAGAAGTGAGCACATGAAATCTCTTGCGAGCGGGCAAAATGATACGGCGAGGTGCGCTTGGGGATCCTGACCGAAGCCGACCGCCAGATGCTGCCGATGTGCTCCCGGGCTGGCAAAGGCTTCCACCTCGGCTGCCAGTGGTACTTCAACTGGGAGCCGCTGTGTTACCAGTACGCCTTTCACCAGCTGGAGATCCCCAACGTGACCTTCATCGCCGGTATCGCCGCGGGAAAGACGACCTCCGTGGCGGCTTCCTACATGATGGACTGCATCACCATCCCCTATTTCAAGGCGCTGAACACTTCCGTCACCGCCAAGCAGTCCGAGCTGCCCTTTGAAATGGTGCAGCCGTGGATCGAGAACGGCAGCAAAGTCAGCCATTTCGTGGAAGATGTCGTGCTGCGCCCCTACCCGACGATCAAGTTCTACAACGGTTCCGAGTGGATCTTCCGGACGGCGGGCAAGGACGCGCGCTTCATCCGCGGCATGGAGTTTGACCGCATCAATTACGATGAAGCCGGCCTGGATTACGCCGGGGAGACGCTGAAGGTGCTGCGCGGACGATTGAGAGGAACACGACCCGACGGGAGCTTGCGAATGTGCCGCTTTGACGTCACCACCTCGCCCACCGACGCGCCGTGGCTGGTCGAGCGCTTTGACAAGGGTTGGAAGGCGAACCCCTCCGCTGACCTGGAAAATTACTACTCCTTCCGCATCGCCACCTACGACAACACGCGCCTGACCCGGCAGATGATCGCGCTCATGGAGAAGGAATATTCCGACGACATGATCGATGTCGAGCTCAAGGGCATGTTCCCTGAATACGGTCTCTCCATGTTCCCCAAGAGCCACATCATCGCCTGCGCCAACC
>JBCFBD010000001.1:87862-91506 GCA_038562455.1 Anaerolineaceae bacterium | reverse complement strand
TGCGACCAATATTGAGTAAGGTACGGGGAGTGGGCCCGGCAGGGATCGTCGCGCAGCATCCTGTAAGGAAACCTGCGACCAATATTGAGTAAGGTACGGGGAGTGGGCCCGGCAGGGATCGTCGCGCAGCATCCTGTAAGGAAACCTGCGACCAATATTGAGTAAGGTACGGGGAGTGGGCCCGGCAGGGATCGTCGCGCAGCATCCTGTAAGGAAACCTGCGACCAATATTGAGTAAGGTACGGGGAGTGGGCCCGGCAGGGATCGAACCTGCGACCAAGCGGTTATGAGCCGCGCGCTCTAACCACTGAGCTACGGGCCCTCAGCGATCACGCAAATTATATCATTATTAAAACATATACCCGCGCAGCGAACTCACGCGGATATTGGATGATTGGCCATGTTTCTTTGCGCTCTAACCCCGTTCCCTGCGGGAATCTGCGAAGCTACGGGACCCAACGGTGAGGCAAATTAGTTCATTATTCATTCATTATTCACCCCTTGACCTCATCCCCCCACTGATTTATAATTCAACAATTGAATATTGGAGATCAATGAATTATCCATCCAATGTAGAACGGGACCTGATCATCCTTGAACAGATTGAACAGGACCCCGACACCTCCCAGGCAGCCCTGGCATCGCAGCTCGAAGTTGCGGTCGGCACGGTCAATTGGCACCTCAAACGCCTGATCGAAAAAGGCTACGTCAAGGTCAGCCGCCTGGAACGCAAAAAACTCAAGTACATCATCACCCCTGAGGGGCTGCTCTTTCGCGCGCGCCTGACGGTGGATTACATACAAAACTCCTTCAACCTTTACCGCCTCGTGCGGCAGCGCGCCGTCGACGCGCTGGAAGAGGTCAAAGCCCAGGGGCACCTCAGCGTACGCGTGGAGGGAGATGATGAGGTGGCAGAAATTTGCCGCCTCACCTGCCTTGAACAAGGTATTTCCATCGCTGATGACGGCTCTGCCCCGCTTTTAAAAATGGTCGGCCTGAAAGTCATTCTTGAGACACAGGAGAAATCAAAACATGGCAACTGATGCTCGCTTCTGGCAGGATAAACGCGTTTGCGTCACCGGCGGTGCCGGTTTTCTTGGTTCATTCGTCACCGCTAAACTGCGTGAACGCGGTGCGGCGGAGGTGTTCATTCCGACCATCGAAAAGTATGATCTGGTGCAGGTGGATTCCATCCGTCAAATGCTGGATGACAGCCAGCCTGATATTATCATTCACCTGGCTGCCCAGGTCGGTGGCATCGGAGCAAATCGGGAACACCCGGCAGAATTCTTTTACAGCAATCTGATGATGGGCGTACAGTTAATCCACGAAGCCTGGCAGCGCGGGGTTCGGAAGTTCGTTGCGCTAGGTACCATCTGCGCCTACCCCAAGTTCACCCCAATCCCCTTCAAGGAAGAAAACCTATGGGACGGCTACCCCGAAGAGACCAACGCGCCTTACGGGCTGGCAAAGAAGATGCTGCTCGTCCAATCACAGGCGTACCGCCAGCAATACGGTTTCAATTCCATCTTCCTCATGCCGGTCAACCTGTACGGACCGCGCGATAATTTCAACCCTGAAAGCTCACACGTCATCCCCGCGCTAATCAAAAAGTGCATTGAAGCCATCCAGAGCGGCGCGGATGCCATCGAGGTGTGGGGCGACGGCTCTCCTACGCGTGAGTTCCTGTACGTCGAAGACGCCGCGGAGGGTATCCTGCTGGCAGCCGAGAAGTATAACTCCCCTGAGCCGGTCAACCTGGGCTCCGGTATGGAGATCAGCATTAAGGACCTGGTGGAATTGATCGCCAGGCTCACCGGTTTCAACGGGCACATCACCTGGGATACCAACAAGCCTAATGGTCAACCGCGCCGCCGCTTGAATGTCGAGCGTGCTGAACGCGAGTTCGGTTTCAAAGCACAGATCAACTTCGAAGAAGGTCTGCGCCGCACCATCGAGTGGTACAAAATACAGACAGGGGTCTCCTTCTGACCATGACAACCGAAACGCTAGAAATGAAAAAGAAGCCCCCCGTGGTGCGCATCCAACCTTCAAAAGGCTGGGTGGGGCTGCGCCTGCGCGCCTTGTGGGAGTACCGCGAGCTCATTTACTTCCTCACCTGGCGCGATATCAAGGTGCGGTACAAGCAATCGGTGCTGGGCATCATGTGGGCGGTCATCAATCCATTCATGACCATGGTGGTTTACACCATTTTCTTCGGCAACCTCGCTAAGATTCCCTCTGACGGCATACCCTACCCCATCTTTTCATACACCGGTCTGCTGCCGTGGATCTTGTTTTCCTCCGCGCTCAGCGTTGCCAGCCGGTCGATGGTCGCCAGCGGCAACATGATCTCCAAAATCTATTTTCCACGCTTGATCGTGCCGCTCGCGTCTGTCATGTCCAGCGTGGTCGATTTCTTCATCGCGTTCATTATTCTTATCGGGATGATGCTGTTCTACAGCATTACGCCCACCATTGCGATGCTCTGGCTGCCGTTGCTGATCCTGCTCGCGCTCATTTCGGCGCTGGGAGTCGGCTTCTGGTCCTCCGCGCTTATGGTGCGCTACCGCGATGTGGGCTACTTGATGCCATTCGTGACCGAGTTATGGAAGTTCATCACGCCGGTGGTCTATCCCGCCAGCATGATCCCCGAAAAATGGCGTCTGTTGTACTTTTTAAATCCGATGACCGGTGTGGTGGAGGGTTTCCGCTACGCGTTATTGGGCTCCACGCAGAGTATCACGCTGCCGATGATCATGGTTTCCACAGGCATCGCGGTTCTTGTGCTCGTCTCAGGCTTGTTCTACTTCCGGCGGATGGAAAAACAATTCGCCGATATGATCTAAAGGAAAACTGCATGGGCAACCTCGCCGTACGCGTCGATGACATCGGCAAACAATACAACATCTTTCGCGAGAATCAGTACATCACGCTGCGTGAAAAGATCGTGGAGGTGGTGAAAAGCCCGGTGAAGACGCTGCTCAATCCCACCGGGAGCGAAAAGTTCTGGGCACTGCGCCATGTCAACTTCCAGCTTGACCACGGGCAGGTGTTAGGCGTGATCGGCAAGAACGGCGCCGGCAAGAGCACCCTGCTCAAGATCCTTTCACGCGTGGTCGAGCCCACCGAGGGATCTGCTGAGATCCACGGACGGGTCGGCTCCCTGTTGGAGGTCGGCACCGGCTTTCACCCCGAGCTCACCGGGCGCGAAAACATATTTCTCAACGGCGCGGTGCTGGGTATGAAGGGGACCGAGATTGAGCGGAAGTTTGATGAGATCGTGGCTTTCTCAGAGATCGATAAATTCATCGATACACCGGTCAAACGTTATTCCAGCGGCATGTACATGCGCCTGGCGTTCGCCGTCTCAGCGCACCTTGAACCAGAGATTCTCGTGGTCGACGAAGTGCTGGCGGTAGGAGACGCGGAATTTCAGCGCAAATGCCTGGGAAAGATGAGCGACGTGGCATCTGAAGGACGTACGGTCATTTTCGTCAGCCATAATATGTCTGCTATTCAGCGACTCACCCACGAGTGCATCATCCTCGACAAGGGAAGCATGGTGCTGCGCGCTCCCACTGCCGAGGCGGTGGATTACTACCTGACCAACGACCTCTCATCCAGCGGCGAGCGGCGGTATC
>JBCFBD010000001.1:0-87852 GCA_038562455.1 Anaerolineaceae bacterium | reverse complement strand
ATACAACGGAGGAGATTCCCTCCACTGCCTATCCCTTCAAGCCGGTCGCAGTGCGCGTGAAAAACAAAGCCGGCGGTACGAGCGAGAGCCTGTTATCGGTAGAGCCGTTCACTATCGAGGTGGAATACGAGCTGCACGCGGATATCACAGGTTTGCGCGTTGGACTCTACCTGATGAGCTCACAAGGAGACTACATCTTCACCTCATTTGATACGGATGAGCCTGAAAGATTTCAGACTCACGGGGTGCGCAAGGTTGGGCGCTACATCAGCCGCTGCACGGTGCCAGCGGATATGCTCAACGAAGGCCGCTTCGTGGTGGGGCTCAATGCCAGCTCGTATATGGTCAAACGTTACTTCTCGGATGAACGCGCGGTCAATTTCAATGTCAACACCACCGGAGCGCCGGGCATGCATTGGGTTGAGCTCAGGCATGGCCCGATTCGCCCCAGGCTGGAATGGAGAATCGAGGAAGTTCACTAAATGGCGAGCCGAAAAGAAATCCTAAAGAAAGTGTTGGGCGAACTCCCCCTCACCGCAGAGGTTTATTGGCTTTTGCGCCAGAGCAACGACCCGCTGCCCTATAATTTCACTCTCAAAACGATCCGCGAAAATCTCGCGGATTCTGTAGCCGCTGCCGAAGAATCGCGCAAAAAGCACCCAGCCGGTAAGAAAGTTTTTCTGTTTGCCTCGACCCATTACTGGTTGGAACACGTGGTGATGAACGGGCTCGCGCTGGCTGGCATGGGTCATGATGTCACCATCGGGTATTACCCGTACGGAAAGTGGAATATCGACACCAACCAGTTCGATCTGCGCCGCCAGAACGTGTATGCCAATACTGTTCTCAGCGTAGCTTCCCGTTTGATTCATTTTGAAAACATGCTGCGCAACAACTCATCATTCACCCAACTACCTGATCGACTGAATATGGATGTAGATCAAGTTACCGATTACGATTTCATGTATTACCTTCAAAGTGAACAAGTGGATCGGGAAGATCCATTCTACCAGTTCCGTTTCGGCCGGAATCAGCATGCAGCAAAAGCGTTATACCATTACCTTTACAGAAACAGGCCTGATGTTGCCATCATCCCGAACGGCACAATTCTCGAATTTGGTATCGCATATCGGGTCTGCCGATTCCTCAAAATACCCACATCAACGTACGAGTTTAGTGATCGGCGCGGTGCAATGTGGATGGCGCAGAATGATGAGATCATGCAGCAGAACACTGATGACCTGTGGAATTCCTATGCGAATCACAAGTTGACCCCCGGTGAACTGGAAGAAACCCGCGTGTTACTCTCCTCACGCCGCAACGCCACCACTTATGCAGATTTCACCCGCAAATGGCAGCGCATTCCCGCTGAAGGGCAAAACGCCATCAAGTTGAAACTAGGCCTTAACGATGACCCGGTGATCTTGCTTGCCACAAACGTGCTTGGAGACAGCCTCACCCTGGGCAGGAATACCTTTACAAAATCAATGTCCGAATGGATCATACGGACAATTCAATACTTCATGGAGCGTCCTGAAGTCCAATTGATCATCCGCATCCACCCTGGAGAAGCGCTTGTCAAACACGGCACTATCCTCGATTTGATCCGTAAAACCCTGCCCGAACTTCCACCGCATATCAAGCTTATCGAACCGTTGGATGAAGTGAACACCTACGACCTAATGGATGTGGCTGACCTCGGACTGGTTTACACCACCACGGTTGGTTTGGAAATGGCGCTGCGCGGGATACCGGTTGTGGTGGCAGGTAAGACCCATTATCGCAACCGCGGATTTACGCACGATCCCAACACATGGGTGGAGTATTTCAAACTACTGAACCGCCTGCTTGATAATATCAAGGCAAACCGGCTGACCGATGAACAGATCAATCTTGCCTGGAAATACACCTACCTGTTCTTCTTCCGATACCAGCTTCCATTCCCCTGGACAATGGTCCAGCTCAGAGAAAACCTGCAGGAAAATCCGCTCAAAGAAGTGCTCAGCGCCAACGGCATGAAAAAATATCGCCCCACATTTAATGCACTGACATTTTCTCCCCCTAAGGACACCAATCATGGAAAAACTAAAGCAGGATAAATTCCTTTATCGGCGGCAGTTCGTCAGCGGACCGGAGCTTAACCTTTTTCCGACCTGGCCACGCCTGGTCTTGCCAGACGGCAACACACTGGCAGCCCATCCCGACCTCACCATGACCAGTTTTACCGGCAAGCATTTTCAGATGGTGCTCCTGGGTTACCTGTTAGACCCTTACCATCCCGAGCGTGACAACGAGCAGGTGCTGGCCGACCTGGACGAAAAAGCGGGCGACTTCGATGCACTGTGTGACCAGTTGTATGACAAGAGCGGACATTACATACTCTTCGCTTACAGATGTGTGCAAGGGATCGTGCTCAACGATGCTGCCGGCCTGCGACCTGTCTATTACCACCAGGATGCCGCTGGTAAAACATGGTTCACCTCACACGCACCGATCCTGGCGAACCTGCTGCATCTCCCCATCAGTGAGGGGGCAAATCATTTTATGCAATCAGCCAAGTACAAAGCGAAAGTAGAATCCTGGTTCCCCGCTGATACCTCTCCATACGAGGGATTGACCCGGATTATTCCTAATCACTACCTCGATTTATCGACACTGAAGCAGGTACGCTTTTGGCCGCTCAAAAAACTGAAGCGCTATTCCCTCAAGCAAGGCGCACAACTGGTTGGGGACCTGATCAAAGGTACATGCGAGGCAGGCTTCAACCGTTTTCCTGCCGCGGTCGCCTTGACAGCCGGATTTGACTCGCGTGTCGTGCTTGCTGGCTGTCGGAGTTTCGTGGATCAGGCTGAAGCCTTTACGATGATCTACCGCCGCCTGACCGAAGAAAGTGAAGACCTGGTCATCTCGCGCCAGGTCAGCCAGGCGTTAAAGTTCAATTACCGATCCTTCACTTGCGACCAGGAGATTCCTGCAGATTTTGTGGACCTCTTTCAACGCAGCACAGAAGGCTATAAGACCGACTGGATAAACCTCGTGTACGGTCGCTACGTGAACCTCCCGCCGGACAAGGTGGTCTTCAAGGGAACCATCACTGAGCCAATACGCTGCGGCTACTGGCCTGATGGTATTTACCCAGTTGAGGTCACCGTTTATACCCTTGCGGATGTCACCGTACTGGGTCACGACCCTTTTGTTATTGACGCGATGGATCGCTGGATGCAAGAGGCGAAGCCTGGCGAGAAGTTCGGATTCAAATTACTCGACCTGTTCGCCTGGGAGGTTGGAGGAGGGAGTTGGCAGGCAATGAGCCACAGCATTTTCGGGTTCACGCATGAGGAGTTTTCACCGTTTGGCAACCGCAAACTGCTGGAAATCGCCCTGGGTGTAAATAAACGCCATCGTAGTTGGCCCAATATGCAAATGGAGCAGGAAGTTGTGAAATACCTGTGGCCTGAACTGGCCGAATTCCCTTACTACTCTTCGTGGAATCTGCACGGTTATAAGAAAAAATTCTATGATGGCGACCTGTTAAATTTCTTACGCAAAGTCAGACATCGTATAAAGAGGTAATTATGGATTGGAAAAATAGCGTTGTATTAGTGACCGGCGGGACCGGGTCCTTCGGAAAAAAATTCATCGAGATCATGCTGAAGGAATACCACCCGCAAAAGCTGATCGTTTTCAGCCGCGATGAATTGAAGCAGTACGAGATGCAGGCAGCAGGGTTCAACCACCCTTCGCTGCGCTATTTCATCGGCGATATTCGCGACCAGCAGCGCTGCCGGCGCGCCTTTGAAGGTGTCAACGTGGTCATCCACGCCGCCGCCCTCAAACAAGTGCCTGCCTGCGAATACAACCCGATGGAAGCCATTAAAACCAACATCCTCGGCAGCGGCAACGTGATTGACGCCGCCATCGATGCCGGGGTGGGCCGGGTCGTTGCGCTCAGCACCGATAAGGCGGTCAACCCGGTCAACCTGTACGGCGCCACCAAGCTCGCAGCTGAAAAACTCTTCGTCCAGTCCAATGCCTATGCCGGTGCGAAGAATACCCGTTTCGCCTGCGTGCGCTACGGTAACGTGGTGGGCAGCCGCGGATCGGTCGTCCCAGTATTCCTCAAGCAGCGCGAGAGTGGCAAGGTGACGGTGACGGACGAACGCATGACGCGCTTCTGGATCAGCCTGGAACAGGGCGTGCGCTTCGTCATCCGCGCGGCTGAGAACATGCACGGCGGCGAAGTCTTTGTACCCAAGATCCCCAGCATGACTGTGACCGACCTCGCGCGGGCCATCGCCCCCAGTGCCTCGATCGATTACATTGGCATCCGTCCGGGTGAAAAACTGCACGAGGTATTGATCTCTGAAGACGAAGCCCGCCAGACCGTAGAGCTGGAGGACCTGTATGTCGTCCAGCCTGCCGAGTCGTTGTGGTTCGGCCGCGATTGGGAAAACAAAGGCCGCCTGCTGGAAGACGGCTTTCGATACGCTTCTAACACCAATCAAGATTGGCTGGATGTGGATGCGATCCGTAGGATCATCGCGCCGATCCAGGTGGATTACGAAGCTGGAAAATTGGGATGACGCACTTTCTCGTTATCGGTGTGAGCGGGCTACTGGGGCTCAACTTTGCTCTGGCGGTTGACGGCAAAAAGCACCAGGTCACTGGTGTGGCTAATACTGCGCCGCTCACCTGGGCAACCTTCAAGAACGTCGAGGCTGAACTGACACGCCCCGGTGTGATCGAAGAACTCATCAACACTCATAAGCCCGAGGTTATCCTCCATTGCGCCGCGCTGGCGAATGTGGACGCCTGTGAGAATGACCCTGTGCTTGCACACCGGGTCAATGCTGAACTGCCCGGCACGATCGCTGAAGCCGGCCGCAAGCACGGTGTGCGTATGATCCACATTTCCACCGATGCGGTATTCGACGGCAGCCGGGGCGGGTACACCGAAGAGGATGAAACCAACCCGCTCAGCGTGTACGCCAAAACCAAGCTTGAGGGTGAGCGTGCCGTTCTTGCCGCCAACGCAGACGCGTTGATTGCACGCGTGAACTTCTACGGCTGGAGCGCAGCCGGCAACCGCAGCCTGGCGGAGAATTTCGTCAGCAAGCTGACAGCCGGTGCAGAGGTGAACGGCTTCACCGACATCCTGTTCTGCCCGATGAACATCCTCGATCTCAGTTCGCTGCTGGTGGAGGTTTCCTCACTTGATCTGCGGGGTATCTACCACATGGTCGGCGCAGAAGCAATGAGCAAGTACGAATTTGGACGGCGCGTCGCTGAAAAGTTCGGGTTTGACGCTGACCTCATCAAACCGGTCTCGGTAAACGCCAGTGGGCTCACAGCCGCGCGTTCCCCCAACCTGACGCTAAAAACTGAGAAACTTCGTGCAATGCTGGGGCATGATCTGCCTGATTTTGCGGGCGGGCTGCAAAAGTTCTACGACCAGTACCGCCGCGGCTATCCTGAGTACATCAAGTCTCTCGCATAACAGCGCATCTGAAAGGAGTGGCTATGGACGTGAAGATTGGCAATCACCTGGTAGGTCCCGAACACCCCACCTATTTTATTGCCGACATCTCGGCGAACCACGACGGCAGCCTGGAGCGCGCAAAATTATTGATCAAGCTCGCCAAAGAAGCCGGCGCTGATGCCGCCAAGTTCCAGAACTTCCGCGCCCCCAAGATCGTGTCGGATTACGGTTTCAAGGCTATGCAGGGGCAGGTCTCGCACCAGGCGAACTGGAAGAAAACCGTGTTTGAAGTCTATTCAGATGCATCGATCCCCTTCGATTGGACCCCGATCCTGAAAGAGGAGTGTGATAAGGTCGGCATCGATTATTTCTCCTCGCCGTACGACTTCGAAGCAGTCGATTACCTCGATCCCTTCGTGCCCGCCCATAAGATCGGTTCGGGTGACGTGGATTGGCTGGAAATGCTCGAGTACATTGCTGCCAAGGGCAAACCGGTCATTCTCTCCACTGGTGCCGCCACCATCGGCGAAGTGCAGCAGGCGGTGCACACGGTACTGGCGATCAACCCGCAGCTGGTGCTCTTGCAATGCAATACCAATTACACCGCCAGCCCGGTCAATTTCGACCACATCAACTTGCGCGTGTTGCAAACCTACCAGGCGCTCTTCCCCGGCATTACCGTTGGCCTCTCTGACCACACGCACGGTCACGCCACGGTGCTCGGCGCGGTCGCACTGGGTGGGCGGGTGATCGAAAAACATTTCACCGATGACACCACGCGCGTTGGACCCGACCATCCGTTCTCGATGACGCCGCAGACCTGGCGCGAGATGGTCAACCGCACCCGCGAGTTGGAGCGCGCACTCGGTTCCACGGATAAGACCATCAGCGGCAACGAATTGGACACCACAGTGGTGCAGCGCCGCTGCCTGCGCGCTGCGCGCAATATCAGGGCCGGTGAAATTGTCACCCGCGAGATGATCGATGTGCTGCGTCCGGCAACCCCTGGCGCTATCCGCCCTGACGAGGTAGAAACGGTGATTGGCACACGAGCAATCAAGGACCTGCCTGCCGGCAAAGAACTGCGCTGGGTGGACCTGGGAGAGTAAGTTGAGGGTTCTGTACTTCACGCGGGATTTTTCCCCGCACGACGAGCGATTTCTCAGCGCGCTCGGGCAGACCGGGCACGAGGTGTATTTTTTACGCCTCGAACCGGGCAAGGTCGTTCTGCCCCCACAAGGCACCTCCGAGATCCATTTTTCTACTGAAGCATTAAATTCCGCCCCTACCTCCTTAGACCGTGCTGTTGCTCTCAAGCAGATTCTCAATACACTTGCACCGGATATTCTTCACGCGGGACCCTTGCACGGACCGGCTTACACCGCCGCACTGACCGGCTTCCCGCGCCTGGTGAGCATGTCCTGGGGGGCGGATATACTTCACGATGGCGAGGTAAGCGAAGATACCCATGCAAAGATCCAGTATTCGCTTGATCACAGCGCGGTGTTGGCTTGCGATTGCCTGGCTGTGGCTGACAAAGCAGAGGGAGAATATCGTTTCCCTTCCAACCGCATCTTCCGCTTCCCGTGGGGGGTCGACCTCGAGCATTTCACCCCGCGCGGCGGCGCGGCGCTGCGCGAACACCAGGGTTGGCAGGATCAATTTGTGTTCCTGAGCAACCGCTCATTTGAGCCGATCTATGGGGTCGATGTGACCCTACAGGCATTTATCACCGCCGCGCAGATTGAGCCGAATATCCGCCTGCTGCTCTTCGGCAGGGGCTCACAGGAACAGCAACTGAGCGAAATGGTTGAAGATGCAGGTATCGCGGATCGGGTGCATTTCGGCGGCTACGTGGACCGTGCAGGGCTGCCTGACAGCTACCGCAGCTCGGATATATTCCTCACCGCTTCGCATTGCGACGGTTCATCCGTCTCGCTGATGGAGGCATTGGCCTGCGGCGTGCCTGCCATTGTTTCCGATATCCCCGGCAACCTGGAATGGGTGCGTGACGGTGACCAGGGCTGGGTCTTCCGTGATGGCAACGTGGAGCAGATGGCAGGGCTGATGGTCGCGGCCCGCCGTGAATCTGCTTTGGCAGATTATGGCGCTCGCGCACGTACGCTGGCAGAAAAGAATGCCGATTGGCGGCGCAACTTCCCGGTGCTGCTGGATGCCTATGCCGGCGCGTTTTCAATCCATGGGAGTAAATCAGAATCACGGGCAGGTGGCAAATGAAAACTGTCGCCATCATCCAGGCGCGCATGTCGTCCACCCGGCTGCCCGGCAAGGTGCTCAAAACCGCCGGCGGGCGCACAATGCTCGAGCGTATGGTGGAACGCGTGCGCCTGGCGAAGACGATTGACCAGGTTGTGGTCGCCACCACCACCGACCCTTCAGATGATGCCGTCGTGCGCGCCTGCCGCAAATACAATGTTGAGGTCTTTCGCGGCAGCCTGCCTGATGTGCTCGACCGCTATTACCAAGCGGCAAAACTTTACCAAGTGGATGTGGTCGTACGCCTGACCGGTGACTGCCCGCTAATCGACCCGGCTTTGATCGACGATGTCGTGGGTGCGTTGGTTGAAAAGCAGGTTGACTTTGCCTGCAACCGCATGCCGCCGCCGTTCACCCGCACCTACCCCATCGGGCTGGATGTGGAAGCCTGCACCTTCACCGCGCTCGAAAACGCCTGGCGAAACGCCGATCAAAAGCACGAGCGCGAGCATGTGCTGCCCTACCTGTACGCGGTTCCCGGCAGGTTCAAGGTGCTCAAACTGGATCATACTGAAGACCTGGGGCATCTGCGCTGGACGCTGGATACCCCTGAAGACCTGCTCCTGCTGCGCCGCATCTACCGCCATTTCAATGGCCGCAACGATTTTTCGTGGCTCGAGGTGGTGGACCTATGGCGTGCAAAGCCGGAAATGTTCGCCATCAACGCCCGGATCAAGCACAAGTCCTACCTCGACAGCGAGGTCGGAAACCGAGGCGCTTGACAACGACTACCTGTTAAAAATGAAACGATTAATTGGTATGCAACACTCAGCACTTCACTCCATCGACGAGGTATGCCCATGAGCCGGCTCGCCATCTTCACCGCGCCCAAGCCCTTCACCAACCCGCACATCCGCACCATCCAGCGCAACGCCATTCGCAGTTGGCAGGCGCTCGGCAGCGAGGTGGAGGTGTGGCTGGTGGGAGACGAGGCAGGTGTCGCGGAGACTGCCAGCGAATTCGGCGTCGGTTACATTGCTGATGTGCAGCGCAACACCTATGGCACCCCGCGCATCGATTCGATCTTCAACACTGTGCGCGAGAAAAGCGGCGCGCCTTACTTGTGCTACGTCAACGCAGATATCCTGCTTTTCCAGGACATGCTGCAAACCCTCAACCTGGCGCACAGCAGCTACCAGCGATTCCTGCTCATCGGTCAACGCTGGGACGCACCCATCACCACCGAACCTGACATCCAACCGGGTTGGGAGGAATTTTTCATTCCAGACACCCTGCGCAGCGCTGTGTTACACACCGCGGTGGGCAGCGATTATTTTGTCTTTCCTCGCAACGAATTTGCAGACATCCCCGCTTTTGCGGTCGGCCGCGCCGGATGGGACAACTGGATGATCTTCCAGGCGCGTCTGCAGAAGATGGCGGTCATCAATGCCACAGGCGGCATCACCGCCATCCATCAAAACCACGACTTCAGCCATTTGCCCGGCGGCAAGATCCACCGCTATCAACCGGAATCGCTGGAAAACCTCACCCTCGCCGGCGGAAGAGAACGCATGTTCACGCTGTATGATACGAACAAGGTTATCCACGCGGGGAGCATCGGCAAACCCGCCTTCGCGCGCGAGCGCCTGGTGCGGGAGATCAGCATCTTTCCTCTCCTGCATATCCGCACAAAATGGCTGGCAAACGCGTTGTACGCGCTGCTCAATCCACGCCAGGCGATCAGGGACAGACAGAAAGACCTCAATATGAAAAAGAGTATCAACGACACACTAAAAGGAAGCAAACTATGAAATTCATGGTTGCAGGGTATGGTTCGATCGGCAGACGCCACCTGAACAACCTGTTCGCCCTGGGCGAAACGGATGTGGTGTTGCTGCGCTCTCACCGCTCCACGCTGCCTGAGAGTGAGATTCCGGATATCCCGATCGAGACAGATATCCAAAGCGCTCTCGCGCATCGACCGGACGCCGTGATCATCGCCAACCCGACCTCCCTTCATCTTGATGTCGCCATCCCCGCCGCCAGGACCGGCTGCGCCATTCTGATGGAAAAACCGGTCTCTCACTCATGGGAACGGATCGCGGAATTGAAAAGTGCGCTCAAAGAGTCCGGCGTCGGTTTCCTGACCGGCTTCCAGTATCGCTTTCACCCGGGATTGCGCCAGGTGAAGCAGTGGTTGCAGGAGGGCCGCGCGGGAGAGGTTACCACGGTCAAAGCCCATTGGGGCGAGTACATGCCCGACTGGCACCCATGGGAGGATTACCGCTTCAGTTACAGCGCGCGCGCCGACCTGGGGGGGGGCGTGGTCAACACGCTTTGCCATCCCTTTGATTACTTGCGTTGGCTATTCGGCGAGGTCGACCTGCTCAGCGCGTACACATCCAGGAACGGGCTGAACCTGGACGTGGAAGACACCGCGGACGTACTGCTGCAATTCTCCGGCGGACCCATCGCCAACGTTCACCTGGATTACATGCAACGCCCGGGTCAGCACGACCTGTGGATCACCGGGACGACAGGCAGTATTCATTGGGATAACGCCACTGGCATCGCCAGGAATTATGAACCAGAGACCAAACTGTGGCACGAAGCGCTTCCGCCATCAGACTTCGAGCGCAATCACCTCTTCCTGGCTGAGATGGCACATTTTCTGCGTGTGGCGCGTGGAGAGGAAGCCCCCGCCTGCACGCTGGAGGACGGGCTCGCTGCGCTCGCCATCACAGACGCTGTGCACCGCTCAGCCAGTGAGGGAGCTGCAATAAAAATCCATGCGAATGGAGAAAACGATTACACGTTATGAGAAAAGGTATCAATCCGGTCAAGCAGCTTCAGACAGTTGAAAAGCCGCAGCGTGTTACAGCGGCGGTGTTGAACCATATCCCGTTCCTGGACGGCTTTTACGCAGACATGCTCAAGGTGCTGGATCTGAGCCTGACCAGCCTGCGCGAGAATGCGGGCATGGATTTCGATCTGCTGGTGTACGACAATGGCTCGTGCGCTGAGGCGCGTGATTACCTGCTAACGGAATTCGACAAAGGCGTTATCCAAACCCTGATCCTTTCCGACCGCAACATGGGTAAAGGCGGCGCGTGGAACGTCATGCTGCAGGCTGCCCCAGGTGAGATCGTCGCCTATGCTGATAATGACGTGTTGTATCATGCGGGTTGGCTGCGCGAATCGGTGAAAGTACTCGATACCTACCCCAACGTGGGTATGGTAACCTCGCGCCCTTACCACTCCATCCCTGACTTGTACTCCGCGAGCCTGGAGTGGGCGCAGGGAAAACCTGAGGTTAAGGTGGAAACCGGCCGACTGATCAACCCTGAGTGGATGCGCGAATTCCTGCTCAGCCTGGGTCGTACGGAAGAGGAGATGCTGGAGGATATCAGCCAGAACGATGTGAGGCTGACCTACCGGGGAGTGAGCACGTACTGCGGAGCATCTCACTGGCAATTCCTCGCCTGGAAGAAAGTGCTGCAGGAATTCCTGCCCATTGACCTCTCCAAACCTCTTGGTCAAGTGTTGCAGCTGGATAAGATGGTGAACGAACGTGGCTACCTGCGCTTGATGACCGACCAGCCTTACGTGATGAACCTGAGCAACAGCATCGAGCTGCCTGACGCTGCCGCTAAGGCACCCGAGCCTCAACTGCGCAAACGCCTGTGGGATTTCCCGCTGGTCAAAAGCCCGTTGATGCGGATTTACCACGCAATCTTCCGGCTGTATTATGATAGGTAAATAATGAGAATTCTGTATGCCTCATGTCGATACGACCCGTTTGACCGCGATGCCGGCAGCGGCGTGGATTTCAATATGTATGAGGCATTTCAGCAGAATGGCGTGACGCTTTCCACCATCGGACCCTTCAAAGATCAGCGCTCCCTGCTTGCTCAGGTCTACCGCAAAGCCCACCGCCTGTTTTCACACAAACTCACGGCAAAATTTTCCGAAGCCTACCTGCGCAAATGTGCGCAGATCGTGGATGAGACCGCCGGAAAAGAAAAACCCGACGCCATCTTTACGCACAATCTCATTCCACTGGTGTACAGCCGGTCCCGCATCCCGGTGATCTACAAGACAGACGCGATTCTATCCAGGATGCATGAACAATGGCCGACCTATTCTCGTTTTGAATATCACCGCATGCTGCGCTGGGAGCGGAAAGCGTTACGCCGGGCATCCCTCGTCATCACGGTGAGCGATTGGGCGCGCCAGGCATTGGCGGAGGATTATCGCATCCCCGAGGACAGGATGCTGGTGAGACCGATCCCCTCCTCGCTGCCGGCGGAAGTCATCCCGGTCGCGTTGGAGGATAAACCGATTTCCCCAACCGATCTGCATCTTTTATCCGTCGCCAAGGATTTTAATTTGAAGGGCATCGATATTTCAATTGCCATCACCAGGATGCTGCGCGCAAAAGGCATCAACGCCCAATTGCGCGTGGTCGGTCAGAATGGTGAAAATTCTGATGGCGTAGACTTCATGGGACTGTACAAGAAATCTGACCCCCAGATGCTGCGCGAATACGCGTCGCAATATCAGTGGGCACACCTGCTCATCCACCCGGCGCGATATGAAGCCGCAGGTATCGTGTGCAGTGAAGCCGCAGCCTTCGGCGTGCCCACCATCACCAACGCAGTCGGCGGCCTGTCGACCACTGTGAACGACGGCGTCTCAGGCATTGTGCTGCCGCGCGGCAGCGCTGTAGAAAATTATGTTGCAGCGATCGAAGGATTGCTGCAAGACCCGCAAAAGTATCAGAGCTTGCGCAGTTCATCGCGCGCACGCTACGAGCAAATACTGAACTGGCGTTCAATGACTGCAGACATCTTAACAGCTTTTGCGAGCTTGAAAGTCAATAAAGAGTATGGATGATGGAGTCAAGTGAAAAATTCAAGTGCGTTACCAGAAATCAGCGTTCTCATGTGTGTCTACAACGGTGAAGCCTATCTCACTGAATGTCTGGAAAGCATCCAAAATCAATCATTCTCAGATTTCGAGTTCATCATCGTTGATGACGGCTCTACCGACAGGTCATTGGAAATTCTCAACAGCTACGCGCAGAAAGACGCGCGCATTACCCTCGTCAGCCAGACCGAAAACGCCGGGATCACATCAGCGGTGACGGAAGGGCTCAAACATTGCCGCGGAAAATACATCGCCCGCATGGACCAGGATGACATCAGTCTGCCTGACAGGCTCCGTGTACAACACGATTTTCTAGTAACGCACCCCGAAATCGATGCCCTGGGAGCGGGATTTGATTTTATTGATGAGGAAGGTAAATACATATCGAGTTTTCCGACCCGGCCGATGGATCCAATGATCTTGCGCCATCAAATGTTGTACCATTGTGTGCTGCACAATCCTACGGTGATGATGAGGGCTGAGTTTTATAGGAAGTACAACTCAGACAACCAGGAAGAATCCTTCTTTGGTGCCGATGATTATCATTTCTGGCTGCGTGAAAATTTCGACCATTTATACAGCAATATCCCAGAGCGATTGCTTCTTTACAGACTCCACAGTGTCCGTGTCTCAAATCAGTATTCCGACATCCAGCTTGATAGCATCCTGCGGTCGGCACATGAAGCTTTCGAGAAGTTGCTGCGTACCAGGATTCCCATCGAAGTGATCAACACTTTATATTTTCCGAATCGATACGAGACCCACGATCAAAGCACAATACGAAGCGCATTCCGCGTGATCTACCAGGTCCAGCGAAGTTTTGAAAAGCTGAACCGGTTGAACAGCTCCCAAATAAAAAGCACAAGGGAGTTTTCGTTTGAAAAACTTATGAGCCTGGTGTCGAAGTATCAAGAAAGTAAACTGACCACTTTGATCGGTTTGTATTATCTCTTACGGTTGCTGCCTGGAAAATTTTTTAAAACGGTACTCAATAAAACAAAGGACCTTATTGCTAAGGCTTAAGCAAGCAGGTTGGTGTGATCACCATCGAAGCGCTTCTTTCAGCCTGTGAGGGTTGTCTGGTAAAATTCAAAAGTTCCAACCGGAGGAAGTATGTCGGATATTTTCGCGAAGTTTTCGCTAACAGGTAAAACCGCCCTCGTCACCGGCGGCGCGGGTCTGCTTGGCAAAGAGTTCTGTCTCACACTGGCGCAAGCTGGTGCGACGGTATACGCCGCGGACCTCAATGCCGGGGCTGCGCACGCCGTGGCTGATGCTCTCGGTGCTGAGGGCTACCCCACGCTCGGCATTGGCCTGAATGTGACCGACCCTGTTTCGGTGACTGCGGCAATCGACGAGATCGTCGCCGCCACCGGTCGCCTGGACGTGCTGGTGAACAGCGCCGCCATGGACCCCAAGTTCGACCCTGACCACGCGCAAGACAACAGCAATGCCTTCGAAACCTATCCCCTGCAATCCTGGCAGGACGCGCTTAATGTCAACCTCACCGGCCCATTCCTCGTTTCGCAGGCGGCTGCCGGGCAGATGGTCAAACAGGGAAAGGGCTCGATCATCAACATCTGCTCCACGTACGGCTTGGGGGGACCGGACCAGCGGATTTACGAAAAACCGGGGCAGCCCAAGGTGTTCAAACCGGTCTATTACACCGTCACCAAGGCAGGCATTTTGGGACTGACCAAATACCTGGCGACCTATTACGCTGGCAGCGAGATCCGGGTCAATGCGCTCACCCCCGGCGGGGTGTTCAACAACCACGATGAGCAGTTCGTACGTAATTATGCCGCGCGCACCGTCATCGGGCGCATGGCGTACAAGGACGAAATGAACGGCGCGCTGCTCTTCCTCGCGTCGGATGCCTCCTCTTACATGACGGGCGGCAACGTGATCGTCGACGGAGGTTGGACAGCGTGGTAAAGAAGCCGGAAGTTCTCGCGGTAATTCCCGCGCGCGGCGGTTCGAAAGGTATTCCGCGCAAGAATCTCAAGCTTTTCGCTGGCTACCCACTAATCAGTTACAGCATCGCGGCAGCGCTGCAATCCAACAGTGTCACGCGCGTGGTCGTGTCAACCGATGATGAGGAGATCGCCGCGGTCGCCCGCCAATTCGGCGCGGAGACCCCCTTCCTGCGCCCTGCAGACCTGGCGCAGGATCAGACCACCGATCTGCCTGTGTTCGAACACGCGCTGCAATGGCTGAAGGAAAATGAGGGCTACGAACCCGACCTGGTCATTCAACTGCGCCCCACCTCCCCCATCCGACCGCGGGGTTGCGTGGATGAGGCGGTGGCATTGCTGCAGCAACACCCCGAAGCTGACAGCGTACGCGGTGTGGTACCCAGCGGGCAGAACCCCTACAAGATGTGGCGGCTCGCAGGCGCTGGTCAACCCATGACCCCGCTGCTTGAACTGCAAGGTGTGGCGGAGCCCTTCAACGCGCCGCGCCAGGAGCTGCCCGCCACATACTGGCAGACAGGTCACATCGATGTCATCCGCCCGCGCGTCATCCTCGAACAGGGTTCGATGAGCGGCAGCGTGATCCTGCCATACCGGATCGACGCGCGCTACACGGTGGATATCGATACCCCCTTCGACTGGCAGCGTTATGAATGGCTGGTGCGGTACGGCGACCTGGAAATGGTCGATCCCGCCAGCCGCCGGCGGCATTTCCCTGCCAGGGTGTCGCTGGTGGTGATGGACTTCGACGGTGTGCTGACCGATAACCTGGTCTACGTGGACGAGAATGGTCTGGAGAAGGTGGCAACTTCACGCGGCGACAGCATGGGCATTCGGCTGGTGCGCGAGGCGCTGCCCATCGAATTCATGGTCATTTCCACAGAGGTTAACCCGGTGGTGAGCGCGCGCTGCAACAAGCTCAAGTTGGAAGTGCACCAGGGAATCACTGACAAGGCGGCCGTGCTGCGCGATATCATGCAGCAGAAAGGCCTCTCGGCGGAGGAAGTGGTTTTCATCGGCAACGATGTCAACGACCTGGGGTGTTTGCAACTCGCCGGTTACGCGGTTGTCCCGGCTGACGCGGAACCTGAGGTCAAACGGCACGCTGACCTGGTGCTCACGCGCAAGGGCGGGCGCGGAGCGATGCGCGAATTCTGCGACACCCTGTTGGACAAATTCTGCAATTAACCTCGCATGACAGGAGTTATTCAATGGCAAGAGAAGTGAAGATCGGCAACAAATGGATCGGCGATGGGTACCCTGCGTACATCGTCGCCGAGATCGGTATCAACCACAACGGCGACCTCGGCATCGCCAAGGAACTCATCCAGGCTGGCAAGCATGCCGGCGTCGACGCGGTGAAATTCCAGAAGCGCACTCCCGAGCTGTGCGTGCCGCCTGAACAGCGCAACCAGATGCGCGAGACCCCTTGGGGGTACATCTCCTACCTCGATTACCGCTACAAGGTGGAATTTACAGAGACCGAGTACGACGAGATCGACCGTTTCTCACGCGAGAAAGGTATGGACTGGTTCGCCTCGGTATGGGACGAAGCTTCGGTGGATTTCCTTGAGAAGTACAACCCCATCGCGTACAAGGTGCCTTCTGCCTCGTTAACCGATAGCGGTTTGCTGAAGCATTTGCGCTCCACCGGCCGACCATTGATCCTCTCCACCGGTATGTCCACCCTCGACCAGATCAAATCGGCAGTCAGCCTGATCGGTGAGCAGGACCTCATCATCACCCACACTACAAGTTCCTATCCATGTGACCCATACGAATTGAATCTGCGTATGATCCACACGCTACGCGACATGTTCAACTGCCCGATCGGCTATTCGGGGCATGAGGTTGGGCTGGTCACTTCAGCTGTGGCGGTAGGCCTGGGCGCCTGCCTTGTGGAGCGGCATATCACCCTCGACCGCGCGCTGTGGGGCTCCGATCAGGCCGCATCTGTTGAGCCGGGCGGTTTTGAGCGCTTGGTGAAGTACATCCGCGTGACCGAAGCCGCGGTCGGCGACGGCGTGAAGAAGGTCTATGACAGCGAAATGTCTTCTCTGCGCAAATTAAGGCGGATCCAGGATTGAAACTGACGGTTCACCGTATTACGCAAGGAATTAACCAACGCTGGGTCCATTATCGGGGCAATCAGCACTGGCAATCGTTAATACACGAAATCAATCACACGCCGATCAATGCAGAAGATGAACGACCCGTCATCTTCTTCAACGCCTCAACCCGTTTGCAGGCGATGAGCCAGAACGCCGCGTACTCACTGCTCGCCGCGCTGGCGGTCAGACAAGCTGGAGTACCGGTGATCCAGTTCGTGTGCAATAGTGGCTTGCAGCGATGCGTGCTTGGCAGCAACCGGGATGATTTTTTCAAGGCTCCCCCATGTGAAAGATGCATCGCGCAGAGCCGCGCGGTATTCAATGGCATCGATAACCGCTGGTTTGAACAACGTGCTGATCCCGAGATAGAGCATGCTTTATCCGGTTTATCCATTGAGCAAATGCAGACCTTTTCCTTCCAGGGCGTACCACTGGGCTTCTGGGCGCTGAACTCTCTGCGCTGGGTGCTGCGCCGTCACAGCCTACCGGAAAGTGAGCACACCAGCGCCTTCATGCGCGCCTTCATTACCGGAGCTTGGAACGTGTATGCTCACTTTTCCACCCTGGTTGAGCAGGTACACCCGCGGGCGGTGGTGGTGTTCAACGGCATGTTCTACCCTGAAGCCGCCGCACGGCACGTCTGCCAGCAAAAGGGTGTACGGGTAATCACCCATGAGGTAGGGCTGCAACCATACACCGCCTTCTTCACCACCGGTGAGGCGACCGCTTATCCCATGCGCATTGAATCGGGGTTCCAACTTTCCCCTGAGATGGAGACACGGCTCAACGATTACCTTTCCGCGCGCTTCCAGGGGGATTTCTCGATGGCGGGCATCCGCTTCTGGCCGGAGATCAAACCGCTGGATGACGCGTTCCTGGCGAAAGCTGATATATTTCAGAAAATCGTCCCGGTCTTCACCAACGTGATCTTCGATACCAGCCAGGTGCACGCCAACACCATTTTTCCGCACATGTTCGCCTGGTTGGAGAACGTGCGCGAAGTCGCCCGCGCTCACCCTGAAGTTCTCTTTGTGCTGCGTGCCCACCCCGATGAAAGCCGCCCCGGCAAACAGAGCCGCGAAAGCGTCGGCGGCTGGGTACACCAGTCCGGCATCCTCGACCTGCCCAATGTCGCTTTTTACGAGAGCAACGAGTTCGTCAATTCGTACGAGCTGATTCGCCGCGCGCATCTGGTGATGGTGTACAACTCGACCATTGGATTGGAAGCCACGCTGATGGGCAAGCCCGTCCTCGCCGGCGGCAAGGCACGCTTCACACAGCTCGAGACCTCTTTTTACCCTGCGTCAGCTGAGGAGTACAACCAATTGCTGGAAGGCTTTCTATCCGCCGATGCGATCAACGTGCCGGCGCACTTCCAGCATAATGCCAGGCGATTTCTGTACTACCAGTTGTACGCCACCTCGCTTGAGTTCAGCGATTTTCTCGAGGACGACCAGGTGTGGAAAGGCTACGTGAAACTTAAAGAATTCCCTCCCGAACTCCTGAGACCGCAACGATCCCCCACGGTGGCGGTATTATTAGATGGCATCCTCGGAAGCGGAGACCTGGTCTACCCCTTATGACGACGCCGCGCTGTTCGATCATCATCCGTGCTTACAACGAAGAAAAGCACGTCGGCCGCCTGCTGCAGGGCATCCAGGAGCAGGGGATCAAGGACGTCCAGGTCATCCTGGTGGATTCCGGCTCATCTGACCGCACACGGGAGATCGCACTTGAGTACCCGGTGGAGATCGTGGAGATCGCGCCGCAGGATTTCACTTTCGGGCGCTCGTTGAACCTGGGCATCAGCCGCGCTGCCGCGCCGATCGTCGTGATAGCCAGTGCGCATGTCTACCCGGTCTACCCCGATTGGCTGGAACGCCTGCTGGAGCCCTTCAACGATGAGCGCGTTAACCTGGTCTATGGAAAGCAGCGCGGTTCAGCCACTACGCATTTCTCAGAGCACCAGATCTTCCACCACTGGTACCCCGATCAATCCGTGAGCCAGCAGGCTCACCCGTTCTGCAATAATGCCAACGCTGCCATCCGCCGCGTTTTATGGGCGCAGCACCCTTACGACGAAACGCTGCCCGGCCTCGAAGACCTGGAATGGGGCAAGTGGGCGCAGGAGCAGGGCGGCAGTATAACGTATAGCGCTGAAGCCGAAGTGATTCACGTGCACAATGAAAGCCTGGCGGGTATCTACAATCGCTATAAACGCGAAGCCATGGCGTTTAAGCGCATTTACACCCACGAAACCTTTAGCCTGCGCGACCTATTCCGCCTTTTCACGCAAAACGTGTTCAGCGATTGGCGTGAAGCAAGCCGCCAGGGTTTGTTCCTGGCCAACTGTTTCAAGATAGTGGGTTTCCGCTGGCGCCAGTTTTACGGCACGTACCAGGGATACCGGCAATCCGGCCCGCTCACCTGGCAATTGAAAAAAGCCTTCTATTATCCGCGCGACCCGGCTGCGGTACCCAGGCAAACTGAGCGTCGCGACATCCAACCGATTCAGTATAATTAACGGTAAGTGACAAAGGAGTTAAAATGCTTACTGTTACGATTGAATACACAGGGCTTTCACGCGCAATTACCGGCACATCGCAAGCTGTACTTTCGCTTCCTGAAGGCACCACTTACCGTGAGGTGGTCCAACGTATGGGTGAACTGCACCCCCAGCTGGTCGGCGTGCTGATCGCCGAAGATGGCGAAACCTTCTTAAGCTCAAACATGTTCGTGATCGATGGCGATTACGCCAACCCGGCGATGGTGATGGATGACCCGGTTAAGGATGGCCAACATCTCCACCTGGTGTCTGTGATCACCGGTGGATAACAGCTTAACCATGCAGGACATATAGCGAACAAATGCCCGATCAGACTTCGCCTACGGTTACCGCCCTGGTACCCATGCGCCACCACTCGCAGCGCGTGCCGCAGAAGAATTACCGCCTGCTGGATGGCAAACCGCTCTACCAGCATATACTTACCACCCTGCTCGCCGTGCCAGAAATAACCCGGATCGTGGTGGATACTGACAGCCCGGTAATCGTTGCGGGCATCACTGAGTTCTTCCCCGCAGTAGAGGTCATTGAGCGGCCTGAGGAATTGCGTGCCGATGACGTTTCGATGAACACCATCTTGCAATACGACATTAGCCGGGCGCCCTCCGATTTCTACCTGCAAACGCACTCCACCAATCCATTGCTGCGAGCGGAGACCCTCTCGAAGGCGATTCAAACCTTCCTATCCGCCTATCCGCAGCGCGATTCCCTCTTTTCGGTTACGCGGTTGCAGACTCGTCTATACGATAAGCATGGAAAGGCGATCAATCACGACCCCCGTGTATTGATTCAGACCCAGGACCTGCCGCCTGTTTATAAAGAGAATTCCTGCCTGTACCTGTTTTCAGCCGATACACTTGCGAAACAAGGAACACGCATCGGAGAAACACCCATCCTGTTCGAAACAGAACCTGAGGAGTCCTGGGACATTGACGAAGAGATCGATTTCAAACTGGTCGAGTTGATGATCAAGGCACGCGCATCATAGATATGTCCCAATCGCGCAGAGCACTCGTTCTTGCACAGATCGGCATCCTCCTGTTGGGTATCAGCGGGAGTGTTTATTGCGCGCTGACACCTGCCAACAGTCTACTCAGATGGTATTCCACTGATGACGCTTTTTTCTATTACCAGGTCGCGCGCAATGTGGTCGAAGGTCACGGTTTTACGTTTGATGGCATCAACCTGACCAATGGCTACCATCCTTTGTGGATGCTCATCTGCATCGCGGTTTTTTGGCTTTCCAGGTTTCACCTGCTGCTGCCGCTGCGCGTGCTAATCCTGGTTAGCGGCTTGTTCAATGCGCTGACGGGGATCGTCCTCTTCCGCTTGCTGCGCCGGCACTTGCACCCTTACGCGGCTGTGCTCGGTGCGCTTGTCTGGATGCTGCTGCCGACCATCTTTGATACGTACACCGCCAAAGGTCTCGAGACCCCGCTCAGCGTATTCTTCATCGTCCTTCTGGTGTACAAGGCGATTCCCATGCTTGAACCACACACGGAACAAAAGCTACGCGACTTCATCATCCTTGGGGTGCTTTCGGCTATAACCATCCTGGCACGATTGGACAATTTGTTCCTGGTCGGTTTGATTGGCGTTTTCGTAGTCTTCCGCATTACACGCATAAGACGGCTGGTCATTTATGATATGGTCGCGGTTTTGATCGCATCCATCATGGCTTGGATTATGCGTTTCGGCGCCGTTCCCACCTACCAGAACAGCTACTCGGTCTACCCCCTGATGCTGACCAGCCTGGTGCTCATCCCCCTGGTACTTTTCTTTAACGGATTCTACTCAGGCACTCGACCGGATAAGAAAAACCAATTTGTTTTGCGTTTTATCTTTGCTTCCCTGATGGCTGTGATAGCGGTATATGGCGCGATGCTGATGTTGCGCGTATTTGGTTTCGAGCTGCTCATTTCACGCCTGCTGATCCTGCTGGTCGTGGGGATGTCAATGGCTTTCAGCGCTGTGATCCATATTTTTTACAAATCCCAGGCTAAGCCGGTTCAAATTCCGCCGTTTAAAGCCTTTTTCGCATGGCTGCGGATGGACGTGCCATCAATATTCCGCAATGGACTTGTTTATTCACTGCCCATCATCCTCCTTGTGGGAGGATATATGCTCCTCAACCTTAGGGTGTTTGGCACTGCATCTCCCATCAGCGGGCAGGTGAAGCATTGGTGGGGAACCCTGGCAGATACAGCCTACAAAAAGAATGACACCCTGCTCAGCTTATTGGGTCTGGAACCGGGCAGCGGGAACAGCCCGTGGTTCATCCTCACCACCATGATCGCCGATGCCGCGGTGTTCGTCCGCAACCTGTTCACGCCAGACTCCGAAGACCTGCCGTTGCGCCTTTTCCTGGTTTTCGTATTCGCGCTCTTTGTCTTGATCGTTTACCTGTTATCACGCCGGGATGGTTATCTAGCGCGTAAATCCTTTTCGCTGCTGATTCCCGCCATCGCGCTTGGTTGTTTTCTGCAGATAGCGTATTACGCCGCGACCGGCTACGGACACAGCCGCAGTTGGTATTGGGCGGCTGAATCGCTCGTACTGGTCATGTTAGGCGCAGTATTCAGTTCAATGATATTTGAAAAAGTGAAGGAGCTCACAAAACGGACTTGGCCGGGTTATCTCTTAATGCTGGTCGCTATCGGAATGCTGTTCTTCATGCACACACGGTACCTGGTGAATCGCTATCCATTCGCAGTAGCAGCAGAAGCGCAGGATGCGTATGTGAGCCAGGTGAGAACGCTCGAGCGGGAAACCCCTGAAGGTTCAATCATCGGGATGACCGGCGGGGGAGAGACCGCGTATTTCATCGAAAACAGAACCATCGTCAACCTCGACGGCTTGATCAACAGCAAGGCTTATTTCGATGCGCTAAGATCTGGGACAGCAAGCCAGTTCCTGGCAGACATGGGTATGGATTATGTGTTTGGCAATGCATACATGCTGCTGGAGTCAAACCCATACCGCGATATTTTCACTGGTCGATTAAGGGCGGTCAGGCAAATCACCGGTCAGGACAACTTCATGCTTTTCGAGTACCTTGCTGATCAATAACAGAAGCCTGCACCTGTTTCTTTGAAGGTTATAATATTCAAAACTCACCAGGAAGTGATCAATCTTCATGCCACTCATTCTATTGTCCGCACCTTATATGCTCCCTTTCATTGACCGTTTTAGACCGGTGTTCGACTATTTCCAGTGCGAGTTGATCATCCCGGTGGTGAACGAACGCCTCGAAGAAGAGCAGATCCTCGCTTACGCCGGTCAATTCGATGGTGCGATCTGCGGGGACGACCGTTTCACCGCGCGTGTACTGCAAGCCTGCTCTCCGCGCCTGAAAGTGATCGCCAAGTGGGGCACCGGTGTAGACTCGATCGACCATGCGGCGTGCGCCCAGTTAGGCATCCAACTGCGCAACACGCTCAACGCGTTCACCGTGCCGGTGGCTGATAGCGTGCTGGGGTATATATTGGCGTTTGCCCGCCAGCAGCCCTGGATGGACCGCGCCATCAAGGCCGGCGAATGGAAGAAGATTCCCGGGCGCGCACTTTCCGAGTCCACCCTGGGTGTGATCGGTGTGGGGAATATCGGCAAAGCAGTGCTTAAGCGCGCCAGTGGGTTCGGTATGACCCTGCTCGGCAACGACATCATTCCCGTCCCAGATGAGTTCCTCAGCGAGTACCAGGTCAGCAGCGTGCCGCTGTCTGAGCTCGCGCGCCGTTCTGATTTCATCAGCGTGAACTGCGATCTCAACCCCACGTCCAAACACTTGGTTAACCAGGAATTGTTGAACCAGATGAAACCGACTGCCGTGCTGATCAACACCGCTCGTGGTCCGATCGTCAATGAGCAGGACCTGGTAAGCGCGCTGCTGGAAAAGAAGATCGCCGGCGCAGCGTTGGATGTTTTTGAGGATGAACCCATCCCGTTGGATTCGCCGCTGCTCAAGATGGATAACGTGATGCTCGCACCCCATAACTCCAATTCAAGCCCCACCGCTTGGGAGAATGTGCATTGGAACACCATCCGCAATCTCCTGCTCGGTTTGAACATCGACCCAACTGACCTTGATGCTTTCAAGGCATCAATTTAGAAAGGACAGCGTAATGGAAGAAACAGATAAATACGTGATGATCACCGGCAGCGCCGGCGGAATCGGGCGCGCATGCGTCAGCCGGTTCTACCGACAGGGATGGCATGTGATCGGTATCGATAAGAATGAGTTCGGCAAAGGATTTCCCAGGAACGGTCTCTTCATCAAGGCGGATATTTCACAACCGGATCAATTCGCCGGAATCTATCAGGAAGTGCATGCTTTTTCTCCAATTCTGCACGCGCTGGTGAACAACGCCGCCCTGCAAGTCTCAAAACCGTTGATCGAGACCACGGTAGAAGAGTGGGACCTGGTGATCGCCACCAACCTGCGCCCGGTCTTCTTGAGTGCGCGTTACTTCCACGACCTGCTGGTCAACGCCGGCAGCAGCGCAATCGTCAATATTTCCTCCGTCCACGCTGTACAAACTTCCGCCAACATCTCGGCTTACGCGGCCAGCAAGGGCGGTATCCTCGCCATCACGCGCGCGATGGCGATCGAATTTGCTCCCGAGGGCATTCGCGTGAACGCGGTACTGCCTGGCGCGGTGGATACCCCGATGCTGCGCGAAGGATTGAACCGCGGACAACACAACGGGTCGAGCGTGACCGATCGGCTGGATAACCTGGCACGCAAGACCGTCAATGGGCGCATTGGTCAACCGGACGAGATCGCGCAGGCGGTCTACTTCCTTGCAGACGGCGGGCAATCCTCCTTCATGACCGGCCAGGCGCTGATCGTCGACGGCGGCGCCACTGCCCGTCTGAGCACCGAGTAAACCCGTGCGCGCGAAGATCAAATCCGCCCTGCCCGCGTCACTGCTCAACGCCTATCGCGCAACCCGCGACAGCCTGGAGATTGCAGCGGAATACCCCACAGCGCGCCTTCACCCCTGGCGGGTGGAGTCAATACGCAAGCTCGAAGCATTGCGCGACGCCCATACCGGCGAGCAGTGCGTGATCATCGGCAACGGGCCTAGCCTGAAGAACACCGACCTTACCAGGCTTAAGAACGTCTTTTCCATCGGCATGAACCGCTTTTACATGGCTTTCGCTGACCTGGGCTTCACCACGTCGCTTCTGTTGACCGTGAACGACCTGGTTATCGAGCAATGCGCGGCTGACCTGCGCAGTCTGCCCATCCCTACCTTTGTGTCCTGGCGCGGTCGCAAGCACATCCAACCCGCGCCGAACCTGCATTACCTGTACACCTCTTACATCCTGCCGCGCTTCAACAGAGACGCCACCGGCAGGTTATGGGAGGGTGCCACCGTCACGTTCGTCGCCATGCAACTGGCGTATTTCATGGGCTTTCGACAAGTGATCCTCGTCGGCGTGGACCACAACTTCACCACCAAGGGCACACCCAACACCACAGTGGTCTCCACCGGCGACGACCCCAACCATTTTCACCCGGGCTACTTCGGGCAGGGGTTCCGCTGGCAACTGCCAGATCTTGAAACCTCCGAGATCGCCTACCGCATGGCAAGAGAAGCCTACCAAAAGGACGGGCGTGAGATCCTGGATGCCACGGTTGGCGGTAAATTGACTGTGTTTCCGAAAGTGGATTTCAACACGATACTGGCATGAATCAAACGCCCAAAGTTTCCATCGTCAGCCCTTCGTTCAACCAGGCTCAATTCCTGGAGAAGGCGATGCGCTCGGTGCTCGAGCAGGATTACCCTGCCATCGAGTACCTGGTGGTAGATGGCGGCTCGACAGATGGCAGCGTGGAGCTCATTCAAAAGTACGCTGACCGCATTGACTGGTGGGTGTCTGAGAAAGACCGCGGTCAGGCGGACGGCATCAACAAAGGTTTGCGGCGTGCCACCGGGGAGATCGTCGCCTGGCTCAACTCAGACGATTTCTACCAACCGGGAGCGATTTCCAGCGCGGTGCAGGCATTGCGCGAGAACCCCGATGCCGGTTTCGTATACGGGAATCTGCAGGTGGTCAACCCGGCTGGCGAGACGACCAATGTACTCACTTACGGAGACTGGAAACTACCTGGTTTGATGGAATTCAAGATCATCGGTCAGCCAACGGTTTTCATGCGCAGAGATGTGCTGACACAAGCCGGTTATCTTGATGAAAGCTATCACTTTTTGCTCGATCACCACCTGTGGCTACGCATGGCGTTGATCGCCGAGCCAAAATACATCCCGCGATTGTGGGCGGGAGAGCACTATCACCCCGATAGCAAAAACGCAGCGCACGCAGCCGAATTCGGCGCGGAAGCCTGGCGCATCGTGGAGTGGATGCAGTCGCAGCCCAACCTCACGGAGCTGCTCAAGACCAACCAGCGCAAGGTTATCGCCGGGGCTGAACGCTTGAACGCCTTTTACCTTTTCGATGCGCAGGATTACCCCGCAGCGCGGCGCGCATACCTGCACAGTCTGGCAACCCACCCTTCCGCGGCATTGAAGGACTGGTATCGCATCCTGTATTCCCTGCTGTCCCCACTCGGACTCGAGAAGCTCCGCCAGGCTTACCTTAATCGGCGTAAACACAAGTACAATAAAATCGATCACAGCAGTTCTTGAGGAGCCTCATGCCAGAACCAAAGTCCGGTCCGACCGCATTATTCCTGAAACCCTCCAAACCAGTCGTCATCATCCTGCTGGTCCTTTTCCTGCTTGCCGGGTTGGCCATCCGTTTGATTGACCTGGACGATCTGCCGCTGGATTTCGCCACTACGCGCCAGCTGCACTCGTTTATCATGACGCGCGGAATCTATTATGAAATGGACACACCCGCGACGAACGCCATCCCCGAGGAGACCCGCCAATTCGCCATCATCACCGGTCAGAGCGAACCACAGATAGAACCACCCTTATTGGAATATCTGACCGCCTTCATCTATCGCGTAATCGGTCACGAGGATATGCTGGTCGCCAGGCTGCTTTCCATCATCTTTTGGATCGCCGGAGCGATTCCGCTCTTCCTGCTGGCGCGCAAGCTCACCACGCTCAACGGCGCATTCGTTGCCCTGGCGGTGTACCTGTTCAATCCCTTTGGCACGATCGCCAGCCGCAGCTTCCAACCTGACCCATTGATGGTAGCAGCGATCATCTGGGCGTTGTATCTGCAGTACAAATGGTCTGAGGAGGACACTCTCAAGAACGCGCTGCTGGCAGGGATTCTCACCGGGCTGGCGCTGTTCATCAAAGCCTCGGCGGTGTTTTTCGTAGGCTTCCCGATGATCGGGCTGGTGATCTCAAAAGGACTTTGGAAATCGCTCAAGAACTGGCGCGTCTGGCTGATTGCCGCCATAGCGCTGGTTCCAACAATCCTATACTACTGGATCAGTGCCACGGTGGGCGGCAACTCCGGCGCCATCTTCGGGGCACGCTGGGTGCCCGCCCTATTCTCCGACCCGAAATGGTACCTCAAGTGGTTCATGATGGCGAAATTCGTAGTGGGATACTACCCGATCGTCATCGCGCTGCTGGGATTCTTCTTCCTGGCTGAAAATCGGTCGCGCTGGTTCTTCTCTTTCATGTGGTTGGGCTACCTGCTATACGGCTTCATGTTCGCTTACCACATCTACACGCATGATTATTACCACCTGCCGCTGATCCCCATCATCGCGCTCGGCTTCGGTGTAGTCGCGGCACAGCTCTTCAGTCTACTCGAAAATCGCCCGCTGCATTGGGTGATGCGGGTGCTGGTGCTGGCGCTCTTCGCATTTTCCATCGGCTTGAACGTGATGAAATCGCGCAGCGATATGATCGGAGAGAGCTTCAGGCATGAGGCCAAATACTGGCAGGAACTCGGGGACCTGATCGGGCAGCGCTCCAATGTCATCGCTCTCACCCATGATTACGGCTACCGGCTGAATTACTGGGGATTCATCCAACCCACACTCTGGCCCACGCAGGGCGACCTGACCGTGAAGCAATTGATCGGCTCCACCGACCCGGAGTTCGAGACGCTGTATAAGATACGCACCGAGGGTAAGGATTACTTCCTGGTCACACTGCTGGGTGAGTTGGCAGGGCAGCCCGCCCTATCTGATTACCTGTTCGCGCATTACCCGTACCAGCAAGGTGACGGTTATTACCTGTTCGATTTGAGGAATCCTCTGGATTGAAAATGGAACAACCACCGCTGGTCTCGATTGTCACTCCCTCTTACAACCAGGCGAGCTACCTGGAGCAGACTATCCGCTCGGTGCTTGAGCAGGACTACCCGCACATCGAGTACATCGTAATCGACGGCGGTTCGACAGATGGCAGCGTGGAGATCATCCACAAATACGCTGACCGTCTCGCTTATTGGGCGTCCGAAAAGGACCAGGGACAAACGGACGCACTTAACAAAGGCTTTGCCGTCGCGCGGGGCAGCATCTTCGCATGGTTGAACTCAGACGACACTTACAAACCCGGCGCGATCAAAGCAGCGGTGGATTACCTGACTGCTCATCCACAGACCGGTATGGTCTATAGCGACCTGGATTTCATCGATGAGCATGACCGAACGATCGGCAAGTTCCCCGCCGCGCAAACTGACCTTATGAAACTGCGCCGCGGGTATGTGCACATTCCACAACCAGCCGCCTTTTTCCGCGCGGAGTATTGGCGCAAAGTCGCGCCGCTTGACCCCACTTTTTTCTTTGCCATGGATTACGACCTTTGGGTGCGTCTGGCAGGGATCACCGAGTTAAAGTACCTGCCCGGGAACACGTGGGCGAATTTCAGGCTGCACTCCGGGGCCAAGACCATCACCGCTGACGAACGCTGTTGGCCTGAGATGCTGCGCGTGCACTATCGTGATGGGGGCGGCCCTCTCGCGCCGATCGTGCTGAAATATTACCTGCGTAGGCTGGCTGCCCCGCTCATCAACTGGCGCCGCCGCCGCATGTTTGACCGGTGAAACAAGCGCTGGAGGAAATCTCTCCAGCGCTTTGTCTTTAGATCACGTTGAGCTTTTTCGCCACTTTCTCAAATGCTGCCAATCCCTGGTCAAGGTCATCGCGGCTGTGGGCGGCGGAGATCATCACGCGGATGCGCGCCTTGCCCTGCGGCACCGTCGGGAAGCCAAGCGACATGGCAAACACACTCTCCGCGAACAGCTCACGGCTGAACTGCTGTGCCAGCGGGGCTTCGCCCAGCATCACCGGTGTGATGGGGGTCACACTGCTGCCAGTGTTCAAGCCCATTTCCTTCAACGCCGCCTTGAAGTAACGCGCGTTTTCCCACAGGCGGTCAACCAGTTCGGTGGAGCTCTCCAGCAGGTCCACCGCGGCGATGCAGGCAGCCACGTCAGCCGGCGGTGTGGCAGAGGAGAACAGGAAAGGTCTGCCGCGCTGACGCACCCACTCGATCACACGCGCGCTGCCGGCAACGATGCCACCCACCACACCGAAAGCCTTGGAAAGGGTGCCGACCTCCACATCCACTTTGCCGTGCAGACCAAAATGGTCCACAATGCCGCGTCCGCCGCGACCCACAACCCCCTCACCATGGGCATCGTCCACCATTAACATGATGTCATAGCGGTTGGTGACCTCGTAGATCTTGTCAAGCGGCGCCATATCGCCGTCCATGCTGAATACTCCATCCGTGATGACCAGTGCGCGGCGGTACGTGCCCGCGTTCTCCTTGATCATGCGCTCCAGGTCAGCCACATCGGCGTGGGTATAGCGTTCAATGCGCGCACCTGAAAGCCGGCTGCCGTCGATGATGCTGGCATGATTGAGCGCATCGGATAAGATCAGGTCCTCCTTACCCACTAACACCGGGATGACAGCGGTGTTGGCTGAGAAACCCGACTGCAGCACGATCGCTGCCTCGACACCCTTGAATTTTGCCAGGCGCTGTTCTAACTCAGTGTGGATCTCCATCGTGCCAGCGATCGAGCGTACCGCGCCCGGTCCAACCCCATATTTATGCAGCGCAGCCGCAGCCGCCTCGATCAGCTTGGGATGATTGGCCAGCCCGAGGTAATTGTTCGAGCAAAAATTGAGCACTCGCTTGCCATCAACGATCAACCAGGCGCCCTGGGGAGAGCCGAGCGTGCGAATGTGATTGTACAATCCGGCGGTCTTCAGCTCGTCAATCTCCTGTCCGATCCAATCCAACCTGTTGCCCATATACACCTCATGTTTTAGGATTTATAGTAACGATTATACATCTGCCTCGTCATCCGCCAGTATGCCCAACTCAGCGAGCAGCCTGCGGATGCCCTCTTGCTGCGCCGGCACGATCGCTAGCGTCTGTGGATTCAGCGTCTCCAGATTGAACCGGCTCCCCGCCACCCGGAGGAACTCCGCACACGATTCGGCATTTTTGAAGCGCAGTAGCAAGGCGCGTTCAAATCCAGCTTCCTTACCGTGCTTCGTCCAGCGCTCTACCAGGCGTTTCAGGTCCTCCGTCACTACACCGGGTTGGTCTTTATCCAGTAATTGGATCAATTGCTGGATCTGCAATCCCTGCTCAGCAGCTTTCTTAAGCGAATCGGGGGTCAGCTGGTAGCGCGATTCCATTGAAGTGGCATCCAACAATTCCGCGCTGCGTCCAACCTGGTAGCGCAGCAGGCGTGGGGTTCCGATCTTCAGCACCAGCGTGCGCGCACCTTTTACCTGCAGCTTTCTATTCTCGGTTACACCTGTTGTGGGAGTTTCGCCTTTTAATAAAACGCGTGTACCTGGCACTAGTTGAAAAGCCGTGAACTTTCCCTCAATGCTGCCTCGCGCCAGATTGACTACCCCTAACCAGTGCATTGGACCGGTCAGCAGGAAGTACAATAACGCTCCTTCCACCCGATGCCATGAGGAAAATCCTGTAAGATACGCACCGGTCTTTTCGTCGCGAATGAACCAGGAATCATAGTCGCCTGCCGGGCGTTGAAAGTCCGGATTGACTTCTTTGACCGTGGACAGGAGGGAGGAAACGCTCCACCAAGTTCCTGTTTCGAGTTTGTTTATGGTTTCAATAAGCACCTGGCGGGGAAGCATCGGATCATTGCGCCAATTGCCCTCGCAAGTTAGCCCGGTCAGCATGCGCAATTCATTGAGCGTGGTGGAGTTGCGCCAGGCAAGAAAAAGCCGCTGGAGCGTTTTATCCCGATCAGAGTTAAAAAACTCTCTTAACGCCTCAACCTTCGGCTGCCTATCCGCGGCGGTCAAGCCGGCATCCATCAGCAGCGCTTGCAGGAACCTCTGCGGTTTAGCCCAGGCTGTGAACACCGCCTCTGGCAACTCACGCTGTGCTCGGTTGGCTGCCAGGAGATCAGTAAGCTGATCGAGGATGGCGCTGTCAGCCCGTGCGACGTGGCGCGGCGACTGGTTCACCGCCGGCCTGACCGATGCCTTGACCAGTTGTACAGCCGGTTGCTGAATAAAGCTCGCCAATTCATCAGGGATAAAGGCATACTCGACCGGCTCACTTGCGCCGCCTAAAAATGCCCGCCCGATTACGCCGCTGTACCACAGCGTTTCGGAGATTGAAACTGGGTGTAGGTCTGGTTGTTCGCGTTGGCGGGCAGCCGCCCCCAAGTCGCGAATCTCGCCGTTGAGTCGCGAAAACTCCGCCCAGGTCTGGCGTCCGCCACGACCCGCGAGCGTCTGCCAGGCAAGCCGCGCCGGTTCATCCAATCCCCCCAAGACAGATCTGAATACCTCTTTGTTCACCATCTGCGCAACCAGGTCAGCCCTGGCTGAAGGCGCATCGCGCTGGCTGATCTCCACATCCCACGCCCTGGCGATGCGCAGTAGTAGATCGAGATCGTATTTTTCCAGCAATGATTTGATTGGAGGCATGAACTTCCTTTGTTGTATGACAGCACAGTGATTATACTAAAATTGACATCGGGGGGTTAAACGCCTCTCGAAAACATAAATTGACGCTACTCAGTCTTGATGTATAATCTTATGAACGCAGTTCACTCCCTAAGGGTTGGCGGATGACATTGAAAGGTTTCTTAAAGGACTTTTCGTTTACCCAATTATTGAACCTGGTCAACCTGGCGAACAAGTCCGGCGCCCTTTACATTGAAAGACCGGGGATGTCATGCCGGGCAGTATTCCATAACGGAAAACTCACCCACTTTGAAACCGGCGGGGAAAAACCCTCCCTATTAAAAACAATTACCGATCACCAACTGATCACTGGTGCGCAGCACCGCCTGCTGCGCGAACGCCTGGCAGGTCAGAACGACCAGGAGATCGGCATCTACCTGGTGAACGCTGGATACGCCACACTCGACCAGATCCTGAACGTGCTTGAAAAGGAATACGCCAGCCAGATCCGCCCCTTATTCTCGTGGACGGATGGCTTTTTTCGCTTTGAACCGGGAGAAATGCCGCCTGAAGAACATATACCAGTGCGGTTGAACCTCGAAAACCTGATCGTAGAAGGCGCGCGCGAACTGAAAGAGATCGAGGAACTCAGGTCAGAGATTCCCAGCCTAGAAATGACATTGAAGTTCACTGAACGACCGGGTACAGACTTGAGTCGCATCAATTTAAACTCGACCGAGTGGCGGGTGATCTCTTATGTCAACCCGAAGAATAGCATCCAGCAGATCGCAGCCACCACCAATCTGGACGAAGTTGAGATCCGCCGCGTGGTCTACACGCTGCTGCAAGCCGGGTTGGTCGAGATCGTCCGACCCGGTGGACAACCTGTTGCGCTGCCAGGCGCGTCATTGCCGGTCAACAAACCGACCGAAAACCGTCCACTAATCAAACGCTTGATCGACCGCATTCGCTCGATCTGAGACTTTCAGAGGAATACTTCATGCAGACCCAGACGGTAAAAATTGTAATCACAGGGCCTTTCAATGCGGGGAAAACAGAGTTCATTCGGTCAGTCAGTGAGATCGACGTGGTGTCGACTGAGCGCAAGATCACCTCAGCACCGGAGAAAGTGAAGGAAACCACCACTGTCGCCATGGATTTTGGCAGGATCACGGTCGACAACGACCTGGTACTCTTTCTGTTCGGCACACCGGGGCAAAAACGCTTTGATTTCATGTGGGAGATCCTCTCCGAAGGCATGCTGGGGTTCATTGTAATGGTGGATAGCTCCAGACCGGAGACCTTCCGCGAAGCGCGCAGCATCCTGGAAACCTTTCATGCTTATGCGCCAACCCCCTATCTCGTCGCAGCGAACAAGCAGGACCTCTATGACGCCTGGGATATCGAGGATGTGCGCCTGGCGCTCAGGCTTGATCCCTCCGTCAAGATTTTGCCCTGCGAAGCAACGAAGAAAGGTTCTGTGAAAAACGTGCTGCTTGAGCTTCTTTACAGCATCCTGGAGGAGATGGATAAGAAAGCGCCTCCTCAGGTGCAGCCGTAAAATCTGTCGTAATCAATGAACCAATATCAATCTGATACTTTAAGTATGGACTTCGAGACCCCCAGCCTGGTAGAAATTTTAGGCAGCGCGGAGGTGGATGAATTTCAGCAAATGTTCTCGCAACATCCTGAAAGCCTGATCGTTCGCGGCACACTTCACCGCGCAGGCAGAGCCGGGTTCTATCACTGGCACGAGCAACGCCGCGAGAGCCTGGGTTGGGAAGACCATGATTTTCGCTACTCTCCTGTAAAACGCAAGATTTCGCTTGGGCTCGCCAAAATTTGCGGGTTCATGACAAACGAAAAGGGGGTTTCGATCGAATTACAGGAACAACGTGAGCTCTGGTTGATTAATTTCGCCCCTCAACCTGGCAGCCTCAGCCTCAACGGGGAATACCTGGCAGGTTTTGTGCAGGAATTCTGCAGTTGGGCGGGGTTGGGGAAATTCTACAGCGTGAAGGTCGATTGTGATAATGCTTTGACAGACAAAACCTGCCGCATATTGCTGTACAAAGAACCTTTCGATGACTGATCACAGATACCACGCGGATTGCCGGTACTGATGACTCATGAAATTTTCATCTGCGTCGATGTGGAAACTGCGGGACCTTACCCCGCCAGGTATGCGATGCTGTCAATCGGCGCTTGCCTGGTGAGCGACATCACTAACTCGTTTTATGCGGAACTGAAGCCCGACCGCGACGACGTTCAACCCGAAGCTCTTGCCATTTCGGGGTTGGACTTGGATATGTTGCATAAAACCGGTGATGAGCCGGCAGCAGCCCTGGGGGATTTTGCGCGCTGGATCGCTGGGGTCGTACCCGCAGACGCCAGGCCGGTATTCGTGGCCTTCAATGCCCCATTTGATTGGATGTTTATCCACGATTATTTTATGCGCTACCGGGGGGAAAACCCCTTCGGTCACAGCGCGCTGGACATCAAGGCGTATTTCATGGGGCAGCAGGGGGTTGACTGGGCGGATACATCCATGCCCCACATCTCGCGCCATTTCCTCGAGGAGGTTCGCCTCACGCACAATGCGCTGCGCGATGCGCAGGACCAGGCGGAAATCTTCCGCAAGATCCTTAAATTAAACCCAAAATTCAATTTATCAGAATAATTGATCGCTTACCCTGTTTTTTTTGCTATACTGTTGCTTAATTACAGACCATTTTAGTCGCAATATAGGAGAACTTATGGCTGAATCGGGTGGTTCAAAGCATGATGATCTGAAGCGGATAAGAGAGTCAGCGCAGCGATTGGGGATCGAGGTGGGTGAGGAGGAAGCCCTGCAATGGTTAACCAGCATGGCGGCGTACAAGGGCAGCAGCCAGATCTCGATGGATACACGCGCCGGGGTGTTTGGGCACAATATCACCATGTTGGATTTCAGCGACAAGGACCTGGATTATTTCAAACGCATCGGCAAAATAGTGGAGTTTGAAGACATTCCCGGTAAGGTCGAAACGGCACTAGCACTTTCGGGTTCATCGGCCCAATCCAAGATCCAGTCTTACCCAGGTGATTGCGATTACTTTGAAAGAATCAATATCATCGCGCCCACCCGTGAAGAGTCTTGCGATATTTTGGCAGGTATCATGCGTGAAAAAGCGCTTGCCACGCTGCAGGGGGATAATTACCAGCTCATCGAGGTGAAATTTGGTGAGCACCCGCGCGATGTGGTTATCGATGGTCGCGATGTGCGTGCGGGTTCACCGGTCTCCTGGCACCCTGACGCCATCAGATCCGGCAGGATCGATGGATTTACCACGCAAGGAGAAGCAGTCGCGGTGCATTGGGATGAAGTAAAACTCAAACCCGGCTGGTGCAAGTTAGATTGGGTGGTGGCTGACCCTTTACGCAGGCAGCTTTCTAATGCCAGCAACATGCTGGATGTGACATGGGAAGCACCTGACGGTGAGATCACCCCGTTGGATGGATTCCTCGACCCATACTTCCAGGAAGTCTACCTGGACGTCGCATCAGTACCCATCTTTTCAAAACTAGCACAGCATGTCTCTTCAGACGCGTTGGATGATTATGTTACCGCGCTTGAGCGTGAAGTTTACAAGTACCTGACGAAAGATATTAATTACGGTAAGGTAGCCAAGCGCATGTACAATATCTTCCGCCTTACCGGCAAGTACGAAGAAGCCGCCTTTTTACGCGAACTTTTCGATGAACCGGCGACCATCCTCTACCAGATCTGGTCTCTCATCCGCACGATCGATGATGCCTACATTCCCGGTTCATCCATCACGTACGAACAGATGGTGGGCTCGACCGATAAACTGATTCTCGAGGTCATCCGCGCGCTCGAAGGGGATGAGGAGACGGAGATCGTCAAACACCTGCTTAACCTGCGCTCTGCGTTGGCACAGCCCGAGGCGCGAGAGCAGCTCACCGCCGAGGCTGAAGCCGCCCGAGCACGAATAATCAACCTCGTCAACAACTTCTTCTACGAACGAATGACTGCCCTCCCGGCGATCAAGGGATACATGGATGAGGTGCAGAGCCACAAAAAATCGCCTGCACCGTTTTGAAAGTTTGGAAGGTAATAAAGATGATCCGAGGATAGCAAGGGTTAATGCGGTAGATGGTAAAATTAATGACTGTTGAAATGATGAGGGCAAATTGAACAACGAACACAAGAGCCTCACAGAAGGGTTTGCCATCGAGCTTTTTCTTGACGAGGAAGCTGAGTCCAAAGTGCTGGAGTTCAGAGACTCGATATACCGCGACGGTGTGCAGCCTGTACAAGGGCTGATGAACGACAAACCGCACGTCAGCCTGGCAGTTTTTCCCAGGGTCGATGCGCAAAAACTGCTCGCCATGACCGAAGCATTCGCTGCCACACTCACCCGATTCAGCTTTCGTCTCGGCGCGGTGGGCACATTTCCGACCTCAGATAATGTGTTATTCCTGTATCCCGTGCCCAGCGCAAAGTTGCTCGAGGCGCACGCCGAACTGCACGCGCGTTTGCAGTATACCGGCATCGATTCATCACCTTATTACCATCCAGGAAACTGGGTGCCTCATCTCACCCTCGAATTCAATATCGCCCGGGACGAATTATGCCGCTCGGTGGGGGTTTTCAAAGAGAACTTCAAGCCGATCAGTGGCGAATTCACGCAGCTCGGCGTGGTGAGCTTCCGGCCGATCGAATACTTGGGCAGTTTTGACTTATTGAAAAGTATTGCATGAGCGAAAATCCGTTTACTTTCTCTGAAGAAAATATCAGCCGGGCCGTCGACCGCCACAAGAAAAAGGCTGAAGAATACCTGCATGACCCTGAGAAGACCCGAATCCTGGTGGAGGAAGCGGTTCGAAAGACAAATGCCCACGAGCCCGGTTCAACCATCAACCGGGATTTCTGGTCGCAACTCAAAGCCTTCAACCGCATGCTAAAGGCGTATGTCAACAAACAGTACACGGTTGTGCCATGGGGATCAATCGCCATGGTCGCCGGAACCATCATCTACTTTGTCTCACCGATCGACCTGGTGCTGGATTGGATTCCCGTGGCAGGATTGGTGGATGACGCGGCAGTGATGGTCTTCGTCTTTCGCCAAGTCCGGAACGATATCGAGAAGTTCCAGAAATGGGAAGCAGACGGGGAGACCCCCGGTCAGCAGGTCATCGACCTGTAAACTCACACCAACAATTTCGTTTATTCTGGATATAATCAATTTTACTATATCCATAAATAAGGAGTTTGGTATGAAGAATAGGTGGTTGATTGGTTTATCTGTAGTATTGATTATGGTCTTTTCTCTTTCCGCGTGCAGTTCACTAGGTGATGTGAGTGATCTTGGAAATCAATTCATGTCTGCACTCAGCACCGGAGACAACGCCGCCTCTTATCAGATGCTCCATCCGGATATCCATACTGAAGTCGGTGGCGAGGCAGGTTGGGCGGAATGGACTTCGATCAGGAACTTCGAAAAATGGAAGTTCACCAGCACATCTATTGATAACACAACTGCCGAATTGCAGGGTACGGCAGAGCTAACCGGCGAGACCTATGATGTTGTACTCATTTTCGACCAGGTGGATGATACCTGGTTAATCACCGGCATAAGCTTTGAGTAATCTTGCTTAATGGTATTGAAGATGTGAAAGCTGAACGCTTTCACATTTTTTGTTTATTTACCCCAATGCACTGAAGAATTAAACTCACATTTAGATACGATCCTATGTTGAGACCTCGCCGGACATTCACGAGAACCGCACCTCACCGATCTGTGCGCTCTTTGATCAGCAAGTACCCTGAAGTAACCCTGAAGTACCCTGAACTTGCGCCGCATAATAGCACGTGATACACTTTTCCTATGCTATTTAAGGTGCTCGCCTGCTCAACCGAAAGTTCGACCCTGGAAACGCTGAACGATTGGGCAGCGCATCAACCCATGGTGGAGCTGCACACGATCAGCTCCCCAGAGATTCTAGGGGAGCTGATTTCCAGTGATGCCTACAACGCGCTAATCCTGGATACCAGCGACCCTGAAGTGACGTTCTCCGATCTGATGCCCCGCCTGGCTTTACTCCCCGGTATGAAGGTTCTTTTGATCGGATCACAAGCAGACGGGCAAAACGGGGGATCGCTATTCTCCAATGCGGTTGGACAGATCCAACTACCCGTAACCACTGATACATTAACGACGAAGCTGAACGGTTTAATCGGCAACACCCAACAACCAGAAAGTACGGCAAGCCTTCAGGACTCCTCAACGGATGGCGTTTCTGACGCCGATGAGGATCTCGCCTATTTGAAAGACTGGATCGCCGAGGATCTACCCGAAACACAACTTTCTCCCGACCCTGACCTAGTAGAAATCCCTCAATCTGCGAAGAAATCTACATCAATTACCAAGCCCTCTCAACCAGGCGAACCACTGGTAGCGCTCAATAAATTCAGCTGCGTAATTCTCCCACGCGACCCACAATGTTTTTTGACCCAAGCCATCGCGGAGCGCCTGGCTTTAATCCTTCCCTGGATCCATGCCAACAATGGTTGGCGTTTGACCGGCATTTCAATACGCCCACAGCACCTGCAGTGGTCCGTAGCGCTGCCCGCCGCGACCAGCCCAACCTCCGCCATCCACGAGATCATGCAGCGCACCTCGGATCAACTATTTGATTCCTTTCCGGACCTGCAAGACGACGCGGCAGACCAGGGGTTTTGGGCGCGAGAATACCTGGCGATTAGCGGTACCCAATCCGCTCCCTATTCGATGATCAAAGCGTTCGTGGATCGGACACGTCTACTTCAAACCAGGGGCGAATAACCCAAACGACAGGAAATCTAAATGCCTCCTATACTTTACTTGATCGATGGTCACGCGCTCGCTTACCGCACCTATTACGCCATCACCGCCGGTATGAGCGACCGCATGCAGACCCGCGAGGGTGAACCCACCGCGGGGATTTTCGGTTTCGCCAATGTACTGATGCGCCTACTGGAACAGGAAAAACCCGAATACCTGGCGGTCGCGTTTGACACCGGTAGGACCTTCCGCAATGATCTCTACCCAGATTACAAAGCCACTCGCGCCAAAATGCCTGACGACCTGCGCCCGCAGATTGAGCGTATCCGCAAGATGATCGACACTTTCCATCTCCCGCGCCTCGAAAAAGAAGGCGTTGAAGCCGACGATGTGCTGGGGTCCATCGCCCTCCAGGCGGTCGAACAGGGGTTGGGTGTGAAGATCATCACCGGCGACCGTGACCTGCTGCAGCTGGTCGACGACCGCATCACGGTGAGCCTGCCGGGTGCCAAGCTGTCAGACTCAAAGAATTACGCGCCTGCCGATGTGCGGGCGTACCTGGGCATTGATCCCTCCCAGGTGGTGGATTACAAAGCGTTGGTGGGGGACACTTCAGATAATATCCCCGGCGTATCGGGGATCGGGCCCAAAACCGCCGTCACTCTGCTCGAGAAATTCAACTCCCTCGATGGTGTCTACGAGCATATCGGTGAGATCACTGGCAAGACGCGCGAAAAACTTGAGGCTGGCAAAGATTCCGCCTACATGAGCCGCGACCTGGCGCAGATCAGAACGGATGTGGGGATAAAACTGGTGCTGGAGGAAGCCCGCACTGACCACATCAACATACCGGCAGTCGAGGCGCTATTCCGCGAGCTCGAGTTCCGCACCCTCATCCCTCGGCTGCGCATGATCGTCTCGCCGCTCACGCACCAGGCTAGTCCGCAGCTCTCTCTTTTTGGCGAAGAAGTGAAAGAGATCAGCATTCCTAGCACATATGACCTTGATGTAAAAGTCATCGACACGCAGGAGAAATTGCAACAACTCATCAATGACCTTGTAGACAGCAAGCTGATCGCCTTTGACACCGAAACCAACGCGCTCGACCCACTGCGCGCCGACCTGGTGGGAATCTCACTGGCAGTGCGTGAAGGCGAAGGGTATTACATCCCGGTTGGTCATAAAAACCAATCGCCTCAGCTGCCCTTAGATGAGGTGATCGCTGCGCTTACCCCTGTGATGATCGATCCCGCCATCCGAAAGGCCGGGCACAATATCAAGTATGACGCCCTGGTGCTGGGTAACTATGGGTTGGATGTCACTCCCTTATCCTTTGATACGATGATCGCGGAATGGCTGGTTGATCCAGCGTCGCGCAACCTCGGTTTGAAGGACATGGCGGATACCCTGCTGGGCATCAGCATGACCCACATTGAGGAATTGATCGGGCGCGGCAAGGATCAACTGAGTATGGAGGTGGTGCCAATCACTGCCGTTGCTCCATACGCTGCCGCTGACGCCGAGGTGACCCTACGCCTGGTGCCAGTGGTGCAAAAACGCATGGAAGAACACAAATGTACGAGGATTTTTAAAGAGATCGAAATGCCTCTGGTGCCGGTGCTAATCCGCATGGAGCGGGAAGGTATATCGCTCGACACAGCCTTTTTCGATAAATTCAGCCGTGAAATGGGCAAGCGCCTGGCTGAACTCGAGGGCGAGGTCTTCAGTCAGGTTGGTCACTCCTTCAATCTCAATTCCACACAGCAGCTCTCAAAGGTGCTGTTTGAAGACCTGAAACTCGACCCGCCTGACCGCGGCAAGAAGACCGCCAGCGGTCATTACTCTACTTCCGCCGCCGTGCTGGATGAACTGAAAGGCAAGCACCCGGTGGTGGACCTGCTGCTGGAATACCGCGAACTTTCCAAATTGAAATCCACTTATCTGGACTCGCTGCCCCTTCAGGTCAACCCGCGCAGCGGGCGCGTGCACACCAGCTTCAGCCAGACCGGTTCCGTCACCGGCAGGCTGGCTTCCTCCGACCCTAATCTGCAGAACATCCCCACGCGCACCGAGCTTGGACGGCAGGTGCGGCTTGGTTTTGTAGCTGCACCCGGGTACACCCTGGTGTCGGTCGATTACAGCCAGATCGAGCTGCGCATTGTCGCACATATGGCGGCGGATAAAGCCATGCTGGATGCATTTCGCGAAGGGCAAGACATTCATGCCACCACTGCTGCTGCGATCTACGATATCCCATTAAACGAAGTCACCAAGGATCAGCGGCGTCACGCGAAAGCGATCAACTTTGGCTTGATCTACGGCATGAGCCCCTTCGGGCTCACCCGCACGACTGACCTGACTCTGGCAGAGGCAGAGAATTTTGTCAAAGATTACTTCGAGCATTTCCCGGGCGTAAAGGAGTATCTCGATAACATTCGCGTCACGGCAGCGCGCCAGGGGTATGTGGAAACCATGCTCGGCAGGCGGCGCTACTTCCCCAACCTGGCCAACCCGGTGAACCAGATGATGCGTAACCGCGAAGAACGCGAAGCCATCAACGCGCCCATTCAGGGAACAGCAGCGGATATCATGAAAATCGCCATGATCAACGTTCAGGATGCGCTAGCTTCGAGTGGTTTGAAATCGCGCATGATCCTGCAGGTGCACGATGAGCTGGTGCTCGAAGTGCCAGTGGATGAATTAGAAATGGCTGTCATACTAGTACGCCGGGTGATGGAGGAGGCTTACAAACTTGATATTCCACTGCTTACTGAAGCCAGAAGTGGTGTAAACTGGGGAAGTATGCAGGCACTCTAAACTCTGAAGGAAAGTGTAGAATCGAGCTATGACTAATGCGCAGAGTGATTTTCAAGTGAAATTATCCAAAGGGCACGCCGCCCTTTGGGATCACGATTGGGCTGGCGCAATACAGGCATACAACGATGCCCTAATCGCAGTACCTGACAATCCTTCGGTTCTCGCAAGTCTCGGACTTGCGTTGTTTCACCAGAAAAGTTACAGCGAATCACTGCGCATTTTCCAAAAACTGGCGCGTGAAAACCCGCTCGACCCCATGCCCATGGAACGTATTGCCCGCATTTACGAACGCGAAGGGTTGCTGCAAGAAGCGGCGAGAAGCTTTTACCAGGCAGGTGAATTGCAATTAAAGAATCGCGATCTAGACCGTGCATTCGCCGATTACCGTGCCATGCTGCGCTTCGACCCTCAAAACCAGACTGTGCGCGCCAGGATGGGCATGGTTTTCTCCAAGCTCGGAAAAAAGAAGGAAGCTGTGGCAGAGTTCATCGATCTGGCAGCGCTGGTGCAGCGCGACGGCGATGATGAAAAAGCAGCCCAGATCCTTGAATATGCTTCACAGATCAACCCGGAGTCTCAAGAGGTAAAGAATGCGCGTGCTGCGTTAACAAACATGCAGCGAATCCCTTTACGCGAAATAGAACCGGAGGTTAGCGGCGCTTTGCGCATGGCACAAGTGCGTGAGATCGAGACTGCCCAGACCGCCCCTGACAGCCTGGAGAGTCACGATCCTATCACTGAAGCGCGCCTGAATGCCCTCGAAGCAATCGCGGATGTGCTGTTCGAAGAAAATGATACTGTATCATCTCAAAACCCCTTGCACCCGTCCAGGGTACAAGGTGCTGGTTTAGAGTTCAGCACGGGGCACCTGACCGTTGACCAAAAGAATATTCAGCTGCACATTGGCCATGCCATTGACCTTCACACGGCCAGTCGGAATGATGAAGCGGCTGCTGAACTCGAAAAAACCATTTTAGCCGGTCTCAACCTGCCAGCTGTTAGCTTTTTACTAGGCTTACTGCTCAGTCAGGATGACCCGGAAAAGAGCCTACAGTATTTGCAGCGCACACTCAATGATCCATCTTACGCACTTGCCTCCCGCCTGATCAGCGGGGAACTCAGTCTCAATGGAGGGATGCTCAGCGAAGCCACGTCCCATTATCTCTACGCGTTGATGCTGGCAGATTGCGAGACCGTCCCTGAAGAACAGGCGCTGGAACTATACCAGCTTTATGAACCAATCCTCGAATCGCGCAGCCTGATCACTCAGGAAAAGGACATGCGCAACTTATGCGCGGCGATCAGCGGGCAATTGAACCGCCAGGATTGGCGTAGATATATGCAGGAAGCGCGTAAACAACTGCCCAAACAACCTGAGGGGGCACCGCCCCTTCCGTTGGTTGAAATGCTGATCGACGCCAACAGCAGCCGGCTGGTCGACTCCTTGACGGAAATGCAGCAACTGATACAGCAGGGCAAACACCGCACGGCGATGGAGGAGTCGTACCGCGCGATCACCTACGCTCCTAATTACCTGCCCCTGCACATTCAGATGGGCGAGATTCTGATCAACGAAGGCAGGGTGGTAGAAGCGATCGAAAAATTCCTGATCGTGACCAGGCTGTACATGATTCGCAATGACAATACCTCCGCGCTGCGCCTGCTTACCCGGGTCACCCGGCTTGCGCCTATGGATATCACGGTACGCAAAACCCTTATCGAGCTTCTGCGTCTTGAAAATAATTTCGACGAGCTGATCCGGCAGTATATGGAGCTTGCCAACGTGCATTACCTGTTGGCTGATCTAGTCGAAGCCCGCAGGGCTTATCACACAGCACTCAACCTCTCACGCCAGTTGCGGTCTGGACAAGAACAATCGCTCAAGATCCTCAATCGACTCGCGGATATTGAATTACAGAGCTTGAACTGGAAAGAAGCCGTCCTGGTGTATGAACAGATTCGCAGCCTGCTGCCCCTTGACCCTGCGCCGCGCCTTGCCTTGGTGGACCTATACTATCGGTTGAACCTGGATGCCGCCGCCATCAACGAGCTGGATGCCTTTTTGAAGTTGCTTGAAGCGGAACAAAAAACTCAGGAGATTGAAAAGTTCCTGGATGACCTCCTACTCGAGCATCCGGATAATATTGAGATTCAAAGACGTTTGGCGGCATTTTGCGTTACACAGGGTCAACTGGTAAAAGCTGTTGCCAAGCTGGACGCTTTGGCGGAAAAACTCATGGTGGAGAAGAACATCACAGGCTCAGCTGAAGTGATCTCTCAGATCATCGCGCTTGACCCCCCCAACCGGGTGGATTACGAGAGACTGTACCAGGAGATCACAAAGAAACAATAAACCTCACCTTCGAGAAAATCCCCTCAATGAAGAGGGGATTTTCTTTTCGTAATCAGTCTACCACCAAATGCGAAACCAGGACCTTCCAACGCCAGATTCACCGCGGATGGCGACCTCGGCTTTGAGGTACACTATCGAGCGGGCTGGCAGATCAGCGGTTATGAAGGTAAACCGGCTGATGCCGTTTGCAGCGGTTCCTGGCAGGCGGTGGCGTTCGGTGGTGCCGTTCGGAAATGACAGGGTGACATCCACTTGCGCAGCTTCGATGGGGCGCAGATACATGTCCTGCACCATCACATACACAGTCTGCTGCTCACCGCTGCCGATCAGCGCCTGGCTTACGAAAACTCGTACGCGCGGATCCAACAGACTGCCGGTGGCTTCCGGCGGTGGGCTGGGTTTTAATAGCTTTGGATCGGCTGCCACTTTGTCAAAATAGATACGCCCAAGGTCGGATAATTTCACTCGCTGTCCGGCCGGCAGGTCGGGCCACCATTCCATGCGCGCATATTCAAAATATTGCATAAATCGTCCATCGATTACTTCGACTTTCGAAATGGGTAATCCAAATCGATTACTGCCATCAAAAGAATCGTAGAATTGAAGGAAGGCATAACAGGTGTTGTAGCCTGATGAAAAAGACCGGCACGAGGGACCTTCATTGGGGATATCCGCCAACTGGTTTTGATCGTCGTGCAGCAGCGGGCCCAACGGCAGCAGCCGGATCCGGGAACCATCCTCAGTCTCAACTAGCTCAAAAACAGCTTTCTCAAAATATTGAACGTGCGCCTTCGTGCCCGCATCGACAAAATCATCTGTAATGGGGTTGCCGAAATAGAACTGCGGATCAGGGTTGGCATTATAAGCCTCGAGGAACTCCCCCCAAATCCAGTGCCCGGTTTCCGGCACATAAAGCGAGTCGGCTTTCAGGGCAGACACCGGTACTGCGAACCGGAAAATCAGCCCCAGCGCAAGGAAAAGAAGCAAAAGGAACGAAAGCCGCTTGCCCATACTCAAATTATACAGAATCGAGGGTTTCTTCACAATCGAAGGTTTTTTTGACCTTCGGATTCGATTGACTGGACCACAAGCCCGTCCCCTGGGTTCGCGGGTTGCCGGTACCTGGCTGCCAGCGCCACGAACGCCAGAACGCTGATCAACCCGATCACCCCGCCGCCCACCCACGTTGCGCGAGGAGAAATCGTATCGCTCAAGAAACCTCCCACCAGAGGCGCGATGCCTGAAGCCACGCTGTGCGTCAAACCGTAAATGCTCATATACCTGCCCCGCATATCCGCCGGAGCGAGGTTCGCGGTATATGTATTGGAGGTGGGGATGAGGATCAGTTCGCCAACCGTCATCACCACCATGCAGAGCCAGAAGCCCCAAAAGCCGCTGAACAGTGCGATCATTGCAGTCGCCGCCGCGTAAAATGCCGTCCCCACCGTCATCACCGATAACGGCTTAAAGTGTTTGGTTAGCGTGGTGACCAGGTATTGCAACGCCACCACCATCACCGCATTGGTGGTGGGAATGAAGCCGTAGCGGTTCTCGGGGATGCCGAACTGCAGATTCGAATAGACTGGCAACAATATCCAAATAAGCGACGCCAGCATGGAGGTGAGCGTAAAAGCGAACGTGAAACTCATGAACTCGCGGTCGTGTAGGATTTTGCCATATCCCTCGAACACGGTTCGTCGTTCTGTTCCGCGGTCGAACACCGGCAAGGTTTCACGCGCCTTCAAAGCGACCAGCAGACCGTAGATGATCATCCCGCCGGAGGCGATGAAAAAGGCTGTGGCATAAGATTGTACCGCGACAAACCCGCCAATCGCAGGACCGATCGCCACACCTGTGTTGCCGCTCATGCGCAGAATGGCGTACGCTGTGGGGCGTTTTTCCTGCGGAATCAAGTCGGCGATCATAGCATCAGCGCCTACACGGTAAAGTGGGTTGAATGCACCGAGCAGTGCTTCTGCCAGGGCGAATTCGGCATACGTCTGCGCTTGGCTTAACAGCACATAGACCAGCCCATTGCCCACCAGGCTGATCACCATGACCCATTTTCTACCTACCCGATCGATGATCGGTCCAGCGACCAGTGCGAAGACCAATCCCATCATTGCTTGAATGGTGATGAGCGACGCGACCTGGGTTAACGGAACAGCCAGTTTCTTCGAAACATAGATCATCAGAAAAGGCCAGATCATGGACGAGCCGATCGTGCTGATCAACATGCCGGCGAAAATCAACCAGAACTGGGCGGGATAATCCCGGACGAGCTTTTGAAGACGGGGAATGAGATCGCTCATACGCTTTCCATTGTACCCTCATGCAAACGGGTATCCAGCGCGGGTTTCGACCTGGCGATGTTCAGGAAAATGAAAAAGGCGGCAAACCCCGCCAACCCGGCGGCGTACCACATCGCCCGCGGCGCGAAGAGATCACTGGCAAAACCGGCTAGCAGAGGGCCAAGTCCGGTGCCGACCGTCCAGGTGAGTGTGTATACACTCATGTAGCGCGCCCGCATGTTAGCTGGCGCCAGGCGCGAGGTAAAGGTGGTGGTCGTGGGCACCAGGATCATTTCTCCGATAGTAGCACCGACCATGCACAACCAGAACCACCAGAAACCAGTGCCAAACGAGATGCTAAAGATCGAAACCGCGTACACCAGCGCCCCAGCGCTCATCGCCGCTTGCGGACGGTGATGATTGACTCGCCGGGTGACGAACAGTTGCAACAGGATGACCATTACGGCATTGGTCGCGGGAATGAACCCATAACGACTTTCGGAGAGACCAAAATTCTGGCTGGTGTAGGCTGCCAGCATCATCCACAAGATCGATGTACAGACGCGGTTCAGCGTGTACGCGCCAATCACGCGCATAAATATCGCATCCTTGAACACTGCACGGTAACCGCCCTCAGCAGGTGGTAAGGTTTGTCGTTCACCTGATCTCCAATCCCGGCTCTCCCTGATGAATATAAAAGCCAACAGACCGATGACCGCAAAACCGATCCCCATCACCGAAAATGCGATGAAGTAAGAAAGGGAAACCAGCAATCCACCCACCACCGGGCCGATCGCCACGCCCAGGTTGTTGCCCATGCGCAGGATGGAATAGGCATCCAACCGTTTCTCTACCGGCACCAGGTCAGCCACCATTGCGTCGGCAGTGAGACGGTAAAGCGGCGTGGTTGCGCCGGTGATGATGGTCAACAAAGCAAATACCGGCAAGGTTCCAGCAGCGCGATAAAAGAACCAGCCCACGCCAGTGATGAGCAGGGAAAGTACCATTACCCCTTTGCGACCGAAACGGTCTGCAACATTACCCCCCAGGAAGGATGCACCCATGCCTACAATGGCGTTGAGCGTCATTAACCAGGAGATTGATGAAAGGGGTTGTCCCATTTTCTGGCTGATGTACAAAAGCAGGTACGACCAGATGAGGCTGAAGAACAGCCACGCCAGCATCATCAGGAAGGAGATCAGCCAGAATTGGCTCGGATAGGTTCGGATTTTTCTTGGGAGGTCAGAAAACATGGGCATAATTCTATCACTTGCCTGCTTTTTCTATGCGCCAGCGTGAAATGAAATGTAAAATAAAAACAGGGAAAAATCGGCAAAAGGAGCTTATCATGTGGCAGGAATTCAAGAAATTCATCATGCGCGGCAATGTAATGGACCTCGCGATTGGCGTGATTATCGGCGGGGCGTTCGGTAAGATTGTGTCTTCGCTCGTGGACGACGTGTTCATGCCACCAATCGGTCTGCTGTTGGGTAAGGTCAACTTCAGCAACCTGTTCATCAACCTCGGTGACACCAAGTACGCGAACCTGGCTGATGCGAAGTCGGCTGGAGCTCCTACATTAAATTATGGTCTCTTTATCAACAACGTAGTTTACTTCCTTATCCTGGCGGTGATTGTCTTTTTCATGGTTAAGGCGCTCAACCGCATTTCCAAAAAAGAGGAAGCCCCAGTAGAAGTCACCACCCGGGAGTGCCCGCACTGCCTAAGCGTTATTGCTAAGAAAGCTGACCGCTGCCCGCATTGCACCTCAGAGATCGAACCGGTAGATTAACCAAAGTAACTCCCGGTCATAAGATCCGGGAGTCATCACACTTGTTGGGGTTTATTTACGCCGAGCGCGCACTGGCTTAGGGCTGCTACCGCGATACGAAGGCGCGATGATCTCGTAAATACGGCACACGCGTGTATCGAGCATACGACTGCGGATTCGCGCATCTAAGTCTTCAAGATTGCTGGACATGGTGATCACAGTCGGCAATTTCGCGTTGTAACGTTCGTTGAATATCTGATAAAGTTTTTCGCGCGCCCAGGGGGTTGCGCTCTGCGTACCAAGATCATCCAGGATCAAGATCGGCGCCGATTTCACCCGGTTGAAGAGGTCATCATAGCTGGTGCTGCTGGTAGGGCTGAAGGTGGCGCGCAGATGATCCAATAAGTCCGGTACCACCACAAAGACCGGGCTGTCTCCCATACCCTTGCGGTAATTACCAACCGCTGCAGCCAGGTGGGTTTTGCCACAACCATAAGTACCGGTCATCACCAACCAACCATGCGGGTGCTCGGCGAACTCCTGTGCTGCGCGAAACACTTTCTCCAGGTTTAGCTGGACTTCAGACGTGAGGTTCTCTGGTTCGCGCAGGCTGAAATTGCCAAAAGAACGGTCAGAAAGCAAATGCAGTTGGTATTGCAGCGGATCGCGCCTGTCCTTGACTGGTGAGCGGTAATCAGGTGCGCTGATGCGCACATTGGTGACCAGGTCAGGGTCCTGCAACCGTGAGCGGACGCGGTCATCGAGGTCTTCCAGCTCGAGGTTGGAGGTGATCACGGTTGGCAGCTTGCGTATGTAGCGGTAATCCATGATCTGAAATAACTTTTCAGCCGCCCAGCTGGTGGAATTATGCGCGCCGAGATCATCCAGCACCAGCAGGCTGATGTTCTTCAGCTCTTCGAAGCGTCTTTCGAAAGTGTCATCCGTCGCGTCGTAAGAGTAGCGCAGCCAATCCAGCAGGTCCGGCACGGTGAGGAAGATGGTCTGCATACCAAATTCCACGCAAGTGTTGGCGACTGCCGCTGCCAGGTGAGTCTTGCCGCAGCCATATGAGCCCATCAGCAGCAGCCAGCCGTGCGGATTGGCGGCGAACTGCTGTGCCTGGCTCAGCGCGTACTGCAATGAGCGGATTTGCTCGTCAGCCAGCCCCAACCTGCCCTGCACGGAGAAGGAAGCAAAAGACATGGTTTTGAAAGCTTCGAGGTTGCTCAATTGGTAGAGACGGTAACGCGCCGCCTGGTTGGTTTCATTCTGCCGGCAGATACAAGGCACCAATTTGCCGAAGTCAGGGTCGCCTATTGGCAGGTCACGGCGCAGGAACCCCACCCCGCCGCAGATCGGGCAGACCTCAGTCGACTGAGCTGTAGTGTCAGCTGTTGATGAAGTCGGCATACTTTCCCTCGCTATCCCTTTTGCGGTTCTCCTCAGCGGTTTTTCGATCGGTTCCATCACGGCCTTTCTCTTTCCAGGATTTCAAAATGGCTTCCACGTAGCGCCAGGTGCGTACATTTTTGATCACCGCGATCTTGATCGCATCTTCGATCCACTCTTCCGGGTAAGTCTGCTCGGCATCCTGCAGTGTCTCTGCCAATATGGGTGTCAGTGGACCAATATTCTGTTCATAGAGTGTATATATATTTGGCCGCTGAGGCTGCAGCACCAGGGGTGGGTGGTCGTCGCCGTCAGGTAGCCAGAGACCTGCCTGCAACCCTTCGCACGCAGCCCGCCCGCGTTCAGAATTGAGGAAGTAGTATGTCTCAGTGTCCAGGTTCGCGGCAAGCAAAATGCCGCGCTGGCAGGCTTTTTGTAGCGCAGTCTTTAACCGCCCGTCCTGCTCCTCGTAGGATGAACCAAAACTGCTTGCCAGGCGTCCGTCGCCTAATAAAGTGGCAAAGTGAAAGTAGCGCGGTTCGTCCACCAGGCTGTTCAGGTACCAGAAAGTGAACAGGGCAGCCCGTAACTCATCCAGATCATCCATGTCCGGCAGCAGGTCCGTAAAAAAGGCGTCCTCGATCGGGATCGCGTTATCGATTTGAAGAGTAAAGCCCTTGAATTTTTTCAACGCTGCTTATTTCTTCCTGCCGGAGAAACTTTCTTCCATCTTCTTGGCGTTTTCGAACTTCGCCAGATTCTCGAGGAAGATCAACTCGATGCTGCCAGTGGGACCATTCCTGTGTTTCGCCACAATTAGTTCCGCGATGTTCCTGCGCGCATTCTCTTTGTCATCCTTATCCTGCCGGTTGATGAACATGACGATGTCCGAGTCCTGCTCAAGGCTGCCCGATTCACGCAGGTCGGAAAGTACCGGGCGTTTGCCTTCACGCTGCTCGACTGCGCGCGAAAGCTGCGCCGCCGCCAGCACCGGTACGTTCAATTCACGCGCCAGCACCTTTAGGCTGCGGGAAATATGCGAGACTTCCTGCACCCGGTTCTCGCTGCGTGAGTCGCTGCCCATGAGCTGCAGGTAATCCACGATGATCAGGTCGAGCTTGTGTTCCATGTCGAGCCGGCGGCACTTGGTGCGCATGGCAAGCGGCGTGATCGCAGGAGTGTCATCCAACCAGATGTGCGCGTTTTCAAGGGATTCCAGTGATTGAGTGAACAGCGTCCACTCTTCGTCCATCAGCTTGCCGGTACGCAGGCGGTGCGTATCGATGCGGGTTTCCTGGGCAACCAGACGCTGCACGAGTTGCTGGTTGGACATTTCCAGCGAGAACATCGCCACGTTTTTCTTATGCTTCTGCGCGGCGTTCTTCGCCACGGATAACAGGAAGCCTGTCTTACCGGAACCAGGCCGGCCAGCGATGATCAACAGGTCGGAGTTCTGCATACCCCCCAGCAGGTTATCGAGGTCAATCAAACCGGTTGGTACGCCGAAGAACTCACCATCGCGCTTGGACAGTTCATCCACGTGGTCATAGTACTCGCTCACCACCTCCTGGATGTACTGCAGATCGTGGCGCACCCGGCGCGAACTAAGCCCGAAGACTGATTTTTCGATCTCATCGATGATGGTGCCGATTTCTTTGCCTTCATCATAAGCCAACTTGGCAATCTCGTTGGCAGCCGCAAGCATGCGCCGCCGGATGGAGGTTTGTTCAACGATGTGCGCGTACGCCTCGGCGTGCAGGCTGGTGGGCGTTTGGTTGACCAGCGCAAGCAGGTAAGCCTGCCCGCCAATTTCGCTCAACTGACCCTGCTCCTGCAAGTCTTCGCTGACCGTCAGGATGTCAATGGGGATTTTCCGGTCGTGCAGACGCATATACGCGCACCATATCCACTGGTTGCGGATGATGTAAAAATCTTCGGGCTTGATGACCTGTGAGATTTCAAAGTAGGAATCAGGGTTGATTAAAACCGATCCGAGCACCGCCTCTTCAGCTTCGCGGCTGTTGGGTTGTGACTGGATTACAGTGGTGCTTTCATCTTCATACGGTGGAAAGTTACCCATGAGATTCCCTTTTCCAAAAATTTTTAAGAATATTGCCTGACCTGCGGTCAGGTTTGGTCGTCGGGATTCGGCGCTTCTGCGTCCGGTTTTTCCTGATGGTCATCCAGGTCATCAAGATCAATGTTCTGCAAAAAGTCTTCGAACAGCGACAGACGTGCTTCAGTTTCCACTGAGGTTCCTGCTTCAGCACCGCCATCCAGTAAGTCGTTGCCCTCGTTGAACAATTCGGATTGAATATCTTCTTCGGGAACGATGCCGGCTTCATGCATGATCTCCCGGTTCACCAGGATGGGTACGTGAGCCCGTACTGCCAGCGCTATGGAATCTGAGGGACACGCGTCCACATTGACTGTCTCGCCATTAACCTCCAGCACGAGATTGCCGTAGAACACGTCGCCTTTCAACGCGATAACCTCCACACGTATCAGGCGCGCACCCAGCGCTACGATGGACTTGAGCAAAAGATCATGCGTCTGGGGTCGGGCAACTTCGATTTCTTGCAGGGAAATAGTGATGGATTCCGCCTCGAAAGGACCAATCCAGATTGGCAGGTAGCGCTCCAGGTTTTCTTGTCGCAGCAGCACGATGCGCTGCTGATTAGTCAGGCTCACTCTGACACTATCAATCACCACTTCCACCATTTGCGCCAAACGAATCCTCCTGGAAACTGATCGCTCCCTGGATATTATTCTAACACGGCGGTATAGGCTGCGCAACGGACTGCCGCAGGAGGGGTCAATTCTTAAGAAAAGCCCTTGAGTAATCTTGTTTTTTTTAAGTTTAGTGTATAATGTTTTTACTAAACAGGCGGGTGAGAACACCTGGGCTTTTTTAAGGTTTGCCCGCTGCATCTTTTAACCCTTGCAGTTGTTGCGTATGCTTATTGACTTCATCAATAGGCATTAACCCGTTATTGGGTGCAAAACATTTTTGTAACACTTGCAATACGGGACATTTTTGATTTGACCAAACCAAGAATTCTGCTCATCGAAGGAAAACGCACCGACCATCCGTCATTCGCCGCCGGCCTGACGAAGAAGAGTTACCTGGTCGAGAGTGTTCCGAGCGGAGCAGCAGCATTGAATCAACTGGACCATGTGGTACCGAATCTCATTGTGGTCGATGCTTCATCCATGCGTACCAGTGGAAAACGAATCTGTAAAGCCTTGCGCGAAAAGCAACCGGGGCTTCCGCTCATTCTGGTGATCGACCGGAATAGCGACCCGAACGATGATTACGGCGCAGATATCGTTCTATTGCTGCCTTTTACAATGCAGAAATTGATCAACCGCATCCGCCATTTACTCCCCATTCAAAACAACTGTGATATAAAAGCCGGTCCCATCATGCTGGATGTGGCGGAAAAACGCGCTTTGGTCAACGGCAAACAGGTGCAGCTCACCCCACGCCTGGTGGTGATCCTTAAAATCCTGATGGAACACGCCGGCGCTGTGGTGGAACGCAAGGCAATGTTCAGCGAAGCCTGGGAGACAGACTACACCGCGGATACCCGCTCGTTGGACGTGCACATGAGTTGGCTGCGCCATGTTATTGAGGAGAACCCACGCAAACCGCAATTCATTAAGACGGTGCGCGGCATAGGTTACCGCTTGGACGTGGAGAAACCACAAAAGCCGAAGATAAAAAAAGTTAAAACGCCTTAAAATAAAGAGCCCCGTCTTTTGAAAAAAGCAGGGCTCTTGCTTAATATTGCAATGTTTATTTTACAAGCGAGAGCGAAGGCGGCAATTGAACGAAGTCTTCACCTTTTAGGTTCATAGTAAGGTTAGCTTTTCCGTTCACTTCAATCCAATTACCAACAATTTGTGTACTGAAAGCGAAGGATTCTTCGGAAGTAGTATCAGTATTTCCATTCAGATGAAAATTTGCGTTTGAACCATACAAGGTTCCCCTAAACACATTGGTTGATCCGCCATTAAGAGTAATATCTGCCTGGTAAGAAGGACTGAAAAACATCAATAATCCTTCCACTGCTGATGGATTACCGCATGGAGCGGTTTTGCAGGATGTGAGACTCACTCCACCCTTTGCGTTTTGATTAATGGCGACATCACCGGAGTAGAAATAGAGGGTAACTCCATCGGCTGTCAAATTAGATTGCGCATTATTAGTCAAGCCGCCATAGACGCAGTACAAACCAGGGCTCAGCGTGAGACTCTTGGTATCGTCATTCTTATCCATTTTGATGCCAGTCATGTATTTCCCTGGGGATATTGTGCCCGAATAAACTCCATTGTGTGCTGAGTAAACAGTCATGGGTTGATCGCAGTTTGGTGCTTCGATCATATTCTTGGGTAACTTGATATATGCAGGGATTGGTTCTGGTGAAACATCGGGGTTGCCAAAACAATCTTTGCATTCAGACTGATTCCAATACTGGATTTCTCCTCCGGTTACTGTTACTTCACCGGTATTCATCTTCAAACAGGAATTTGAAAAGACACCACCCTCATTGATCTTAGTGACCGATGCACCCAGGAACTCGATGCCGCCTTGTTTGGTGGAACACGCATCAGACAGCGAGACAAGACCATTGCCATAAGCGAAAGGTTGCCCAGGGTATACCCGAGCCGTGGATTCGACTGAAGTTTTGAGAGTGTCCGTATTCACGATTTGAGCCAAATTCGTGTCCATTTCAGTGGATACTTTTACATGTACATCGAGATACTGTGTTCCCAGTCCACCGTACCAGTCACACGTGATCGTAAAGCCCTGGTCGGCTGCCGCCAGTTCAGCGTCATTAGCAAGCTTCGGCATTTCCGCAGTAGAAATACCATCCACCGCCACGGATGCACGCACTGCATTCACTGCCAGGATCGTCGCCTGGGTTCCAGCAGGTTTTCCGCAAATCAATACACCCGATTCAACTTCTTTAAGGTAATTCGCAATTGCTCCTGCACCAGCCAGTGCAGCAGAATCGGCGGTATTCTGATCCTGCCGGCGGGCGTTGTAGATCAACGAGCCATCCAATGCCAGGGCGGCAAACCCAATCATCGCTACCATTGACAGTGCCAGAATAACGATGATCTGTCCTTTTTCATTTTTCTTGGCAATCATCTTTCACCTCTTGCTCATGTTCCGGGTGGGGGACGTAAAATCGTCCCATTCGCGGTTCCCCTCAAATTGACCGTTTGGCCAGTGAGAAAAGGCATGGAAATCACAAAATCAGAGCTTACAATTACATCCATTCGCAACCCATATTGCAACGTCACTTCTCCGCAGGGCGAACCAGATAAGGTCACATCGACTGTAGGAGTAACCGGTAGCACACTATTCTGCATATTTTCCAACACCCTGGCTTCGATCGCATCGCACTGGTCAGGAAAACCGATGCCATAAACCAAACCTTCCTCTGCAGCATCCTGCAAGGCAAATTGCGTGAAAATTGCCCTGCCAATATCAAAGATCCCGGAAAGCAGCAGGACCATGATGGTCAGACCAATAGCGAATTCAACCAAGCTCTGACCTATTTCCATCTTCCTGTTTTCATTGGTTGACGTGATTGGTTGTTGGGTCATTTTCTACTCAATGCCTTACGATATGATTCAATCTTCCCATATGTTTATCCCGGCAACAATGCTGCGCGAGGTCGTGGATGAAATTGGAATTTCAGCAATATTCAATAAAGGCACAATCGGGCTGAAAGTCGCTGTCACGGTCACGTTTACCCTGTCACCCAGAGCGAGCGTTATGCCGCTGGAGCGCAGAGCCTCACAAGAAGTTTCGATCGACCCCGTGCCTGGACCGCTGTCATATGCGATGGTGATCGCATCGCTTGCGGTGAGGTTTACAAATGCGCTCACGTTTTGCGCTCGGGTCCGGATACCTTCACAATCCTTGTAATATTCAAGGTAGGAAGAATCGTTCGCCATCACCGCGTCGGCTGCCCCCGCGTAGCGTGCCGCATCGCGGCTGGCGTTGAGCACGGCGCTGTACATAAATACCAAGCGTCCGATCTCGAAAATGCCGTACAGCAACAAGAGAAATAATGGCAGCACCAATGCTAACTCAACCATCCCCTGGCCTTGATTCCTCTTTCTCTTATTGAGTAATTCGTTGACCATAAAATCCTTATCCCCTGCAAGAAAGATCAATGAGAACTTCCTCAAAGAGCTCCTTCTTTGAGATTTCCTCTGTGCTTATTATACGCTCAAGTGATGCCAGATGATAGCTTATAACAAATTTGTAAAGTCAGATTTTTGTAAATTTAAAGTTATTTTACAGTATTATTAAAGCAAATACCAACGCGATCAGCGCACTACTGCCTGTGCATACCAGGTTCACTGCATCGTTGTTCATCCACTTCCACCCCCTCAATTTAATTGTCCTGTTCCCACAGGTGTGCAGCGGATGCTTTTCGGTTGCTTTTTCGCAGACCGGGCACCGATAAATCGCCTGCACGGTCGCTCCCAGCAGCGAATCTATGAAACTGCCCGTCACGCCTGCCGCAATGATGACCAAAGCATAAAGGCTGCGATCAGCCATTGGTGTTGCAGCCACCGGCCAGGTAAACCAGGCGGTTAGGGCGATCAATACTGCACCACCAGTTGCGGCGAGCAGACCTACTGCGCTGACTCCGCCCGAGGTACCCGGTGGAACCTGCTGAAAATTACGGATATTGCGCGGCCAGCGCCGGCTCAGTACTCCCAGCTCGGTTGCCCAGGTATCCGCGGTGGCGGCGGCGATAGCCGCTGTGAACACCACCCAAGGCACAATCGAGGCCGGGAAAAATACCCCGATCAGTACCGCCAAGCCAGCCACCCCGCCGTTGGCAGCCACCTGCCAGGCATCTCTACGTGAACCCTTGGAGAATTGTTCCTCTACTTCCTTCTTGCTTAGCCGCATGAATCTCGAAAGCCCGCTGGAGGTGAAAAAAAAGACTAGCAACATCACTGCCCAACGCAGCCCGCCGAAGCCGAACACCACCACCCCCAACGCAAAAGCCCCCCATGCCCCGCTATGGCTGAGGGTTTTCAGCCGATATGCAGCAACTGCTACCACGGCTGCCAGTACAACTCCTAGCATTACCTGGAATAACTGCATGCTTGCCATTACCCAAACACGCCGATAATGAGGATGACTGCGATCAGAAGCAGGATCGAGGTGACGATCCCAGCTGCCCACAGGAAATAAGCGGTCACCCGCGATTCAGGCCTCCTGTAAGTATAAAAGCCGCCGATCAGGTCGAGTAAATTCATCACCAGACCGATCACCGGCAGCAAAAGCAGACGGCTGGAAGGAACCGCGTCCAAGGGCTGACCCAGGCGGTCATAACCCAGTGAGACCTGCGCTCTGAAAGGGATCAGCAGGCTGGTCACGAGCAGCACCAATATGGCGAGGGCTGCGCTTGCCGGAACCAGAACCCTTCCCAGCCGGTCTTTAAATACCTGGTTGAAGAACGCCGCTGGTACCGCTGTATGCGCCGTGATAGGTGCCAGGCTGCCCATCTCGATGATGCGCTGGAAACGTCGGGTAAAATCCGCCGGGTCTTCTGGTGACAGGATCAAAGTCTTGTTGAAAGTTGAAATGATCACCAAGGAAGAAGCGTCGCTGGCGATGAACTCCAGCTGACCAATTTCTGCGTGTTGCGACTCGCCCAGGATGGCACCCGGCATTGAAAAACGTGGTAGTCGCAGGGGTAAAACCAGGTCTGCGGCTTCTCTCACCCACATGACTTCGGTCAATGGCACATCCTCCGACCGCAGCCCCCAGCGGACACGCAGACCATCGCGCTCAATGGTGTACGAACCGTGCAGCAGTGCGTAACCGCGATAGGCAATGAACGGCAGCAGTGCGATGAGCAATAGGGAACCGATCAGGTACAACGCCAGCGGCCAGCCCACCGGGCGGGTGAAGATCTGGAACATCAGGACAACAATCCCGGCTGTCAGCAGCAGGAATAAAACCACGTGCAGGATCAATCCGGGGTTTCGAGGCGGGTGGAATACCTGCTGATCAGTCATTAGAATTGTGGCTCATTAGCCAGGAATGGATTCGGCCAATAACCGGCAAACCAGGTCGACCTGCTCCTCGGTCATCATGCCTGAAAACGGAAGTGCTAACCCGCGCTTGCCCAGGTCCTCTGTTACCGGGTAGTCACCCGCCTGGTAACCAAATTGGTTGACCATGTAAGGCTGCAAATGAATAGGCAGGAAGTAAGGCCTCACCGGAACGCCTTTCTCCGCCAGCCTGGCAGCGATGACATCGCGATCCAGACCAGGTTCGAAGCGAACAACGTATACGAACCATGATACTCGCGTGGTATCCGGCACCACGATCGGAGCTTGCACGCCAGGTATCTCCGCCAGGCGCTCAGCGTACCAGTCGGCAACCTTCTGTCGGTTGGCGAGCAGGAGCGCGATGCGCTTCATTTGGGCATCACCTAAAGCCGCGCTCATCTCGTCCAGCCGATAGTTGTAGCCCAGGTGGGTGTGCTGCAGCCAGGTGTCGCCGGGTGCGCGCCCCTGGTTGCGCAGCGCGCGCATGTACTGCGCTGCGTCGCGGTCATCTGTCACGATAATCCCGCCTTCACCGGTGGTGATCTGCTTGTTGGGGTAAAAGGCGAAGACACCGAAATCACCCAGGGTGCCGGCGCGGCGCTGCTTGTACTCAGCCCCCAACGCTTCGCAGCTATCCTCGATGAGCTTAAGTTGATATTGCTGCGCCAGGGGTTTGAGGCGGTCGTAATCGGCAGGCTGACCGAACACATCGATCGCCAGGATGGCTTTCAACTTACCGGTGGATTCTGCGCCTTGCCGTGGCAGCCAGCGCCGGGCAGCGCTACCGCCATGCGCCAAGTCTTCCACCGCCTGGGCAGCCTGTAGCGGATCCATGTTGCCTGTCACCGGATCGACATCCACAAACACCGGGATACCCTTTTCAAACAACACCACGTTGGTGGATGCCACGAAGGAGAATGGGGTGGTGAGCACCAGGTCGCCGGGTTGAACATCCGCGACGCGCACGCACAGATGCAGCCCTGCCGTACCCGAATTCACACCAATCGCCTCGCGCGCGCCTACATATTCAGCGATATGCTGCTCAAACGCATCGATCCTTGGACCCATGCTCAAATTGGGGGTACGCAGCACCTCCAGAACCGCATCACGCTCTGCGTCGGTTAGATCGGGCAATGACATTGGCACTAAAGGTTTTGTGTTTTCCATGACCTGATTTTACTCTCTTCTCGCGTTATGATTCGCTGCATCTTAGTTCGTCGAGCGTGCTGCGTACGACAGATACTACCTGCTCAAGGGAGATTATTGTGGATTCACCACCGGCGCGCAACTTCATTTCCACGCCGCCTTGCTTGAACGCCCGTTCGCTGACCGTCAGGCGGATCGGCAGACCGATCAGATCGGCGTCATTGAATTTGACACCAGCCGATTCCACACGGTCGTCCACCAGCGGCTCCAGCCCAGCTTCGGTCATCGCAACTTCAATACTCGCGGCGACCCTGCCTGTATCGACCTCTTTACCTTGGAGCACTACCATATGCACCGGGTACGGCGCAATCGTCGCCGGCCAGATTAACCCGCGCTCGTCATGATGCTGTTCGGCGATGCAAGCCAGTAAGCGCCCAACACCGATACCGTAGGAACCCATGATCACTGGTTTGTTGTTGCCCTGCTCATCCAGGAAGGTGCAGCCAAGCGCATCAGAGTAGCGCGTACCAAGCTTGAAAATGTTACCCACTTCCACACCGCGCACCAGGCGCATCGGCTTTCCGCAATCCGGGCAGGAATCCCCTTCACGCGCGGCGGCAATATCACCAATGATTGTGGCGCTGTAATCCCGCCCGTAGTTCACATTACGCAGGTGATAGCCGGCTTCGTTCGCGCCAGCCACCAGGTTGGGTGAACACGTGACCAGGTCGTCCACGATCACGATCACGCCCTGCAAACCCACCGGTGATGCGTAACCCGGCTGCGCGCCGCTGGCGCGGATCTCCTCATCCGTGGCAGGCCGCAGCTCGCTGGCTTTCACCAGGTTGGCCACCTTGGTCTCATTGACCTCCATATCGCCGCGCACCACCGCGAAAACCAGCCGGTCAGTTTCAGAACCATTTTCATTAAGGTGCGCGGTGAAGAACACCGCCTTGGCGGTGCGGTCAGCGTCGATCTGTAGATAATTAGCCAGCTCTTCGATGGAAGAAGCACCCGGGGTCGCCACCTTTTCGATCGGCAGCGCAGCTTCTACCCGCGGGACAGGCTTGGTGAACGCAGCCACCTGCCGGTTGGCGGAGTAACCGCAGGCATCACAGAACAGCAGGCTGTCCTCCCCGATGGGGGTCAGGTACATGTATTCATGGGCTTCCTTGCCGCCCATCATTCCACTATCGGAGCGCACTGCCACGGTGGGTAAGCCGCAGCGGTTGAAGATCCTGAAATATGCCTCGTAATGTTCCTGGTACTGCGCGTCCAGCCCCTGCCAATCGGCATCCAGGCTGTACGAATCCAGCATGATAAACTCGCGCACCCGTATCAAACCGGCCCGTGGACGCGGGTCATCGCGCCACTTGGTCTGCAGGTGATAGATCAGCGCGGGCAACTGGCGGTAAGAGCGGATCGTCCCGCGCACCAGGTCAGAAACCACCTCTTCGTGCGTCATTGCCAGCACCATGTCGTGCCCATTCTTGTCCTTGAAGCGACCCATCTCGCTGCCGATCTGGTAATAACGCCCGGTTTCCTTCCAGGTATCAGCAGGCTGCACCACAGGCATGAGGATCTCCTGCCCGCCGATGGCGTTGATCTCTTCGCGCATAATGTTCATGAGGTTGTGGATCACGCGGTACGCGAGCGGCAGGTAACTGAAGATGCCGGCACCCAACTGTCGGATGAATCCAGCGCGCACCAGCAACTGATGGCTTGCCACATCTGCTTCGGTGGGGTTTTCTCTTAACGTCAAACTGAACAGGCGGGAAAGATGCATGAGATTTCCTGAATTATTTGAATTAAAGCAGCATCAACCAGGTCGCCACCGCCCGCAGGAAGGCAGGCGCAGCCACGTGGTAGGTCTTGCGCATGATCCAGCCGAGCAGCAGCCCCTGTACCAGCGCGATGACCAGGCTCGGCCATTCGGTGGCAAAACTCGTGAACACCGGGTTGCCCGGCAGCTGCCACAGTACGTATAAGAGACTGGTTGCCAGCCAACCCCATGTGGTGCCGAGGAATGACATCAACCTCAACTGGATGTAACCCCTGAAAATGGTTTCCTCAAGCAGGCACCAGACGATCATCACCAGCAGCAGGCTGCCTTGTTCGGGCGTGATACCCCCCAAAAGGGTGTAAAACTTGCCGCGCAGGAAGACCACCAGGATCACCAACATCACCGCCAGCGTGATATTGGCACGCGTGTTGTCCTTGCTCCAACCGGTGCTCTTGGGGGGCTGCCCGCGCACGATGAGCAGAATGACCACCAGAACTATCGCGATCAGAGCCACGAACATGCGCTGCGAGTACTCGCCGCCCGGAAATGCCCCGGCGAAATCGCGCAGCGACTCGAACAATGGATTGGTGAAGAACATGAAGGCAAAGAAGAATATCACCGCGAACAAGATCAGCGCAAAAGTCGCGTCGCGCCTGGGGTAGCGGAATTCGATGCGGCGGATCTTTTTAAACATTGGGCTGATCCCGGCAATCATCACCACGGCGATCACCCCCAGCCATTCGCTTAGATATCCCAGCCAGAAGTTCGGGTCGATTTCGTTCATTCGCCTGCCACCTGCCTGCCTTTCAATGGTTGTTGTTCCTCTGTCTCTTGCGGAATGGCTGCCGGATCATCTTCAATATCCAGTTCAACCTTTTCTTCCATGCGCACCTGTCCGCGCAGGAATGCGCCTTCCTCGGTGGCAAATGCCACGGTCACCACGTCTCCCCACACGCGGCCCGTAGAACGTATCTCCAGTTTTTCAGCGGTGACGTTGCCACGCAGTGCACCAGCCACAATTACACTATTAGCGCGCAGGTTCTGACAGGTCACCCGGCCTGTTTCGCCGATCACCACCAGCCCGCGCACACGGATCTCGCCTTCAAATGTGCCTTCGATGCGGATCCCGCCTCGCCCGCCCAGGTTGCCGGACCAGTTGATGCCCGGTCCAAGCACCGAGGTGACGCGTTCGACCGGCATGGTCTGGTTCTGATCTTCAGGGGTTGTCTTCTTAAACATTGCCACTCTCCACGGTTGAATCCATTCTTGCGTTACAACGAGACCTGAACGAGAAATAAAAAGCGCGGGTATGAATTCCGCGCTAATTTTACCATTCAAGAAGCCGTTCAAGCGGCGGTTTATTCACTCAGGAGTGCGAGTCATTTTTCAGGCCAGATGCCCCCGGCGCGCACGATGCCGTTCTCCGGCACATCCGCTTTGACCACGGCGCTGTTGCCCACTCGCGCCCCTGCGCCGATGTTCACGCCCAGGTTGACCGTCGCGCCCATGCCGACCAGCGCTCGTTCGCCTACGCGCACCGCACCCGCCAGGATCGCACCAGGCGAAATGTTAACATATTCGCCCAGCACGCAGTCATGCGAGAGGATCGCCCCTGTGTTTACGATCGTGCCAAAGCCCACCTGCACATCGCTACCGACATATGCGTTGAAGAAGACCTGGCAGCCCTCGGCGACGCTCGCCGTGGGTTCGATGAACGCCCGCGGATGAACCACGGTGACGCAATGGAACCCGGTATCTGCCAGCCGCTGGTACACCGCCAGGCGCGGGGCGATGCTGCCAATACCCCCCACCGCGTTGACTGCCTGGAAGATGCCCTTGCGGCGCAAGGATGGCAGCAGCTCACCTCCGCCCAGCACCGGTACATCGAGGATCAGCGTGCCGGCTGGGATGCCGTCGTCCACGATCCCCGCGATGGCGTAATTGCCCATACGCCGGACCAGGTCGATGAGCGATTTGGCGTGCCCCCCGCCGCCATAGATCAGCAAGGTGGTCGGGTTATCCTGCATCTCAGCCATCGCGCCGAATTCTTTGACCATGCTTTCAGTGATCAGCCCACCCTTCGGCAGCGCTTCCAAGTCAAACCCCAGTTCCTTCGCCAATGCCAACGCAGGTTGCGTGATGCGCAACCCTGCCGGCACAGCTTCCTTTTGCATGTGTCCGGCTTGTGTATTCGTTTTTACTACTTCAGGCAGGCGCTCGGCAATCGTGGCGGTGAGGTAGCACAGGATCTCACCAGCATGAGTATTGTCTCCTATCTTGATGTGCAACCCGCGCACATAACCACCGGTTTCAGCGGTCAGTTCGAAGGTCGATTTGGTGGTCTCAAAGCTGGCGATGACCTGCCCCTGCTCCACCCGCTGCCCTTCTGTCACCAGCAGGTCAACCAGGATGGATTCAGGCTCATTCGGGTTGATCAACGGCACCCGCACTGCGAGAGGTTCACTTGCCATGGTTCGCCACCTTTCTCACTGCCTGCAGAATATCCTCCACCTGCGGAAGGACGCGCTTCTCCAACGACGGGGCCGCAGGCACGGGCAGGTCGCGCGCAGCCACGCGGCGGGTGACCAAGCGCTCCCCTGGCAGGCTTTCTGCCACTCGTGCGGTCACCTCAGCCCCCCAGCCCAGCGTGAGCCCGGCTTCCTCGATGGTCACCAGCCTGCCGGTGCGCTGTACCGATTCGACCACGTCCGTCGCCTCAAAAGGTGCAAGGCGCGTGGGGATGATCAACTCGCAGAAGAGTTCTTCTTCATAAGCAAGTTGCAGCATCGCCTGCCGTGCCAGCTCCGCCATGTAACCGTAAGCCGTGAGCGTCACCTTTGCTGCCGGCGCGCCAGCGACTGTTAGCTTATAAACCGGAAAATCGGGTTCAGGTCCAGTCCCGGCATGCGTGGCGCTGATTTCCAGGTCCGCGAGGTCACTCGATTGGTAAACAGGCAGAAGGTACTGCAGCTTGTTCTCGATGAACAGCACGGGGTGATTGGAATGCAGAATCAACGACTCGAGCAGGTCGCCCGGTGTCTGGTGGAACGCTGCATCCACCAGGTTGACCGGTGCTGCCACGGTCAGACCGGGGACACCCATGAACAGCTTTTCAAGGGTTTGCGAATGAGTTGGGCCATAACCACGCCGCCCGCCCATCGGCGTGCGGATCACCAACGGCAGGCTGACCGTGTTGTTGTACATCCAGCGGAACTTGGAGATGTGGTTGACGAGCTGGTCAAAGGTCAGGGTGAGAAAATCTCCGAACATGATCTCCAGCACCGGGCGCAGCCCGCGCAGTGCCATACCTGCGCTCACCCCTGCCAGTCCGGCTTCAGAAATGGGGGTGGTGATCACCCGCTGTGGAAAGGCGCTTGAGCAGCCCCTGGTCACTTTGAATGATCCGCCGTACGGGTCGAGGATGTCTTCACCCAGCAGGTAGACGCGCTCGTCACTGCCCAAGGCAGCAAGCAGCCCGGCGTTGAGTGAGGAAAGCAAGGTCTCAGCCATCCAGCCCGCCCTCCTCCCCGGCTTCAGGGTCAGCCAGCGCCAAGGCAAATGCCAGCGCGACCTCCTGCTCAATTTCGCCTTTTACTGCCATCACCTGGTCAGCCGGCAGTCGCGCGGCAAGGAGATTCACCGGGTCGCGTTGTGCTTTAAGCGCTTTCAGCTCAGCTTCTGCCCGCGTGTCATCCCCCTTGGAATGAGGTCCAAAACGCACCGTGTTCAGGATCAACGCCTCAGGCAGCGAGTTCCGGCGCACGAGTGTCAGTGACTTGTCAGCCGCCGCGCGGATCACACTCACATCGCTGCTCTCCAATTCGGTCACCGCGATCTCAAACGCGCGCAACCGCTCCACCAGGCTGCCTGCCAGCGCCAGGGCGGTAGGCGTGGTCTGCGCGATGTGATTGTTCTCCACCACGATCAACAGGGGGAGCGCCCACAAGCGTGCCATGTTGAAGGCTTCGTAAATGACGCCCTCACCGAATGTGCCGTCGCCAATGAACACAGTGACCACCGCACCGCTCTTTTTCTGTTTTTCTGCCATAGCCATGCCCACTGCGATGGGTACGATACCGCCTTGCACGCCATTGGAGTAAAGGTTGCGCCAGTGGATATGCTGCGAGCCGCCCCTCCCACCGCACACACCAGTCGCGCGGCCCATCATTTCGGCGTAGAGCGCGCGCATATCACCGCCGTACGCCAGGTAGTGGCCGTGGCAGCGGTGGTTGGTGACAATGATGTCATTTTCGTGTAAAGCCGTGATCACCCCCACCGCGTTGGCTTCCTGTCCGAGTGAGGTGTGTGTGGTGCCGGAGAAAATCCCGCGTTTGAACTCATCGAGCACGGTCTCCTCAAAGCGCCTGATCCGGTAAATTGCGCGGAAAAACGCGAGCTCGTCAGTCATCAGTTGCCACTCCCAGTCCTGTCAAACCTGTAACGCCAGGGCATCGATCGCCATGGCTCGGGCGCGTATTGAATTCCCACGCGGGCTGAAGTCGTAACATAGGCATCAGCCACCCGTGGAGCATCTTCGATCAGCAGCGAGCTGTCCGCCTCGCACAGGTATACCCCATTCAGGTCGCCGTCAATGGACAACGCCTTGCAAAGGCGCGCCGGTCCGCTCGTCCAATCCTGCGATTTGATGCCGGGCCGATGCGCTGCGATAAAATCCAGTCCCTCACAAGGCTCGAGTGCACGTACCAGCACCGCCGCCGGGAACCCCTGCGGACCGCACACCGCGTTAAAGCACCAATGCATGCCGTACGTGAAGTAGACATATGCCCTGCCGGGTAGACCGTACATCACTGCATTGCGCCTGGTCATGCCGCTTCGCGCATGGCAGGCCATATCCTCCTCGCCGCGATAAGCCTCTGTCTCAATTATCACCCCAGAAACGCGCTCACCCTCCACCTGGCGCACCAGGTATTTACCAAGCATTTCACGTGCAACGGTTGTAGGATCAGCGAGGTAAAAATTCTCGGGTAAACAAAGCATATGGGTATTATACCTAAACGCTTTCAGCGTGCTCTTGCAAGATTGGGGAATAAAAAACCATCCGCATGGGATGGCAGCAGTGATGCGGATCAGGCTCCGTTGAAGACCCGGGCAGGTGCGATGTCATTCATAAGCGTCCGGGTAAGCCCGTCGATCAGCGGAACCTTGGGCGCGTATCCCAGGTATTCGCGCGCGGCTGAGATATCCGCGCAAAGACGGCTGATGCCGCCCTCATTGCGCGGGTTGTAAACCACCTCTGGGTGCCCGCCGGTCACCTCTATCGCCAGTTTCGCAAGGTCCCGCACGCTCGTTTCAGTCCCGCTGCCGATATTGAAAGTGCGCTTGTTGACCTCCTGCGCACTCGCCGCGGATACCATCGCCTCCACCACATCATCGACATAAACGTAATCGCGCGTCTGGTTGCCATCGCCGTGAATGACGATGGTGCCATTCTCCCACGCCTGGCGCAGGAACCCAGGGATGACCGGCGTATGCACCGGTGGGATATGCTGACCCGGACCATAAGCGTTGAAGACGCGCAGGCACACCGTTTCAATTCCCCACAGGCTGCCGATCGACCTGACGTAAAACTCAGCGGCGAGTTTAGACACGGCGTAAGGTACGCGTGGATTGGGCACTGCGCTTTCTGCAACCGGCTGCACCGGTTGATTGCCGTACACCGTACCCGAGGAGATCAATACCACACGGCGCACGCCTACATCGCGCATGGCTTCCATAAGTGTGACAGTGCCGCTTACATTAACATTATTGTATTCCCTCGGGTATAAAACCGATTCCGGTACGCTCACCTTGGCTGCCAGGTGGTACACGCAATCCACTTCCTGCAGCAACGACCACAGTTTTGGACGATCGTTCACATCACCGCGCACGAATTGAACTGGCGGTTTGAGGGCTTTTTCGTCGCCTGTCGAAAGGTCATCCACCCCCACGACGATTTCACCCGCCGACGCCAGGCGGTTGGCAAGTGCAGAACCGAGAAAACCGGCTGCCCCTGTAATTAGAATTCTCATATCAGGATATTCAATGTCCTTATTGCGAGCATTATAGCATTAACTATCTCGCAGCAATGTTGACCTACCGGCACTGGTTTTCCGTAACGCTAATTTCTCTTCCTCAGTAAGAAAAGCGGTCTCGAGCGCATTTCCCTGCGCCTGGCGAATCATTTCGGGGGTTAATCCGGCGAGTGGAGCGGCCACCTCGTACTCATAATGCAGATCAATGGCACTAATGCCTGGGTCATCGGTGTTGATAGAAGCCGCAATCCCATGCTCCAGGAACAGGCGCAGCGGGTGGGAGGGATAATCCGCCACGGTGCTGGTCTGCACGTTGCTGGTCAGGTTGCATTCCACGCCAATGCACTGATCGCGGAGGTAATTCATCAGAGCGGGATCTTCCGGCGCATGGACAGCGTGCCCAATGCGCTCCGCGCCCAGCTCCTGCACCGCCTGCCATACCGAGACCGCACCCGCTGCTTCGCCAGCATGCACCGTGATGCGCCAACCTGCGTCACGCGCCTTTTTGAAGTGTTCGCGGTACCATTCGCCAGGGAAATGCGCCTCGTCTCCCGCCAGGTCCAGCCCGGCGAATTCATCGGCATAACGAAGCTGGGCGTTCAGCTCCTGCATGGCGATATCAGGTCCGTAATGCCGTGAGAGGATGCCCAGCTGGTTGACCTTAATGGCAAAATCTCGCTCACCTGCGCGGATGCCATCAGTGACCGCCTCGACCACTCCCTCAGGCGTAAGGCTGTGAGCTTCTGCCATGAACCATGGGCTGTAACGCAGCTCGATGTAATCGATGCCTTCGATGGACGCGTCTTCCACGTTTTCGTACGCGATCCTGCGACAGGCGTCATAATCCACCAGCACGCCGGTCATCCACTCGAATTTGGCAATGAATTCCATCACCCCAGGTTGCGGGGAGGAAACCTGTACATACGGGCGCAAGCCTTCTAAAGTGCGCGCCGGCAACGGCAGGTTGTGCTGCAACCCCAGCTCCAGGATGGTCGAAAGTCGTATGCTGCCATCCAGGTGGCGGTGCAGTTCTACCAGTGGAAGATCGAAATTGATCATCAGCCCCCCTCTATGGTGATTGAAGTGTGTGTAATATAACGCCGTTTTCCTCAGCGGCCGTCGCGACCCTATCCATCAGATCCTCAGGTGGATAGGTGAAGTAAACAATGCCCTCCTCCACCTCCCCGGTGAGATCTATGCCGCTCCACAACAGGTCCACATCTGAGGGCAGTCGTTCGATCAACGTCACCAGGTCGTCGATGGAAGCGACCGTGACCTTGATAAATCCATCTTCCATCTGATTCTCAGTGGAGGTAATTTCGTCGAATGATTTGCTGCGGTTGGTGCCGGTGGTCAGCGTAAATACCCATTCGCCATCCGCCTGCCACGAGTACAATTCGTAACCCTTCATGGATTCAGGCAGCGGATCGGGGATCTTTTTCCAGTCCGGCGCTGAGTACCCTGTATTGGCACTGCATGCAGTCAGTAACAACACAAGCACCACGGCTGAAAAGAGTCTCCTGGCTGAGTTATTCATACAATAAGCCTCCCGGTAGGTCGAGTTGCATGATCGCTCTACCCTGTTGTTCACCCAACATTCTGAAACCTGCTTTTTCGTACAAACTCAACGGTCCAGACCAGGCTTCGTTCGCTGATAAGTTGGTTTCGACCCGGGGAAAAGCTTGCAGTTTTTTGATCCCCCGATCCTGTAGGTCAACAAGCATTAAAGCTAGAAAGCGGCGCGCCAGACCTTTACCGCGTGCCTGCGGAGCGAGCATGAAACAACCGATACACCAGACTTCCGCATCCGGTTTGAACCCAAACTTGTTCACGAGATTGGGCAGCCGGTCGCGCGGGTACACCTGGCCCCAGCCTACCGGTTTTTGGTCCACATACAACAAGTACCCATCGGAGACTCCCTGCGCGAACAAGCCTGCGCGCTGGGAAATGGCTTCCTGCTCGGTGCGGTCATCCCAACCCTCGCTGCTGGCAACCCACCAGTATCCGCACAGGCAAAAATCTGTGTACTCGCCAGCCCGGTGCACGGCGTAAAAATCCTCGCGGGTGGCGCTAGAAAGCTGTTTGATCTCGATATCAGAATCTAACACGCTGAATTTCCTTTTTGGCAGCCCACATTCTTTGACATCAACACGATCTCCGGGCGGGTCACCCAGCCATCCTGCTGCCAGAATGCCAACCCGCTTTCATTCGCCGCATAGACCATGATATGGCATTTGTCGATTTCAAGCTTGTGCAGCGCGTCGAATACCTTGCGAACCAATTCCCCTGCGATGCCCTGCCTGCGGTAAAGCGGGTCAACCGCCAGGTGGTACAGGTACCCGCGCCGCCCGTCAGACCCGCAAAGGATGGTGCCGATCAGGTGGTCGTCATCCCGGGCAATGAAGTTCAAGCTGGGGTTTCTCGCCAGGAAGCCGGCCATCGGCTCACGTTCATCTGCCTCACTTAATCCCATCCCGGCGCAACGCTTCCACAACGCCAACGCGGCGTCATAATCAGTGATCAACATCTCTCTTATCTCAACGGTCATCATGATCCCCCTTGGTAAAGATAAAGCCATTCTTAAGGGTAAACCCGTCAGCCTTCATTTGCTGAGAGACCGGGAAGGGACCCCATTGCACGCGCGCGTCTTCGTACTGGGTGCGCTGCGGCTTCTCTTCGGCCGGGTATCCGATAAAAATGAGGTTCAACGGCGTCACGCCTTCCGGTAGGTTAAGGATCGCGCTCACCTGGCGCTTGAAAATGGTGACCGGGTGCACACCGATCCACACCGAGCCCAGTCCGAGCGCCGTGGCTGCCAGCACGATGTTTTCCGCTGCGGCGCTGCAATCCTGCACCCAGAATTTTTCGCCCGCCTTGTTTTTCTGCATGCGGTTGCTGCCGAGCACGCAAATGGCTGCCTGCGCGTTCATTTTGGCGAACATCAGGCTGCTGCGGAAGCTGTCCATCACTTCTTGCTCAGTGATGACCACAAATTCCCAGGGTTGGGCGTTCATCGCAGTGGGAGCGGCCATAGCCGCCTGCAACAGCAACACCAACTTCTCCTTTTCGACAGGCTGTTCGGTAAATTTTCGGATACTGCGGCGTTTAAAGATCACATCAATGAAATCGTTCATTATCCTCTCCGGGATTTATTCATTTAGATTGGGTAGTGCATCACCCACCACCAGGTGGATGTGCAGGTGAGGAAATGTCCTATAACTGCCGCCATTCAGGATCAGGCGGTAACCCGTTTCTATCAAGTTATACTCCCAAATGATGGATTGCGTTAAATCCATAAATTCCCGGGTCGATTTAAAATCAAACGGACCGGGTCCAACCGACATCCAAGCCGGTATATTCGCCCTGGGCACAAGTAAAATGTGGAAAGGATAAGAAAGTGTTGGAGGTATTCAACCCTCCGACGACTGTTCTGTCGTATGGGTATTATCGGCAGCATGAAAGGCGCATGTGCCAACGCCCAACCGAACACTTTTTGCGCCGGTTTCGAATTGATGACTCGCTTTAATTTCAATTTGCTCATGTTTGGCTTGTTATTCTATAAATCGGTCAGATAATTATAAGGCGCATTGAAAAGCGTCAGGAAATCCTATTATAATCATGACAATAAATGTCATATTAATCAGGAGCGACCACGGTGTTTGCCAAACTGCAACGGGATTACAAAAACGCACTCTACTTAAGCCTCTTCACCATTCTCGCCAACCTGGTGGAGGGGACATTTTCCACCATTCTCGGACAGAGAGACGGCACCCTGGCGCTTTTCGGCTTTGGCCTCGACAGCTTTATCGAGGTGATCTCAGCCGTCGGCATCACGGTGATGATCCTACGTATCGCCCGTGAACCAGAATCTCCACTGTCAAAATTCGAAGTTTCTGCTTTAAAAGTCACCGGCATCAGTTTTTACCTGCTCACCGCGGGCCTGGTGATCACAGCGATTTTGAACCTCGTCACTGGAGCAAAACCTGAAACTGCCATCAGCGGATTGATCATTTCGCTGATCTCACTCAGTGTGATGATTTTTCTTTATCGCGCCAAAATGGGCGTCGGAGGCAGACTCAATTCTGACCCCATCATCGCGGATGCAAACTGTACGAAGACCTGCATTTACATGTCGCTGGTATTGCTCGGCTCAAGCCTCATTTACACACTCACCGGTTTTGGTTTCATCGATACCATCGGTGCAGTCGGGTTGGCATGGTTTTCATTCACTGAAGGACGCGAGTCGTTTGAAAAAGCCTCCAAGCGTATGTACGATTCCTGTTGTGATTAAACTGAGCATGGGAGTTCCCGTACACTTTTTAATTCATCTCCAATCCCATGCCAGGTGGTCCTCTTCTTTTTCGAAATAGAGGTTTCCCGGGTCAAGCGGAGTCTCTACCGACCTCCCCCTGGATTACCACATCCCCCGCGCCAAACCAGCCGGGTCAGCTTCAATCCCCTGTGACGTACAATACTCACACACCCGCTCCACGTCGCTCGCGAAGATGCAATATGCGTTGCGGTTCTCGTCAGGATGGATCGCCTGCGGAAAATCGATCAGCTTGATGCCGCCCCGCCAGTAAAGGAAATTGTACGCTGACGGGTCGGCGTGGATGCGATTGAAGCGCAGCATCAATTTAATGTGATACATCACACGTTTGAAAAGCTGACTCGCTTCGGCTGCCCTCAGGGTGACGGTGTTGAGAGTCAGCACAGGATAGGATTCATCACCGATGAAATCGATCAGAATGGCGTTATCCGAACTGGCGAAAGGTCGCGGTAGCTCTCTGCCATACGAAGTACGTTTGCGCATGGCGTGCAGTGAGCGGTCGTCATGGATTACCTGACCAGAAGTGTCTAACTGGTCGCGACCTTCGCGGTAGAGGTGGTCGTTCTTCAGATTGCAGAAGCGCCGCGGTCGGTAGACTTCGGCAGCAATCCAGTGCGAGCTCTTCCCAGGCAGGCGCGAGCACAGGTACACACTGGCTTCCTTGCCGCCGCGCACCATTTTGAAAATTACCTCGATCCAGTCCTCCTGATGAAACTGGTTGATGGCTTCCATCAACCAGTGTGTTTCATGGCGCGAAGCGTGGTATGTAAAAGTGTAACCGGCGACGTCGGTATTACCCTTCCCATCCTTACTTGCCGGAGTGTGAATTTTTTAAGATTGGGCGATCCGCTTGCTTATGTGGTCTCATTTTTTGAGGTTGAATGTCTCCGAAATCGTCAAGGTCTTCCGGTTCCTGGTATCAATTAAGGTTTATACATCCTTCTTGGTTTGATTCGATTAGGTCCTGTCCCGGTTAAAACAAAAAGTCACAGATGCGGCGCACCTGTGGCTGGAACGGTGGCAGGATCTAAAGCCGCTTTTCTGCAGGAGGCACGCAAAGTTCAAATAGGGTTTCGCTTTTAATCGCTCTCATTTTTAGGTCCTCCTTTCGATTGATCGATATGCTGAAGTCTACAATACCCCCATTTTCTTCAAGACGCTTGATCACAAATGATGGCAGCGATTCATGTTTTGGAACAGATTGCATTAATATACTATACTCATTCTATCGTAAACCAATGGCACAATTCAACCTGGCACAAACCTTCGCGTCACTCAAACACCCCAACTTCCGACTGTGGTTCAGCGGGCAAGTTGTTTCATTAATTGGTACCTGGATGCAAGCCACGGCGCAGGGATACCTGGTCTATGAACTGACAGCCTCACCGATGATGCTGGGCATCGTCGGGTTTGCCAATGGGATTCCGGTGTGGCTTTTCTCGTTATATGCCGGCATTATCGCCGACAAGATCTCACGCCGTAAACTGATCATGCTCACTCAGGGCTCGATGATGGTGCTGGCATTCATATTGGCGACACTGACCTTCACCGGTGTGATCGAAGCCTGGCACATCGTCATCATGGCCTTGCTGCTGGGCACCGCCAATGCCTTCGACGCTCCCGCGCGCCAATCCTTTGTGGTGGAGCTGGTGCCCAGGGATGACCTGACCAACGCCATCGCTCTTAACAGCTCGGTGTTCAATCTGGGCACGATCATCGGTCCCACGGTCGCCGGGTTGGTCTACGCCTGGCTAGGTCCGGCGTGGTGCTTCACCATCAACGGCATCTCCTTCATCGCCGTGTTGGCCGCCCTCTCGCTGATGCGCCTGGCGCAGCGTCCGCCGGTTGTGGCAGAGCAAGGTAGTGTGCGCAGCCGGATCACGGTCGGTGTGAAATATGCCTTCGCCGATCAACATATCCGTGTATTGCTGATCATGCTTGCCACGGCTGCTATGTTCGGTTTCAGCCTGTTGAGCCTGATGCCTGCCTGGGCGACCCACGTACTAGGGGGAGACGCACGCACAAACGGTCTGTTGCTATCCGCCCGCGGACTGGGTTCGTTGATCGCGGCACTGATGATCGCCTCCGTAGGAGGGCGTGTGGTGCGCGGCAAACTTTGGACGGTCGGCAGCCTGGTGATGCCGTTGGCAATGATCCTCTTCTCGTTCTTCCGGGTGCTGCCGGTGTCGTTACTGATGCTCGTGGTGATGGGCTGGTGCTTGATGGCGGTGGTAAACCTAACTAACGCGCTGGTGCAGACGCATATCCCCGATGAGCTGCGCGGCAGGGTGATGGCGGTATACATCCTGCTCTTCCAGGGTTCTATTCCCATTGGATCGCTGCTTGCCGGTTGGCTGGCGGGTGTCACCAGTGAAGCGATCACCGTGTTCGCTTTCGCCTGCGTCATCATGGTAGTGGCAGTGACCATCCAACTCAAACGTCCCTCCATCCGCAGCTATAACTAGAACCAGCGATTTCCACTAAGGGATGGAGTTCGCCATAGTTCTAATACATCTCTGAGAGTGAAAGACTATAATAAGATAAATATTATCTGTTTTGTAGGAGACAGGAGATGGATATGAACAACCTCGATCCAAAACAAGACCGCATCACACCAGAAAGACTTTTTTACTCTCGCCGAAAATTTTTACGGCTGGCCGCGATGTTTGGCACCGCATACGCCCTGGCAGCCTGCGGTATTCGAGGAGAAGAACTAGCGCCGACAAACACAGCCGTTCCGATGTCGACGATGGCAACCAGCACCGCACCCGAGGTGCGCCCGTACACGGCTGAAGATCGAATCACAGGCTTTACGAACTTCTATGAGTTCTCCGTGGATAAATTCGAACCGGCGGAACTGGCCCAAAGCCTGATAACATCTCCATGGCCGATCGAAATCAGTGGTCTAGTGGATAACCCAGTCACTGTGGATGCGGCTGACCTGATCAGAACCTACAACGGCGAAGAACGGGTCTACCGCCTGCGATGTGTGGAAGGTTGGTCGATGGTGATTCCGTGGTACGGCTTCCCGCTCAAGAACCTGTTAGCTGACCTCAAGCCTCAATCCGGCGCGAGGTACGTCAAGTTCACCACCCTGTACGATCCCGAACAAATGCCGGGCCAGAACCGTTATTATTACTTCACCTGGCCTTACACAGAAGGCTTGCGACTCGACGAAGCCCAAAACGACCTCACCCTGCTCGCCTGGGGGCTTTACGGCAAAGAGCTTACCAAGCAGAACGGCGCGCCGCTGCGGCTGGTGGTACCATGGAAGTACGGATTCAAGAGCATCAAGTCGATCGTGAAGATCGAACTGACCGCCGAGCAGCCGGCAACCTTCTGGAATACCTCCGCGCCTAGCGAGTACGGCTTTTACGCCAACGTGAATCCCAACGTCGATCACCCGCGCTGGTCACAGGCAAGCGAATACCGGGTTGGTGAAGAGGGCACGCGACCAACCTTGATGTTCAACGGATATGAAAATGAGGTAGGATATTTATATGAGGGCATGGACCTGGGGAAGGACTACTGAGAATTGAGAAGGAACACGAAACTGCTGCCCCGTATCGTCAATGTGCTCTCAACGTTGGTCTTCCTGTTCGTGGTGGTCAATTATCTCACCGGTTGGCTGGGGGCATCACCTTCGCGCACCACACACCTCTGGACGGGGCGCATCGCTTTTATGTTCCTCCTCGCATCACTTACCATCACCCCGTTGCGCACCATCACCGGATGGTCGATCATCATCCCCCTGCGCAAGACGTTTGGGCTGAACTCGTTCTATTGGGCTTTTGCCCATGTACTGGTGTTCATGCTGCTGATCTACCGGCTGGATGTGCCAACGATCGTCGAAGCTTTTACATACAACAGGTTCATTTTCGCGGGGGCATTTGCATTAATCATCCTGATCGTTCTGGCATTCACAACTATCCCCCCGGTGAAAAAGGCGGTCAAGAAGATCTGGCGCAAGATTCACATGTGGGTTTACCCGGCCAATGTGCTGGTGCTGCTGCATTACAGCGGCGCAACCTCCGGGGGTGAGGGCATCAAGCCGCTGGCGCTGATCGCCGCGGGGTACCTGGCGCTGCTATTCATCCTACGCCTGAGTCCAGTTAAGAAGGCCATCATCGCCCGGCGTCAGGGAGGGCGTCAAATTGACACGAGTTCCAATTAAGGTATAATAACCCCCGAAGCACGGTCCACTAGCTCAATGGCAGAGCAACTGACTCTTAATCAGTGGGTTCGGGGTTCAAGTCCCCGGTGGATCACTAGATATAGGGAGGGGTAAGCACAAATACCCCCATATATAGCGGATAAATCACCCACACTGTCTGTGGGTCTTTTCTTAAGGTGCAATTGAGTGCAATTTGGTGCAATTCTTTTTAGGGATTTTGACGGGGTAGTGGAACCTTTGATGGAATTTCCACTGGAATCGGTGTCACCAACCTATCCATGACAACAGCAGCTTCCCCTTGAATGTCGTGAAAAACATGAGAGTAAATATCCAACGTCACACTTGGTTTCGAGTGTCCAAGCATATTTGAGACCACAATCACCGGTACCTTGTTGTTGAGTAACAACGACGCCATTGTGTGCCGGAGATCATGGAATCGAATAATCGGTAGACCAGCTTTTGCCAATAGCTTTTTAAACTCCTCAAGCAATCTTCTCTGATCCATCGATTTCCCAATGCTGTTGGGAAAGATCAGGTCATTTTCAACCCAATGAGAACCTGCGCCCAGTTTCTGTGTGAATTGGCGGTCTGAATTGCGGTCTCGTTGCGTGCATCGGTGTACTCCTGATCGGATAATCTCGCGATAATCCCGAAGACAAAGCAGATTGCCAGACGCTGCAAAGAACGGTGGGTAAACCGCAGCTTCTGCCCAACGATCTTGCCTTCTGCGTACTGCTTTCCTCCCAGGTTCAGGAACTCATCGGACAGCTTAGTGAAGTTGTCAATCGTCATTGACCTGGCAAACGTGTAGATGCTGACAGTCGCACCAGTTTCTTCCATAGAGTAAGAGCTATCAATTGATAAAAGTTCGTCCACCGATAACACTTGGTGGACGTACTTTTATTAGGGGTGGACGAATTTCTCGCAGGGGCGGACGAAAATTTTATATCTCAATCACCTTGCCGTTTTTGAAATGGAACGCCAGCCGTTCGTCGTCTATGACCACAACCTTATCTAAGGAAATAATCCACAGCTTTTCATAGAATTCCTCTATTAAGCGTGGCTGGGACTTGATGTCCTGTATGAAGGACTTCAGAACCAGGGCCTTCCCGAGTCGCTCTGAACGAACGGTCTCCAATGCGTCGACACACTCTTTGGCTGCCTGGTACCGCTCAAGATACGCGTCGTTACGTTTAGTGAACTCTATCTGGTTGATGGCGGAATTGGCATTATTATATATGGCCTTCCGCGACAGTTCGCTGACCACCTCCATCTCCCAACGGCGTTCGGCGATTTCCTTTTCAATCTTGGTGCAATCACTGAGTGTGTCACAAGCAATGTTACAGTCATCCAGAAGCTTCTTTCGTTTGCCAATCAGGATGTTGAATGCCGTGAGGAACCGTTCTTTCAAATCATCATCCGCGATATTAAGTAAAGACCGCTTGCCCTTACCGAGTGGGAAGAAACCTTATGGCTCACGGTCATTGACAGTGTGAAAGTAGCCACGAACGGCGAAATGACTTTCAAGTTCAGGAACGGTTCAGAAGTCAATGCATAACATATGAAAACAAAACAAATTTCGTTGGAGTCTTGTAGGCTGTCGCATACACAGCGAAAACCTATGGAGGGCCGCTGGCTGCGGCCCATTATGAGAAAGCCGACTAATTCCGTTGCTTCAGCAGGATTAGAATATTCTGATTATTTCATTTACACGAATAATACAGCCACATTTGCTGTAGCTGTACTTACTTATGAGCCGTCCAGGCATAAGAGGCAAAAGTAACGCCCATCATCGAACAGTTTATTACTCCGCTAATCGTAATCTGTCCGCCTTTTCTGCTTGCTGTGCCCTCGAACTCACATAAAACTGTTGTGCCACCCTCTTCCAATGTTACGGAAAAACTAACATTGCTTCCGGCGCATTGTGCTTCGCCACCAGAGCCAAACACTTTCGCTGTGCCCGTACAGGATTCGTCGAGTTCCAATGTTACATCTATGCTGTCGTCAGCTTCAATATCCTCTGCTAGATACTGAAGCGTTGCGCTCCCGCTATAAGTACCCGCCATTTCCTGAGTCGTGATAGGCCCCGTTGCAAGATCCTGTTGCTCTCCGGTTAGGCTGCCGTCTTCTTGGTCAGAAGGATTTGTCTCCTGGGGTGCTGAACTTTGTTGCCCCTCTTCCTGGGCGACAGCAGAAATTTGAGCGTTAAGCTCCTGGATTTTTACGAGGGCCGCCTCGGAATCGACGGTATTGGCCATTATTAGTTCTGACAAAGAAGCAACTTCCTCTTCTTTAGGAAAATGTAGCTTCATTCCTTCCAGTGTCTTTTCGACATCTGGGATGTTTTCACCCATCAGTTCAATGAGGCGCGCCAATACCAGAGAGTTCCCTTTTTTAGTGGTTTCTACCGCGATCCCTGTGACCTTTCCGGGATAACTCCACTCCATCATGGCTTCGCCTAAGAAGGCGACCTGCTCAACTGCGGAACTTGGATCCATGGTAGCCAAGCCTATCACCATCGACACCGGCTGGATCACATCTCCGGCTTTTTCAAAATCCACCGTTACCTGATGATCTTCTCCCAATATGATGGAGCTGGTGGTCTTGCCAACATCCACAACGCAGTCCACGCCGCCAACGATTATGGCTCCCGCTACCGGCACAGACATGCTGCTGCCAGCCAGCGCGGTCAGGGTTCCGCCCCCGGTGGCGATAGTCGCCCCGATGAAAAGTCCCACCTTGCTGCCAGTCTTATACCCCTCTACAATGTTGATGCTGCGGGTATAAGCCCCGACCTCTGCTTGGGCTTCCTCCAAATCCGCAGCATTGCGAATGATTTTCTGTGCCAGCGCCATCTGCTCAACAGCAGTTTTCGTATCAGTGCCAAGCTGCTCAGCAAGCTGCTTGTATCGCTGTGCGCCTTGCAGAGCATCATACTGCTTCGTCAAGTTTTCTGCCCAGGTCTGGCGGTCGATTACTTCTTCGTCATCATCGGCAAGAGGAGTAACCGAATAATCCTGTCCTCTCACAGTGAGCATTGTTAACTGCGCTTGGGGTTGAACGTAAGTCGTCTGGTCAGCGTATTCAGACTCCAGCAACAGTACGGCCTGATCGGTAATACTCTCAGCCCCGGATGTGAGCGCATCTGCTGTTCCCCATATTGAAACAAGCTCGTCCATCATGCTTTCAAATGCTCCGTCTGGCATGGACTCAAAATCCGCCTCGATGAGTTCTTCGGTTTTTAGCCGGGCATAGATATAGTACCGCAATGCCAGAGCTGTAGCCTCGTTTGCCGTTTGCAGGACTTCCGGTCCCGCTTCCCGCTCAACAACAATAGGTTGTATTTCTTCCGCTTCATCCGTTGTCGAATCTGTCGGAGCCGTTTCCTGGCCTGCACAGGCGCAAAGGCTGAAAAGCATTGTTCCGGCCAGAAATACAGCCAAAAAGCGCTTGACTGTTATTGAGGTACGTTTTTGATATAGACTGTTTTTCATATTTATTCCCTCTCATTAAGATAGTAATGTTGGTGAAATTACGGTTTCATATCAGAATCATTCGGAGATTTCCTCCATTTATGCCGAATCGATTAGCAGCCGCATCAGCAGGATGTCTTGTATCGCAGATTATTTCTCACAGATTATTTTAAACATATTATATACTATTGAAAAAATTAGATTATCATGTCTATTTGCAATCCCTCTCTTTCAGGTAACATAAGCCATGAAGATAGATCGCCAATTTTTCAAATTGACAATCGCTAGAGTAAAATTCTCTGAAATTAATTGCACCTTAATTCTTAAAATTTGTTGACATTCGGAAAAAATATAGGGAATATATAAACGGAATTGAGAGCGCTCTCATGCGCATTTCAGAACACAGGACCCAATGGGACAACAACTTACGCTTGAAGACGTCGCCAAATTAGCTGGAGTTCACCGTTCGACGGTTTCCCGGGTCATTAACGATTCCCCCAACGTCAGCCCCGAAGCACGCAAAAAAGTACAGAAGGTGATCCAATCCACAGGCTACCAGCCTAATGCGGCCGCCCGTTCGCTCGCGTCACAGCGGTCGAATATGATCGGGTTGGTGCTGCCACGCAGCGTCAGTTCCTTCTTCACCGACCCATTCTTCCCGCACCTCACCCAGGGTATCGCCTTTGGTTGCAACAACAACAACCTCTCACTTTCACTCTTCCTGGCAGGCAACCGCGAGGATGAGGATAAAATCCTACCGCGCATTTCCCGTCGCGGCTTTCTGGATGGCATTCTCATCCAGGCAGGGCGCCCGGACGAATTCTTAATCGATCGGCTCACAAAATCCAATATTCCCGTGGTAATCATCGGCCGCCCGTTCGCCCCTGATGGAATTTGCTACATTGACATTGATAACATCAGTGCAGGCACCAAAGCCACGCAACACCTGCTTGACCTGGGTTACCAGAATATCGCCACTATCACTGGCAATCACGACAGCACGGTGACCCTCGACCGGTTGGAAGGCTACCAGAAAGCGCTGACCGCGGCCGGCAGGGAAATTCGCCCTGATCTGATCGCAGAGGGAGATTTTTCGGAGCACAGCGGTTACCTGGCAATGAAGGCGTTGCTCCCCGATCGACCAGACGCCATATTTTGCCAGTCTGACATCATGGCTGCTGGGGCGATGCGCGCCATACAAGAAGCTGGCTTATCCGTGCCAGAAGACATCGCCATCATCGGGTTTGATGACATCCCTATTGCCAGGCAATTGAAGGTTCAGCTGACCACTATCAAGCAGCCGATCACGAAATTCGGCATTAAAGCTGTTGAATTATTGATCGACCTGATCGAAAACGAAACCAAACCCGCAAGACGGGTCATCCTGGACACCGAGATCATCGTCCGGGACTCTTGCGGGGCAAAAATCAAAAGGGAACAAGCATGAGCTTTTTTTTGCAATATCATGAGAACGCTCTCATACTGCTCTCTTTAGTCAATATAAGGAGGTGAACACGAACATTTCGGCAGTCTGCTTCATGTTGCCCGTTACTTCAATAACTTAAAAGGAGAGAAAAATGAAACGTTTGACCATGTTGTTTTCTGTAATGTTGATCGCAGCCATGCTACTGGCGGCATGCGCAACCCCTGCACCGACCGAAGCCCCGGCTGAGCCGGAAGCTCCGGTGGCAGAAGCCCCTGCAACCGAAGCCCCAGCGGAGCCCGAAACTCCCGCGGCTGGCAAGACGGTGCTGAACGTCTGGTCCTTCACTAACGAGATCATGACCATGGCAGTAGCGTTCGAAGGCAAGCATCCGGATGTGGATGTGGTCTACACCATGATCCCGATGACCAACGGCGAATACCAGACTAAGTTAATGGCCACCCTCGGTACAGATGCAGTACCCGACGTCGTCGCCCTTGAAGCAGCTTTCGTGAAGAGCTATGTTGAAAGCGATTTCCTGCCTTACCTGAGCGGTGAACGCACTCCCCATCCCGATCCGCTCGCTCGCGGCGCGTTCATCGGTCTCACGCTGCGCCACGGGCGTGGCGCATTAACACGCGCTGTACTGGAGGGCGTGGCTTTTGGGCTCAAGGACGGCTTCACCCTGATCCAACAAGCTGGCTTAACTGCCGCAACCGAGATTCGCGCTTCCGGCGGGGGAACCAAAGGTAAATTATGGCGTCAAATCCTCAGCTCGGTACTCAATGCCGAACTGGTGACAGTCAACACCAGCGAAGGAGCTGCTTTTGGCGCAGCGTTGCTCGCCGGGGTCGGCGCGGGCTGCTGGCCGGATGTACCCAACGCATGCCGACAAACGATTCAGGTCACCGGACGCACCTCGCCAAATGACCAGGATGCAGGTGTTTACCAGGAGGCTTACCAAGTTTACCGCGAACTATACCCCGCGCTCAGGTCCAGTTTTGCCCGGATGCACTGACCAATCCTACTAGAATCGATCGAGGATCAATGACTCAATTCTTGAACTTTCCACAAGACTTTACCTGGGGTACAGCTACGGCAGCATACCAGATCGAAGGCGCTGTAGGCGAGGATGGACGCTCAAATTCCATCTGGGATGTATTTTCTCACACGCCGGGTAAGGTTGAAAACGGAGACACTGGCGATATCGCGTGCGACCATTACCATCGCTGGCAAGAAGATATAAAGCTGATGAAGGACCTGGGCTACAGGGCATATCGTTTCTCGCTCGCCTGGCCGCGCATCCTGCCGGATGGGCGCGGAAAAGTAAACCAGACCGGCCTCGATTTCTACAACCGCCTGGTGGATGGGCTGCTTGCTGCTGACATTCAGCCCCTGGCGACTCTCTATCACTGGGACCTGCCGGCGATCCTGCCGGACGGTTGGGTCAATCGCGCCACGGTCGATGCCTTCACGGAATACACGGACGTAGTTACCCGCGCCCTGGGTGATCGCGTGAAGTGTTGGAATACGATCAACGAACCATGGTGCGCGAGCATCCTGTCCTACAAGATCGGCAAGCACGCCCCCGGTTTGCAGGATGCGGCCCAGGCTTTGATCGCTGCACACCACCTGCTGCTGGCGCACGGCGCGGCTGTGCCGATCGTGCATGCAAACAGCCAGGGTTCGCGCGTGGGGATCACCCTGAATCAGGGACCTTTCTACCCTGCCACGCGCTCACCCCAGGACCTGGATGCTGCCCGCCACGAGGATGGCCAATTGATCCGCTGGTTCATCGATCCGCTTTACGGCAGGCATTACCCCGCCGATATGGTACAGGATTACGTCAAATCTGGTGCGCTGGCTTCAATCGAACCCGATTTCATCCAGCCAGATGATATGGAGACGATCGCTGTGTCCACTGATTTTCTATCGTTGAATTACTACACACGCACCATCGTGGACACGAGCGCCAGCGGGGAAAACATAAAGCACGAAGGAAAGGTGACACACCCCACTGATACTCACACCGCCATCGGCTGGGAGATTTACCCCTATGGGTTGTATGAAACACTCTGCCGTATCTATTTTACTTACAAACCGACGGAGATCATCATCACTGAAAACGGCGCCAGTTATGCTGACGGACCCGACTCCAGTGGACGCGTGCGCGACACCAAGCGCATTGAATACTTCCGGCAGCACATTGCAGCGGTATGGCGCGCGATCGAGTCAGGCGTACCAGTGACTGGTTACTACGCCTGGTCACTGCTCGACAACTTCGAGTGGTCCCTCGGCTATTCTCAGCGGTTTGGACTGGTGTACGTGGATTATGAAACCCAGCAACGCTATCCGAAAGATAGCGCCTACTGGTTCAGCGGGGTTGCGAAGCAGAATGGGTTGTCGTTGGATTAAATTTCAACTTGCCAGATTTTCGTAACTAGACCCGGCAGAAATCTCAAACGCGTCTTGCATTGTCAGTGCGCGTTAATGCGCAATATTTTTACCACCATGCTCATCAGCGATAAATCCTGAAGCATTGCATTTGAATGAAAGTAATGTATCCTTATCGATGCGGAATTGAACGGTAAATATACAGCGGCTTCACGCGCTGCGCTGCATAGCCTCCGCCATCGAGATGCCCGCCATCATCAACCCGATTTGGTCCACAGTCGCCTGGTCACGCCCTACAATGCCCATGATGCGCCCCTCGTAAAGCACTGCGATGCGGTCGGAAAGCACGCGGATCTCGTCGAGGTCTTCAGAGATCAACAGGATCGCCGTGCCTTCTTCGCGCTGCTGCAGCAAACGTTGATGGATGTACTCGGTCGCACCAATGTCGACACCCCTGGTAGGCTGCGAGGCGATCAGCACCCTGGGTTGGCGTGAAAGTTCCCGCGCCAGGATCAATTTTTGGATATTGCCGCCGGAAAGATTCTTGATCGGGGTATCCAGGCTGGGGGTTTTGACCCGAAACCTGTCGACCAGGTCAGTGGCAAACGCGCGCATACGCACGAAATCCAGGAATATCCAGCGCGTGAACTTTGGCGAGGCGTGGTCATGCAGGAAAACATTCTCCTGTACCGAAAATTCGCGGATTGCACCATCGCGCATGCGCTCTTCGGGCACGTACGCCAGACCAGAGTCGACACGCTGCTTGAGCTGCATGCTTGTGATATCAAGAGCATCCAGCCGGATGACGCCGTGCGTGGCTTTACGCACGCCCGCCAGGCACTCCGCCAATTCACGCTGCCCGTTGCCGGATACACCCGCCAACCCAAGGATCTCGCCGCCGTGTATTTGCAGGTCAATCCCACGCAACGCCTCCGTACCCCGGTCACCCATGGCGCGCAAACCCGAAATCTCCAGGCGTACCGATCCGCTTTTCAGCGGCTGCGGCGAAAGCGGTTTGACTGGACGTCCTACCATCATAGTCACCAGTTCATTGCGCGTTACCTCCGCAGTGTTGCGCGTGCCGATGATGCGTCCGTCGCGCAGCACGGTCACCCGGTCGCTAATCTGCATCACCTCGTGCAGCTTATGCGAGATAAATATCAACGCGTGACCTTCCATTACCATGCGTTTGAGGGTCGCGAACAGGTCGTTGACCTCCTGCGGGGTGAGCACTGCGGTGGGTTCGTCGAGGATGATCAGGCTTGCACCGCGGTATAGCGCTTTAATGATCTCCACGCGTTGCTGCTCCCCTACCGAGAGCTGCCAGACGTATGCGGTGGGGTCAACTGAAAGGCCGTATAACTGCGCAAGTTCGCGCACGCGCGCTTCCACTTTATTCAAATCCAGCACAGGTTCGCGGCTTGATTTCAGCCCCAGCGCGACGTTTTCGGTGACGGTGAGCGTTGGTACAAGCATAAAATGTTGGTGGATCATCCCGATGCCCGCCGCGATGGCGTCCGCCGGCGAGTTGAAAGTGTGCGGCTTACCGTTTATAAGGATGGTTCCTTCATCAGGGCGATACAACCCATACAACTGGCGCATCAAGGTGCTTTTTCCCGCGCCGTTCTCTCCCAACAGGGCGTGCACCTCCCCCTGGTTGACGTCAAAGCACACCCGGTCATTCGCCAGAACACCAGGAAAATACTTGACGATATCGCACATCTCAACCCGCTGGATCTGCTTCTCTTCGTTGATTTGTGCTCCAGGCGCCATTAGTCATCCTCAATTTTCGTTAATCTTGCTTCGGGGGAAGTGAGTAAAAACTTCACTCACTTCCCCAATAGATTGTAGGCCCCACCAATCTGAGCCCCGGATTAAGCCTTACGGGTTCACCTTGACCGCGCCGGAAATGATGTCGGCAATCGCCTTGTCACCAGCGGCTTTCACATCAGCATCCAGGGCAAAACCGGCGTTATAGGCGATCTTAAGACCGTCATTCTCCAGCTTGAGGATGTATGTCTTGCCGCCCAGCGTGCCCGCCTTGTTCTGGCTGATGATCTCGCGGATCATCCCGGTCCAGTCATAGACCTGGCTGGCAACCACCAGGTCAGGTGCAAGCGAGGACTGATCCTGCTGGGTGCCAAACCACAGCACCGCGCCATTTTCCTTGGCCGCACCGATTGAGCCAACCACGGACTGCGAAGAACCGGTCAGGATATCCGCGCCAGCGGCGATATGTGTCTTGGCGGCTTCGGTCATCAACGCAACATCGGAGAATGAACCCGTCCAGGTCATCGAGACCGTGATGGTCGGATCAACCGAGGCAACACCCTGCACAAATCCATCAATGTAAGTCTTGGCATCACCAACTTCAACCGGACCGGTCACGCCGATGGTCTTGGTCTTGGTCAGCAGCGCAGCAAGCACACCGTTAACATATCCGCCTTCTTCAGCGGCGGCGGTGTAAGCATACACGTTGTTCATGCCGAACGTGTTGACGTCTGTACCCCAAGCGAAGGTGGTTTCAGGGAAGTCAGGCGCGATTTCCTGCACCGAGGAACCATACTGCGATCCATGCGCGATCACCACGTCAAATCCCTGGCTCGCGTAGTCGCGGATGGCGGTCGCAGCATCCGGAACTTTGAACATATTCTCCGAATACTTGATCTCGAGAGCAGCCTCTCCACCCATTTCAGTTTGAATGGCGACCAGTGCGCTGTACATCGATTGGCTGAATGCCAGATCAGTGATGGCACTCGGCATGACCACAGCGATCCGGAAGGCTTCAGCCGGAGCAGCTGTGGGGGCAGGCTTGGCGCAACCCGTAACGAGCATTGCCAAAAGAACCAGAACCACGACCATTTTCTTAAACATTTGATCCTCCTTAAGGATATTGGGGTTGGTCAACTCTCGCCTCTTTCAAAAGGCTTGTTCAGCGCTGCCGGCTGGCGCGCCCGGTTGATGGTGACTGCCAGGGCAGCGATGGTCAATAAGTAAGGAAGCATGATGGCGACATCCGAAGGGATCTTGACCCCCAGCACCTGCATCCAAAGTTGAAATGCGTTCACTGTGCTGAATAACAAGGCGCCCCATAAAATGCCCGTCGGTCTCCAGCCGCCGAAGTACACTAGCGCCACGGCGATAAATCCCTGCCCGGCGGTCAGGTTCTCCTGAAAAAGGTTCAAGAGCGAAATGGACAGCGACGCGCCCGCAATACCGGCTAGCATCGAGCCGAGGCACACGCTGAAATAGCGCACGCGGTCCACGTTGACGCCGAGCGAGTCTGCGGCGGCGGGGTTCTGTCCCACTGATTTGATGCGCAATCCCCAGGTAGTCTTCTCCATCACCCACCAGGCAATCGGCACAAGCAGGAACGCGCCGTACACTAAAAGGCTGTGCCGAAAGAAGATCTCTCCAACCACCGGGATATCCCCCAGCAGTGGTATTTTGATTGGCTGGAAACCGATGACTGTTTTAACCGTACCGATGGTTGTCTTGAAGAGCAGGCTGGAAAGCCCGAGACCGAACATGTACAACCCGATGCCGCTGATACCTTGCTCAGCTTTCAGGGTGATGCTGATGAAGGACATCAACAGACCCATCAACAACCCTACCACGATCGCGGCCAGCAGTCCGAACCAAATATTGCCGGTGTTCAGCACCACGTAGAACGACGCGTACGCGCTGATCAGCATCACGCCGTCAACGCCCAGGTTCAGCACCCCCGAGCGCTGCGAAAAAGCCTCTCCGATCGCCGCATAAAGGTAAGGAGTCGCCAGGCGGATGGCTGAGGTGAGGATGCCGACGATCACGCTGAGTTGAAAAATATCGCTCATGCCTGCTCCTCCTGGTTTTTCGCGGCTTCCATTTGCCGGCGGGCAGCCCAGCGGCGGGACCATAACGCAGAGCCCACCACGAACAGTACCACAAGCCCCAGGATGGCATCGATCAATGAATTCGGTACTTGAACCGCGCGCTGCATTTTATCGCCGCCGACCAGCAGCGCGCCAAACAGGATGGACGCAGGGATGGTACCGAGCGGATGCAACCCGCCGAACAACGCGGCGACAATGCCCGAGAACCCGTAACCGCTGGTGATGCCTTCGAGCAGACGGTGCTGCACGCCCAACACCTCGATCGCCCCGGCGATGCCAGCAAAGCCGCCTGCCAGGGTGAGGGAGAGCGCCTGGTAGAATGGCACGTGTATACCGGAGTATCGCGCAGCCTCGGGATTAAATCCCACCGCGCGGATGCGGTAACCAATGGTAGTGCGCCAAAGAAAAATGTACACGATGATGGCGAGAGCGATGGCGATAAGCAAGCCTGTATGCAGCAGCGTCTGCGGTACCAGGCGCGTAAGCCAAACCTGTTCAGGCAAGCGTTCTGACTGTGCCAGATAAGTTCCCGCGGTGATGCCTGCAGGATCCATTAACACGGAACGCACCAGCAGGTTCATCAATTGCAGCGCCACCGCGTTCATCATTACCGTGGTCAGGATCTCGTTCACTTTCAAGCGCGCCTTGAGAAACCCGGGAACAAACCCCCACACCGCCCCGGCGAGGAAACCCACCAGCAGCGTGCAGGGGATAAGCACCCAGCCCGGCCATGTGCGAAAGGCGAGCGGAAACCAGGTGGCAGCCAGCGCACCGACGATGATCTGCCCTTCACCGCCAATGTTGATAACACTGGCGCGAAAAGCAATACAAATCCCCAAGCCGACCAGCAGCAGCGGCGTGGCTTTAACCAGGGTCTGGGTCAGACCCGAAATATTGCCGAACGCGCCATTAATGAGCTGGGCATAAGCGGTCAGCGGATTGACCTTAAGGAATAACAGCATGACTGCGCCGAAAAGCAGCGCGATTAACATACCCGCGATTGGCAGAAGTGAACCGAAGAATAAACTGGAAAAATCGAACCGCTTCCTACGAACCGCTTTCTCAGCCTTGCGAGGAATCATTGAATATTCTCCAGTCGATGAAGCGTCCAATAAGGATGTTACATTTATACAATAAAAAGATCGCAATAGTCAAACATTAATTGTCAGTCAATTGTCAATCAATTCACATTTTTTCTTCGCAAAATTGTGTAGCAAGGGGAGTGCTCAATTTGACCCGATGATCTGACACGATCATATACTCTTGAACTCTTGGCAATTCATTGAGAAAGCTCGACTTCGTTCACCCGCGTTAGAGCTCAAAACAATCTTGCATGGCTCGTCAATCCAATATAGAATGAGCTTAAAGTGAGAATCCGATGAAAATCGCCCTCATCCAAATGGCAGTCAGTGCAGAAAAATCCAGGAACTTAATTCGCGCGGAAGAGCTAGTGCGGTCAGCCGCCCTTAACCACGTCGATCTGGTGATATTGCCTGAGATGTTCTGTTGTGAATACCACAACAGCGCTTTCCTGGCAAACCGTGAACCTGCCGGTGGGATGATCTGGCAAATGCTTTCGCGCTCCGCTGCCGAAACCGACACCTGGCTGATCGGCGGTTCGTATCCGGAGTCTGACGGGGAACGCACATACAACACTTCTTTTGTGTTCGACCGCAGCGGCAGGCAAGCTGCCTTTCACCGTAAAATGCACTTGTTCGATATCGATGTGGCAGGGGGGCAGCATTTCCGCGAGTCTGATACTTTCTCCGCGGGCGGCGCCGTCACCACCTTCGATACTGAGTTCGGTAGGATGGGACTTTGTGTATGCTTCGATATCCGCTTCCCGGAACCGTGCCGGTTGATGGCGCTGGAGGGCGCGCAAGTGCTCTTCTGCCCGGCTTCTTTCAATATGACCACCGGTTCCGCTCACTGGGAATTGATGTTCAGGGCTCGCGCCGTCGAGAACCAGTTATTCACCATCGGCTGTGCCTCAGCCCGTGATGCGCACGGTTCCTACGTTTCGTACGCCAATTCCATCGCCGTGTCACCCTGGGGAGATGTCATCACGCGCGCTGACGAAAAGGAAACCATCCTTTACGCAGAGCTTGACCTGGATCTAATTAAAAAGCTCAGGAATGAACTCCCCCTGCTCTCATCACGCCGGGAGGATGTGTACCGCTTGGAAAGGAAATAAGCCGATCCTCTTATACATCTACGATGATGTGGGGTGCGGCATTTGTGACTGTAACCTTGTCCCTGGTCGCGATTTGGCAAGACAGAAAACGCGTGCTATAATCAATTTACAATAGAATGAGACGCAATGGCGTCCAAAAAAGTTTACGATAGCTTGTTTTTTACACCGTAATACTGAACGTTGGCCTGTTTATTTCCGCCCGGGTGCAATGTTCGGTATTTTTGTTTTAACACGCAAAAACCGAGCGCAAGCACATCCAGGTGGATGACCGCATGGCTGCCAGCGTGCCGGGCGTGTGGGCGATCGGCGACGTGACCGGCAAGTCACAGCTGGCGCATACTGCCATGGCGCAGGGCATCC
>JBCFBD010000101.1:0-6837 GCA_038562455.1 Anaerolineaceae bacterium | reverse complement strand
GTACTATGCACTACTGACAGTGGGCAGGCGCTGGTGCACCGGGTGATTGGCAGGCGGCGAGGTGATACCGTCACTAACTACCTCGTGCAAGGCGACCAGGGACCCAGGCCTGATGGTTGGATTACGCAGCAGCAAATCCACGGATGCCTGGTGGAAATTGAGCGGGATGGACATAGGTTGCAGATGACCAGACCTGCGATCCGTTTTTTAGGGCAGCTCATGGTGCTGGCTCAGCGCCTGGGATTGCGGCGGTCTTTCCTGGCGGTAGTCGCATCCAATCTGCTCAAGCGCTCGCCAGGTTTTAGTGGGTATTTGAAATAGGAGTATATGCATGCAATTTAATGAAGGGCGCTACGCAAAAAACCCTGATTTTATCTACCGCCGTATAGTGGACGAATCAGTACTGGTACCGCTGCACAACAACGTGGCGGATATGGACTGCATTTACACACTGAATGGGATGGGGGCGTTTTTATGGGAGCAGCTTGCCAGCCCTGCCACCCGCGCTGAACTGGAAGCGGCGGTGATGGCTGAGTACGAAGCAGACCCGCTGGTGCTGGTGAAGGACCTGGATAAATTTTTAGCTGAGATGGTTTCGATCGGCGCGCTGAAAGAGGTTTAACGGTATGGAATGTTCGGTATTGGAAGAAGTATTTATTGACGATTGGAATCAGGGAATACTTGAAAAACTTAATGGGAAACGCTATCCCTTTGGAGGTTTGTTTGAGCTGACTGACCGCTGCAACCTTAGGTGTGTGCACTGTTATATAAATCAGTCTGCAGGTTGCGCCCAGGCTCGGGAGTCAGAACTAAACACTGACGAAGTAAAAGCTATACTTGATCAATTAGTAAACGCTGGAGTCCTCTCGATAACATTCACCGGTGGAGAAGTGTTTCTCAGACAGGATTTTCTGGAAATATACCTTTACGCCAAATCAATTGGATTACTAGTTACGATCTTCACAAATGGCACCTTGATCACCCCGAAAATCGCTGATGTATTAGCTGAGTATAGGCCACGCCTGATGGAGATCACTCTTTACGGGGGAACGAAAGAGACATACGAGAAAGTAACCGGAGTTCCCAGTTCTTATGATAGATGTATTAAAGCGATTGAATTGATTTTGGACCGCGATATTCTTCTCTATTTGAAATCGATTATTCTTAAGATCAATGCTTCTGAATTGTCAATGATGCAGCACTTCGCAAAAGAGCGTGGTTTATCCTTCAGGTATGATGGTCTGATCTGGCCAAGGTTGGATAAGACCGAGAAATCATATGCATACCGATTGAACAAGGAGGAACTGGTTGCGCTTGATAACGGGGACTCGGAACGAATGGCTGAATGGAAAAGAATAGCTGGATCCTTTGGAGGATTTAGATCTCGGGCGGAAGCTGTGTACAACTGTGGAGCGGGTTTACGCTCATTCCACATAGATAGTAATGGCAGATTAAGTGCTTGCAGCATGGCTCGCAAACCGAATTATGAGCTGCGAACAATAACTTTCTTGGATGCCTGGGAAAGGATTGGGGAGATACGTTCACTAAAGAGAGAGTTAAATACAGTTTGCCGGAGTTGTGAAATGGGCGGTCTGTGCTCCCAGTGCCCGGGATGGTCGCAGTTGGTGCATGGTGATGATGAAACACCGGTTGAGTTTGTCTGCGAATTGGCTCATTTACGTTTAAAAAACCTAAAAAAGAGTATAATCTAAATATTCATTCAGGAGGAATTATGGAAAAGAAGTCTTATGAAAAGCCGGAAATTAAGAAAGTAAAGCTTGAGATTAAATCTTCAGTCCTTTCTGTTTGTTTTTCAAGCACTGTTGCTGACCCAGAACCGACTTGTAGGCTAGACCAGTGTCAATCAGGAGCACCTTTACCATAAGCAAATACGGTCATAGTTTGTCATGATCAATGTTGCCATTTTTGGATCTCTCATAGAGTCGAAAGAGTGAAGTATATTGTGTGACAGATTTCAATATTGCCAGCCTGGTTCTTTCAATAGATGCCAACACGGATAATGCTTCTTCTATCAATTTCTCTCCTTGCCATAAAAAATTCATTCAGCCTGTGACGTTTTCGCAGGCTGAAATTATTTCACCAGCTCATGAACAACATCTTTCGCTTTCACTTAGGAATGGTTCTGTTAGTACTCTGAATGGGACACAAGTTTATCAATCCGCGAGTTGGGGATTAAAGAAAAACGAATATTCACAGTACATTTTTACATCAAATGATGCAATACCCTCGTTATCTGCCATAATTGACAACGATTTTTCACATGGGTTGATCATCGGTGAGTTTACGCAACCCTCTGGAATAACACTATTTTCTCTTGGATCAATTGATATTCGAATTTTCTCCGTCTGGCTCGCCACGTTGGGAGATGTCATCCTGCACGCGTCTGGGATTGCCCTAGACGGGAAGGGGTATTGTTTTACAGGAGAATCAGGTGCGGGGAAATCCACCCTGGCGGCTGCCCTGTCTGCAGATCCTGGTGTTACAGTTTTGGGTGAAGACCAGGTCATCCTGCGCTACCTGGATGGGCAATTTTGGATCTTTGGTACCCCCTGGCATACCGATCCAAAAATGTGTTCTCCCCTCGGTGTACCGCTAGAAAAAATGTACTTCCTGGACCGCTCATTAAGCCCAGGTGTGCGCGGGCTGAAACCGGCGAGCGGGGTCGCTAACCTGCTGCAAACTGCCTTTGTCCCTTACTACATGCATGATTATTTGCCAGGTATTTTGGAGCGTCTCTCTCTGTTGGCGCGGCAGGTGCCATTTTACTCGCTCAGTTACCAGTTGGGATCGGACCCCGGTCTTTTATTAAAATAGACCCCTCGATAACCCCCGAAATAATCCGGAATGTAGTCAATTCGTAATAAATAACCCCGTTCAAAATTTGCCCTTTTCTGTTAAGACATTGAAAAGGGTATTTTTCTTACTGCGTGTTATATTACTTATAAAATACCATTAACTAATTATTGAATACTAATCATGTAAAGGATCCCTATCCGCATATGAAGACTCGTCCCTCTATCATTGCTTCGATCATTCTCCCCCTGGTTTTGGTATTCTCACTGGTGCTCAGCACCGGCTTTATTGATGCGGGTGTACAGGCATCTTATCCTGTAGATATCCTGCCCTCTCTCCAGATTCTCTCCAGCACGACAGACGGGGTGGAGTTTATGGTGAACGTGGATGTGGATGGGCTGGTGGTGGAGGAAGTGGAAGCCGGCGGGAAGATATATTCGAAGGTGAGCCTCCCGGGCTGGGCCATGACATATGGAGAAGGATTGCCGGTATTACCGGTAGAGGTGGCGCAGCTGGGGGTGCCATTCGGCGCGGAGGTGGTGGTGGAGGTGACCCCGGGCGAGGCGCGGGTCGTGGCGTTGAGCGCGCCGGTGCTGCCGGGGGTGAAGATGGTGGCGGAGTGGGGGCTGCCGGGTGAGGATGAGACTGAACCGCTGATGCCGGAGATGGTGGAGGTGTACGAGGAAGACGCGGCGGTGTACGGCGGGGAGTTGTACCCGGTTGTACTGGCAGAAGTGACCGGCGATGGTGTGATGCGGCAGCAGCGGGTGGCGGGGGTGAGCGTGTACCCGGTGCGGTATGATGCAGCCAGGCAGGAACTGCTGGTGTATGAAACGATGAATGTGAGCGTGCGGTTTGTGGGGGGCATGAGCGCGGACGGGTTCGGATTGAGCGTTGAATCGGACGCGTACGAGGCATTATTCGCGCAGCAATTATTGAATTACGAACAGGCGCGGGGTTACCGGGAGAGTGTGGGCGGGTTGGAGCAGCTGCCGGTGGAGAGCGCGGTTGAAGGGATGGAAGTGAACGAGGTGGGGGGCTGGACGCCGCCGGACCCTGGGTGGCGGGTGAAGGTGCAGGAGGACGGGTTATACAAGTTGACGTATGAAGAGCTGGCGACAGCGGGATTGCCGGTAGGGAGCCTGGACGTAGGGACGTTGCAGATGTATCACCTGGGGGAAGAGGTGGCGATCTGGGTGGAGCAGGGAAGTGATGGGGTGTTTAACGCCGGGGATTACGTGGTGTTCTATGGGCAGGCGATCGAGTCGAAGTACACGCGGGACAACGTGTACTGGATAACGTATGGCAAGGCGGTCGGGCTGCGCATGAGCAGTCGTGCAAGCGTATCCAATGCAAGAAAGATTCCGGCCTCTTACACTGAAAAGACCCACAGGGAAGGTGGGGGGTATTACCTCTCAAAGATCGACGGCATCGGCAGTAAAGAACACTTTGTGTGGGGAAGATTATATCCAAGCCAGTATCCCACCTGGTCGACAACTTTCACAGTCACAATCCCTTCAACATCCACCGCGACATTAACAGTATTGATGCGTGGAGGATTTAATTCAACCAGCATCAATCCTGATCATCATGTGAAGGTGACGTTGAATGGAACCCAAATTGGGGATATCAAATTCGATGGCATCTCCTGGTACACAGCTGTACTTTCTATTCCAGCCGGATTATTAAAAACTTCTCCAAATACAAATACGCTTTTGTTCAATGCTCCCATGGATCTAGGTCTCACTTATGATCTGGTCTACGTTGACTGGTTCGAGCTCGAATACCTCAACACATTCACCGCTCAGAATGATGGGATATTATTCAATTACGCAGATACCGGTACGTGGAAATACCAAGTGAATGGATTTTCCACCAACCTGGTCCAGGCTTATGATGTGACCAATTCGCTGATGCCCGTCCGCATTACTGGAACGAGTATCACCGGAAGCGGAGCCTACACACTGGAATTTGGAGATGATGTTGCTGGGGAAAAACGCTACTGGACAGGTTCCAGTACTGCGCTGAAATCTGTTACGGCGATCGAAGCGGACAGTCCATCCTCCCTTCAGACCACGCAAAATGCAGCTGACTATATCATTATTACGCATCCTGCCTTCACCAATGCGGCGAATACATTGCGCTCCTACCGCACCGCCCATGGGTTGCGGGCTGTCACGGTGGAGATTCAAAACGTTTACGACGAATTTTCTAATGGCATCACGGATGCTGCTGCGATACGCGCCTTCCTGGGGTACGCTTATACCAACTGGGCCAGGCCGGCGCCCTCCTATGTGGTGTTATTGGGTGACGGCAACTACGATCCCAAGAATTACCTCGGTTTTGGGCGCACCAGCTACATCCCGCCGTACCTGTTGGATGTAGACCCCTGGATCCAGGAAACCGCGGGCGACAACCGCTACGTGACGGTTGCCGGTACTGACCTGATGCCGGAAATGATGCTGGGTCGCCTTGCGGTTAATAGCGCGGCAGAAGCTGACGCGGTGGTGGCGAAGATCATCGCCTATGAAAGCAATACTACGCCGGGCGATTGGCGCAACCAGTTTCTGGCGGTGGCGGATAACGCGGATGCAGCTGGTTACTTCAACAATATTTCTGATGATCTGGTAAATTGCTGTGTTCCGGCTTCTGTCGCCACGACCAGGGTGTATCTGGGTGTGACGCATCCTGACGCCGCTTCTGCAAAATCAGCCATCCTGTCAAATTATGGCAAGTTCATCGTCAACTATATCGGGCACGGCTATTCAACTGGTTGGGCTGCAGAGAGCCTGTTCACTACCTCAAGCGTGAATACGCTCACCAACGGCGGTCAGCAACCCATTGTACTGGTGATGGCCTGTCTCGAAGGCTATTACATCCATCCCAATCCTGCGCAGGATTCGCTGGCCGAAATCAACACGCGCGTGGTCAACAAAGGCGCCATTGCCAGCTGGTCTGCCACCGGGCAGGGCGACGCCGGCGGGCATGATTATATGAATCGCGCATTTCTCAACGCGGTTTATGTCAACGGTGTGCATACCGTTGGGTTGGCCACCCAGGCGGGTAAGCAGGCTTTGTTTGCTATCGGAGCTTCACCGGACCTGCTGGATACCTATGTGCTATTTGGCGACCCTGCGCTGCGCATTTCCAATCCTACGCCCACTGCGGTAGAACTGGCATCTTTCATCGCAGCCTACAAGAAGAAAACTGTCAGACTTACCTGGGAAACCGCCAGTGAACAGAACAACGCCGGCTTCAACATTTATCGCTCGCGCACGATTGACGGCAGCAGGAAATTGATCAACGCGGAGCTCATTCCAGCGCAATTCCCTGGTGAGCTGATGGGCGCTGTTTACACCTACGTTGATGCAATGGTCAAAGCCGATCGCAAGTACTTCTATTGGCTGGAAAGCGTTGACTTGGATGGCACAGCGACGCTGCACGGTCCGATCAAGATCAAAACAGTAAAGAAGTGATCAGGTATTGGTAATTCAAGTTTGTGTGTATAATAAATGCTGGGATTCATCTGAAAACCAGCATTTTGATTTAATCACCAATAATATTCATAAAGGGGCACATCAAATGACTCGCTTAAAAGTATTCGCAATCATTACAATTTCTGTGCTGCTTGTTGGTTTGGTCATTCCATCCGTAACGGCTGATTCAGGCGCAAGCGGGAAGTTTCAATTAAACGCATCCAATATCAGCGAGAATGCCTACCCATCCGATCAAGGACTGCAATTAACTTCAATGGAATCAGACGGGGTGGAGTTTATGGTGAACGTGGATGTGGATGGGCTGGTGGTGGAGGAAGTGGAAGCCGGCGGGAAGATATATTCGAAGGTGAGCCTCCCGGGCTGGGCCATGACATATGGAGAAGGATTGCCGGTATTACCGGTAGAGGTGGCGCAGCTGGGGGTGCCATTCGGCGCGGAGGTGGTGGTGGAGGTGACCCCGGGCGAGGCGCGGGTCGTGGCGTTGAGCGCGCCGGTGCTGCCGGGGGTGAAGATGGTGGCGGAGTGG
>JBCFBD010000100.1:3494-6901 GCA_038562455.1 Anaerolineaceae bacterium | reverse complement strand
GATGAAGCCCTGAATCACCCCCCTGTACCGGACCGCATCGTAATCCAGTCGATCGCGCTTTCAGCCCCAGTCATCCCAGCCGGGCACTCCTTCACCGAGGTGGAAGGTTCGACATTCGGACAGTGGCTGGCGCCGGGTTATTTCGCCGCTGGCTGGCACCCTGATTCCGCGCTACCCGGCGAGGCGGGCAACACGGTCATCAACGGGCACCACAACATCGCTGGGGAGGTATTCGCCGACCTGGTGGATGTGAAAGAAGGGGATACGATTATCGTGTATGCGGATGAACGCGCGTTCGCCTACGTGGTGACTAACCGCATGATCCTGCCGGAAACCTTCATGGACGCAGCCACCCGCCTGGAGAATGCCCGTTGGCTGGCGCAAAGCGAAGATGTGCGCCTGACCCTGGTCACTTGCTGGCCAAAAGAATCCTACACCCACCGCTTGATCCTGGTGGCGGTACCTATCAACTGAGAGAGTGGAGAGTGGAGATTGGAGAGTAGTGGTGCCGATTTCCGGTACAATAGATCAATGACCAAAAACACCGTTCTTTTTCTCTGCACTGGCAATTCAGCCCGCAGCCAGATGGCAGAAGCTTTTCTGCGCGCGTACGGCGGGGAGCGCTTCGAAGTGTACAGCGCGGGAACACAGCCGACTGAAATCAATCCCTTCACCCGCCGTGCCATGGCAGAACTGGGGTTCGATCTGGCCGGGCATTACTCGAAAAACGTGGCGGATTTCCGGGGAGTGATCGACTTCGACACCGTCATCACCGTGTGCGGCGAGGCCAACGAGAACTGCCCGGTCTACCTGGGACGCGCCAACCAGCGCCTGCACTGGGACTTTGAAGACCCAGCCAGATTCGAGGGCAGCGATGAAGAAACGCTGGCCAAATTCCGTGAGGTGCGCGACGCCATCGCCGCGCGCGTGAAAGCCTGGCTGGATACAGGCATCTAAACTTTACTACAAACACTTTCCGAACCAGAGGCCGACGCCCACAGCCGCCACACCGCCCACGTGCCGATCCAGTAGCGCGCGTTCGCGCCCAGCACCGCCCCGGCGGAGATCAGAAGAAATTTGTCCATGCGTACACCATCTAAATTTTTAATAGCCAGGCGGTATAAAATATAGCCCTGTCCAGTAACTCATACTGACAGAAGCTATCAGCCGTTAGCGGCGGGTCAAATGTGGGAGGGGGAGGCATGGAGAGTAGAGAATAGTCATCAGTGATTAGTGAGCAGGTACTGAAACCGCGAGGGGGTGTAAAATTCGCAAAACCGAACCTGGCCTATACAGGTTGGTCAGGGGCAGGCTTTTCTCAATTTATCGCTAGCGAGCCGATTGATGCTGATTCCGGACTCTGCTGCTTCGAGTGTCAACTGTCGGTGAAGATCGGGTGGGATACGGACCATAAACTTGCCGCTATAACTCCTGGTTGACAAAGGTTCCGGGACTTCTTCGTTATTAACCTGCATTTCCGCAACCACTTCAGCGACCAACTTCCGAATCCCATGCAGCGCTTGTTCCTGGCTTTCAGACAACCAGCTCAAACTTGGAAACTCGGAACACAGTCCGACGTATTCGTTATCCTCTGCTGACCAGGTGACGCGATAGGTGTAGTAATCATGAGCTAACATCTTGTTTTTTCTCCAATCAGCGGTCAATGGCTTTCAAAACCTGTCTTGCCTGATAAGGTTTTGCCATTCCTTTGTTGTTTCGAATACTCACTCGCGGATCGCCTGCCCATGGTGTTTTGTACACATAATGGCTCGATCCCTCATTTCTTGGTTTACCGAAGTAAAATTGACAGACTTTGCATAGATCCACAAATTTTACTGATTGCGGGTTTTACCTCATGGCGGCGACGATGTCCGCTTCTTTTACCATGCGCACATAGTATCACTATTGATACTATGATGTCAAGAGTTCACTACACTTGCCACGAATGCATGCTCTCTCTTGACTTTCAAGCCAGCATCTACGAATACTATTGTTGCGAGGAGCGAACTTTGCGACGAAGCAATCTCCGCGAGCGAATCGATAATTTGGTATTCTTTGTACAAGCAACAAGGACGCTTTGCTTCGGTAGAAGCAGCCTCTCAATGACAGCTTTATTATGACGGTGGGTTCATAAAGCGAACCCATCCTACGTCTGGAGCGCTTGAGTTGGGAATGAATTCATAGGCAGTGCGGCTACAGCCGCACCCTACACACTGCGTATCAGTCACCAAGGCAATTAACGATTTGAAGGGTAGTATGAAAACTAACCTTATCTATTGCGAATATCCGATTTTTGCATATCATGGTATATAAATGATCGCTTTAATAAACGAACCCATCCGACAATTTTCACAATCACTCATTTTTGTAGTATAAATCGAGCCTTTTCAACCCTAAGCATTTCAAATGGTGTCATACATTTAATTTTTAGTCCAATACACGCGTCGGGTATCTTTATTTTCCTTGTGGATTGAGACGCAATCTCGTGGGTTACGATGATGAACGAATGTGCTAAAGCATGTGCAACTAAATAATAATCTGCTAGTTGAAGAAAGGTGTTAATCGCTGCGGGTTCATATCTCTGACTAGTAGCCCATATACTGACTTGACGGAATGCGGGTAATAACAGATCGTCAGGTCTTAAGAAAAAGTTATCCCCGCGACCAGAAGCCCAGACCGCTAGTTGGTCTTGGCCTGTTCTTAATTCATCGCCTACTTTTTCAATGCTATATAATCGACCAATTTGATTGTTGGCAATTAACCAATCCCAAAAAGCGGGACAAAAATCCAAACCATAGTGGAGATTCTTTGCCTGTATAAATATATTTGAATCAAGGAGGTATGGCATTAAATCATTATTCCTAGGCTTCTTCCAAGCTCATGAAATGTACTTATTTTTGTGAAACCCAACATTCGAAATGCATCACGGTGGAGGGTTTGACCTTCCAAAGTGCTTATTACTAATGCTCTAGCAAATCGTTTGCTCACTCTTGCAGATTGGGTCAAATAGAAATTACCACCGGCTCTTCTTGGAATAGTTCTTAATCTTTCCAACTCTTGATCATACAAGTCCCAGAATTCCTCTTGAGTTAACTTTTTATAATCAAAAATTCTTCGAAGAATAACCAAGGTACTCACTTTAAAATATCGAGCTAAACGATTAATCTCAAAAAGGATATCGTTATTTTGATCATATACACTTTGTAAACTAGCCATTGGCACTAATAATTCTGCTGCAACACTGTTGCACCAAAGTTCAATCTCGTGGTCCGTCTGTATTTGTGGTTGAACATCCGAGATAGCAGATTGACCTAACCAGATATGAGCCAATTCATGTGCTATGGTGAACATTTGTGCGGCTTTTGTGTCTGCGCCGTTAATAAATATTAAGGGAGCTAAGCTATCAG
>JBCFBD010000100.1:0-3484 GCA_038562455.1 Anaerolineaceae bacterium | reverse complement strand
GAAATTCTTCTGTGTTTAAAGGTCGCCGATTATTATTTAATACGACTCCACTACACATAACTAGAATGCCCGCAGCATCAGATTGTTCGATAAAAGTCCGAAGAGCGTCAGTCCAAGTAGGCAATGCTCGTCTTTTCTCAATACTAAAACCAATAACGTCCCTAATATTATTTGCTACCTCGGATATATCTTGAGCCCTGGTAACAGAACCAACGAAGTGAAGCGGTTCATCCCCCATCGTTCGAGAATACTCATTGAACCACTCCTGGCGTTGTTGACAAATAAAAATCGTATCAAGTAAATCAGGGGATGGATGGGTTTTGTGCTTATTCCAGGAGGTTCGGAAATCTGGGATTGGAACAGATTCCGTAGGGGGTTCATCTAAGAATAGAAAGCCTATCGGGACATGAACAGTTTTTGCGAAGTGCTCGATTTGATTAAGGGTCGGTTTAATCTCTCCGCTTTCCCATTGACGAAGTTTGGGAAACGACTTATCTAGACTTTCGAGCGTGAATCCTCCTCGTTCAAAAGCCCATCTCATCATACGTGGATTAATTAATACCCGAGTCATTTTTACTAATTCTTTCAGTATTTGTATGGTTCGTAATAATTATTCCGATCTTTTTTGAGTATAGCATTTTGTCATACGATATTCAATTTTGATAGTTCTTTTCCGCATATACTAATGATTTATTTACTTTTCAACTTCACACCAGCGTCGGCTGGTCACCCTTCTTCTTCTGCTTGGGGGCGCGCTTGTAGGTGACGTTGACCTGATGCACGGGGGGCATGTCGATGCGCTTGCCCTCGAGCAGTTCTCCAACGGTGAGGATCTGCAGCTTGGGATGCGCGCCCCAGGGGGAGGTGTAGGTGCCGCCGGAGGCGGCTTCGGCGCGCATGGGCTTGGTGGGCTCCTCCATGGTGATCAGCACGCCGATGGCGGCGTTCTCGCGGTCGATGACGCCGTGCAGTTCCATGACATGTCGGGCGGTGATGTTGCCGGCCTTGACCGAGAAGATCACCTGCCTGGTCTCCCCGCCGTCCTTCTCGTGGAAGTAGAGTCTGCCGTCGATGCCCTTGTCCGCGCCCTTCTTCTGCTCGATGGGACGCGCGCCGACCAGGCCGAGCGCCCACCACTGGAACTGGTAGGGGTCAGACTGGGCGAGCTCGGCGGCGTCTTCGACCGTGGTGGGCTCGCCGATGACGTTGAAGTTCGGGTCCGGCTCGAAGGTTTCGATCAGACGGCGCTTCATGACGGTGATCGCGACGTGGGTGATGTCGATGCCGATCCACTGGCGCCCGAGCTTTTGCGCGGCGACCACGGCGGTGCCGCAGCCGCAGAAGGGGTCGAGCACCACGTCGCCGGGGTTGGAGGACGCCTGGATGATACGCTCAAGCAGGGCTTCAGCATGTAGGGTGCGGTCTTACCGCACCACTCAATATAATATATATGATTAGCCACAGCATGTAGGGTGCGGTTCTACCGCACCATTCAACATAACAAATATAATTAAGCCATGCCAAATTATCTCCGCTCAAAAGAGGAAGGAGGGATCTATTTTTTCACCGTGGTGACGTTTCATCGGATCCCAATCCTAACCGAAGAAAAGGCAAGGGGTATTTTGCACAATGCCTGGGAAAATACACGACTCCGGTTTCCATTTGAGACAAAAGCGATTTGTTTGCTTCCAGATCATCTGCATTGTATTTTGAAACTGCCGGAGGGGGATGCCAATTATTCGTTGCGTTGGGGTGAAATCAAAAAACTATTTACCAAAGGGTATTTGAGCGAAATCGGACCGGGCGAGGAACGCAATACATCCAGAATAAAAAGGGGTGAAGCTGCAATCTGGCAACGACGTTTTTGGGAGCACATAATTGAAACCGAAGATGACCTGGAAACACATTTGGATTACATTCACTACAACCCGGTAAAGCATGGCTACGTTGCCCGTGCGGCAGATTGGGTATTTTCGAGTTTCCACCGGTATGTCAGGGAAGGCATTTATGCGCTTGATTGGAACGGCGGTGAGAAAGGCCGTCTGGAGCGCTTGAGTTGGGAATGAATTCAAAAGCGGTGCGGCAGTAGCCGCACCCTACAACTACAACTATTGTCATTAGTATGATCAACCCGTCAGTATAAAATGATTAAAGGGGACACGGCAGATCGATTGTCATTAGGTCGAGAAGGCCGTCTCGCAACACTGATCGCCGTGTCCAATTGTCATATGCCCGAACAGTTGTTTGGTCTCGAAGACCGTATTTTCGCTAACGCGGGCAAACATATTATATAAGGAGCATCTAGTGACTTCAAATGCGGAATTTGTTGGGGTTGATGTTTCGAAAGACAATTTAGATGTGGCTAGTTGGACTAGTAACGAATACAAGCGATTCCAGAATGATCCAATAGGGATACAGGAGCTAATCGAATGGCTTAAGCCTCTTCAAGTCGAGTTGATTGTTCTTGAAGCAACTGGTGGGTTGGAATTGCCTTTTGTAGCCGAATTAGCATTTGAAAAGATGCCAGTGGCTGTAGTAAACCCCAGAAGAATACGAGAATTTGCTAGATCAATCAGTCAGTTGGCCAAAACAGACAAGCTGGACGCCAGAGTAATCGCACATTTTGGTGCAGCGACTCATCCAGAAGCAAGAAAACTCCCAACAAACGATGAGGAAAAGCTCACAGCACTGATTACACGCCGAAGACAGATTATCGAGATGCTCACAGCGGAAAAGAACAGACTACATTCAGCTCGTTTTTCCATGAAAGAACGAATTGAAACTCATTTGTCCTGGCTTGAAAGCGAACTTCGAGATCTGGACAATGAAATTACTAAATTCATACATCAAAGTCCGGTTTGGAAAGAGAAAGATGAACTACTCAGAAGTGTCCCAGGGGTTGGTCCTGTTACATCAGCAACGATCCTAGCCATGCTTCCTGAGCTAGGCACATTGAATCGCAAGAAGATCGCGGCCTTGGTTGGAGTTGCACCAGTAAACAAGGATAGTGGCAGACGACAAAAAAAGCGCAGGGTTTATGGTGGTAGAGCTAATGTTCGGAGCGTTTTATATATGGCAGCCCTTTCTGCCTCAAAGCACAACCCGAGAATAAAGGCGTTTTACGATCATCTAATCCGGATGGGAAAGGAGAAAAAAGTAGCGTTGACGGCTTGTATGCGAAAATTACTTGTAATCCTAAACGCAATCATTCGAGTCAACCAAAACTTTACCTTAACTCCTGATTTTTAGGGCTTGACTTTCATCACAGTTGCGAGGAGCGAACTTTGCGACGAAGCAATCTCCACAAATGAATTGTTAATTGGGGATTCCTTATACGAGTAATAAGGACGCTGTGCTTCGGTAAAAGCAGCCTCGCAATAACAGGTCAGCATGTAGGGTGCGGTCTTACCGCACCACTCAACATAATATATATGATTAGCCACAGACGCGTATTCTGATCCATAAAACCACTTGACAACCATGA
>JBCFBD010000099.1:0-7027 GCA_038562455.1 Anaerolineaceae bacterium | reverse complement strand
CCATACTACGCGCACTGGGTGTCAACTCGGGCGACATGGAAAAAGGCGTGATCCGCTTCGAAGCTAATGTCTCCATCCGACCTGTTGGCAGTACTGAATTAGGCACGCGCGTGGAGATTAAGAACTTGAACTCCTTCAGGGCAATGGAACGGGCGGTGGCTTACGAACTTGAGCGACAGGCTGCGTTGCTCGAACAAGGCAAAAAGGTCGATCAGGAGACACTCGGCTGGGATGAGACCAACCAACGCACCTACACGCAGCGCTCCAAGGAAGAGGCGCACGACTACCGCTATTTCCCCGAACCGGATATTCCGCCGCTGGTGGTGGATGCTGCCTGGGTTGAAGAGATCCGCCGCGGCTTGCCCGAACTACCGCGAGCCCGCGCGCTGCGCTTGCGTGAAACCTACAGACTTACTGCGCCGCAGGCTGCCCTGCTCACCAGCGATGGCGAGATTGCGGATTTCTTTGAGGCTTGTGCCGCCGCCTTACGCAAAGCCGCACCGCGTACGGCTGCAATTTGGATCTCTGGTGAACTGTTCGCCTATCTCAACCAGACTGGCAAAGCGTTCAATGACCTGAGGGTCAGCCCACAAGCGATGGCGGAACTACTGGACGCGCTGGATTCCGGTAAGATCAACCAGACCAGCGCCAAGAGCGTGCTTTCTGAAATGCTCGCCAACGGAAAGACCGCTGCTGAGGTGATTGCTGAGAAGAACCTGGGGCAGGTGACCGACCATGCATTGATCGCTGGTTTGGTTGCCGATGTGCTCGCCGCGCACCCGAGTGAACTCGCCAGCTACGTCGCGGGCAAAGAAACGCTTGCCAACTGGTTCTTCGGGCAAGTGATGCGCGCGGCGGGTGGCAAAGCCAGCCCGGCGGTGTTGAAAACCGAGTTGGAAGCGCAATTGAAAACTGCCCTGAAATCCCGTTAAAGAATAAATATTCCTGCTTGACAATAGTCTTTAATTATTGTATTATATCGTTAGACGATATAACGTAAAACGATACAACGAAAGACGACATAATGAAAAATGGACAGAACTTTGAAGAAGTAGTCAAGCGAGCGACCCCGTTGACGGAGGCTTCATTCTACATATTGCTGACACTGGCTGAACCGTTGCATGGGTATGGCATCATGCAAAAGGTGAGTGACCTTACACATGACCGTGTGCAGCTTGGACCCGGAACCCTGTATGGTGCGCTTACCAATTTGCAGTCGCTTGGGTTGATCCGAGCGTTAGAGGAAAAAGGGAACGACCGGCGCAAACAATACCTCATGACTGAATTGGGAAGGGTGATTGCCGAACACGAGATTACGCGCCTTGAGGAAGCCGCGCGGCACGGAAGAATGTTGCTGAGAATGTGAGGAAAAATGAGAAAGCAGGCAGAAAGAGACTTAAAGAGTTTTTTCAAGGTCATTTGGGCTTGGGAGGATGACAAAGAGGAGCACTGGCTCGAACAAAAGGCACTGCAAGGCTGGCATCTTGTTGAAGTTGCCCCTTTCTTTTACAAATTCAAGCGCGAAAGCCCACGCAGGGTCATATACCGGCTTGATTACAAGGGTACTCTAGACAAGGATTATCAGGAGTACCTTTCGATCTTTCAAGATTCAGGTTGGGAGTTGGTAACACGAATGTCCAACTGGCATTACTACCGTTTTGAACCTGACAACAAAGGTGTACCAGAGTTGTATAGCAGTAATCGCACCAAAGCTGAAAAATACCGCAGATTGGTTATCGGGTTGGTGATCCCTCTTGCGGTACTGGGGATTACTTTTAACTCAACTACCGCCAGATTAATAAATCCAGGCGATGGCATGTTGCAAGCGCTTTACTTCGCCGGTTTTATTGCCAGGTTGTTGATTATGGCTTTTCTTATGTACGGGTTAATTCGATTAATCCTCAAGATTCGCAGATTACAATCGGAGCCAAAGGAATAGGAAATTAAACCTGCTTGCCGAACTTGGCCACACCTGCTCAAAAAAACCCTGTTTTGACAATTGATGCATAATTGCTGATTTTCATCATATTGACGCGGAATTGATTTTCGTATACCCTATTAAAGCGGTAATATCGCGGAGGGAAATGTGCGCATGATAAGCCGACTTGTTTTGCGTGAAAGCGGGCACAGAACCGGTGTGCCCGTTTATATTTTTCCCATCACTTTTTCCCGTTTTTCAAATTCCCATCCATACTTCAAAAGGAGCAATTTGAATGGCAACCTCGATTAACGCTTTTGAAATGGCGCAGCGCCAGTTTGACAACGTGGCTGAGTTGCTCAAACTGGACCCCCAGGTACGCGAGTTCCTGCGCTGGCCGATGCGGGAGTTCTCCTTCCGCATTCCTGTTCGCATGGACGATGGCACGATCAAAATGTTCCAGGGTTTCCGCGTTCAGCACAATGACGCCCGCGGTCCTAACAAGGGTGGTATTCGCTTCCACCCGGCTGAAACGATCGACACCGTGCGCGCCTTGGCCACCTGGATGACCTGGAAGTGCGCCGTGGCGGATATCCCCCTGGGCGGCGGTAAGGGCGGGGTTGTGGTTGACCCGGCCACCCTTTCCAACGGCGAGAAGGAACGCCTGGTTCGCGGTTGGGTGGATGTGATGTGGCGCAATATTGGTAACCGGCAGGACGTGCCGGCGCCGGATGTGGGCACCACCCCGCAGATGATGGGTTGGATGATGGATGAATATTCCAAGCTGGTGGGCGAGTACACCCCCGGCGTGATCACCGGCAAACCGCTTGGCGGCGGCGGTTCACTCGGCCGCACAGAAGCCACTGGTTACGGCGTGATCTATACCGTGCGCGAAGCCATGAAACACCTCAAACTCGATCCCGCTGTTTGCACCGCGGCTATCCAGGGTTTTGGCAATGTCGCGCAGTACGCAGCCATCGGCTTCATCGAATTGCTCAAAGGCAAGGTGGTTTGCGTTTCTTATTACGACCGCGATGACAAGGTTTCTTACACTTGCAGTAAAGCGGATGGCATCGACCCGCGATTCCTGATGACCATCACCGACCAATACGGCACCATCGACAAGGTCAAAGCGCAGGCGGCTGGTTACACCATCGAAGACGGCGGCGCCTGGATCACCAAGGACGTAGATGTGCTCATCCCGGCTGCCCTTGAAGGGCAGATCAACGTTGAGACGGTCAAGCTCGTCCAGCCGCGCGTGAAGATCGTGGCGGAAGGCGCCAACGGACCCACAACGCCCGAAGCGGACGAGGTCTTCAAGGCGCATGGCGTCTTTGTGATCCCTGACTTCTTATGCAACGCCGGCGGCGTGACCGTGTCTTATTTCGAAGGCGTTCAGAACGACATGAACTACTACTGGACAAAGGAAGAAGTGCTGGAGAAATTGGACACCAAGATGACCGTGGCATTCGCCTCAGTACTTGAGATGAGCTTGAAGAGTAAGGTTTATACCCGCGACGCGGCGTATATGGTGGCGATCGACCGTGTGGTCAAAGCCATGCAGCTGCGCGGCTGGGTCTAACCCGACTTTCGTTATGAATCAACAACCCCGGCAAACCCCGGGGTTGTTTTTATAAAAATCCATGCGTAAACAAGTATAATCAATTCTCGAAGGGTGATAATTGTTTGCAACATTTCACCTGATCATATACGAACCTAAAAATATCGTAACCATGCTGATCCTTTCCTCACTGATTTACCTGGCTTTATCATTTCTGCTGACGCTGCGGGTGTATCGCCGCATTTCTTTCTCAAGGGTGGTTGCATTCTTTTTCCTCGTGACGGTTTCGCTGAACATTCTCGTGAGCGAGTTCTTGAGCTTCGCGAGCGTGCTTGACCAGCCTTGGCTTTTCCTGATTCTCCAGTTAATCATTTGCTTATTGCTGGGATTTTTATTGTGGGATCCCCGTAGATGGATCTTCAAACAAGGGCTGCCCAAAATTCAATTTGAATTTACAAGACCGCGTGGATTGGATTGGATCTTCCTGACCCTCATCGTCGGCGTTCTCTCACTCAGCCTACACATCGGATGGCTGGTGCCCATCAACAACTCAGATTCATTGCACACGCATCTGCCGCGCATTTATTACTGGATCCAGCACGGTTCACTTGCTTCCTGGAATGCGGTTACTGTCACGCAGGTCAACAAACCGATCAATTTATCACTGCAAGGCTTGTGGCTCTTCCTGCTGGGTGGTTCTGAAAAGTTATTCTTCCTCGCGACCTGGTTCGCGTTGCTGACCGCAATCGTTGTTATCTACAATATCGCCCGCCACCTTGGCTCTAACAACCGGGGAGCGCTGCTCGCTGCGGTGATGGGCCTGGCTTACCCGGTGATCTTGCTACAAACCTACTCATACCAGGCGGATGTGTTCGTCTCGACCCTGGCGCTCGCCAGTGTGGCGCTGCTGTTGGAATACATGCGCGGGAAGCAGTCGATCTCTCTCGTCCTCTCGCTCATGGCGATGGCTGTTGCGCTTGGGGCAAAAAACACCGCTTTATTCATCCTGCCGTTCTATCTGCTGGTCATATTCATTTACTTTATTCGCGAGCGGGTAAAATTCAAGCAATACTTGGTCTACGCCGGGGCTTTCCTGCTGCTCTTTGGAGTTTTTTCTTCCTATAAATCCATTCAAAATTTTCTCGAACGCGACCAATTGGAATCGACGAGCCTGGCTACCCATCGCTATGTTAACCCCACGGTTACAGTAAATCCCCAAAAGCGGCTTCCGACCAACACGCTGCGATACTTGTATCAGAGTATCAGCCTGGATGGGCTGACGGGACAGGTGAAACTTGCCGCTGAACAAACACGTGCCAATACCTTCCGGTCGCTGAGCGAGTGGTTGGGGCAGGACCTGGAGGTGCAGGATTTCATCTCAGAGGGTGATGCTGAAATATTTGATTACGAAGGGCTGTCCACAATGAACGAAGACACAGCCTGGTACGGTCCGTTGTCCTTTATCCTGATTCCAATTACCTGCCTGGTCGTGCTGTTCGGGAAGAATAAAACCCGTAAAAGGTACCTGCTGGCAGCATTTGCCTTCCTGATCGCGGTCTTCCTGATGATGTCCATCGTGATCACAGGGTGGAGCCCGACCAACGGCCGCTATCTCATCATGCCCATACTGGTGTTTACGCCCTTGTTCTTTGTACTTTTACCGGCGAGGCGGGTGGCGGGCGCGGTGGTCGCGATTTTGATCGCCCTCAGCGCCGGGTACCTGGCTTTCTCCAGCTTACTGATCAATGACACAAACCCGCTGGTGACCCAATTTTCGCTCTATACCTATCAAAATGAGAAACTCAACCGCTCTGCTGACGCAGGTTTCATCAGTCATGGCTGGACATACCTCAATGACCGGGTGATCGAAGACCTGGTGCTCACCAGCCCCAACAGGCGCGATATCACCAATCAAACCTATTACCAGAACCTGTATCACCAGAGTCCTGAGGAAGTCCAAAGTATTGAATTTGTCAACGTCTACGTACCGGCGGATGAACCCCTGTACCTGTACATTCAAAAAACCATCCTGGAGTACGCGCTCTTTGGCATCAACAAAACGAGAGATTTGTACCCGGTTTTGGATGCGACGCAGATTCCAACTGGCGCGCTGCTGCTGGCGGATCGCAATCTGCTGGATTCCGTGCCTGAAGGGATGTCGCTGATCGCCCAACGGGAGCAATACATGCTCATGCGCAAGGATTGACCGCGCTCGACCCCCGCCCGATTACCAGCGGGCGTTGTGCTCCTCCGCCCAGCCGACTAGGTCAATGATCTCGATTTTCTCTCCCTCATCAGTCATCACCCAGCCGTTGTAACGCCCGAACATCTGGTGCACCTCGCTTTTCAGAATCAATGCGTCTGTCTTTGCCACACGTTCAAAGAAAGGCGTGAAGACCAGCTCCAGCCGGTCGTCAGGCGAGCTCATCCTCCACGGGGCTTTGAAATCCTGGTTGTCATAACTGAACTTCACCTCACCCAGTTTTTGCAATTTACCTTCGAGGATAAAGCAATTCTCGGTGGCGGCGCTGGTATCCCCAAAGCCGAATCCCAAGTTGAGCCCTATGCGCCGCCGGTCCGCCAGGAAGCCGGATGCGCTCGCCCACACCCAGAATGAGCTGTATTCCCACACCCCACGCCCCCAGTCCAGACTGCCCAGGGAGGTGCTGGGTTCGACCTCGCGGCGCACCCCCTTGTATTCCACCCAGCCCCTGGCCGGCAGGCAGTTGATCTTGCGGTTGTAATAGTAGCGTTTTCCCTTGATGGGGATGACGATGGTCATCGAGTCGTGTTCTGGTGGGCAGTCGAGCGTGAGCTCGGCATTAAGCGCGCTGCCGCCGAAGCCTGGCCAGCGCACCAAGAGCAAGCGAGCATACTCTTCTACCTTGAAACGTAAAAATAAGTCATTTTTCACATACTCGGTTACCCCTGCGGTGCTGTTGCGCGGCAGTTTTACCCCGCCGCCGAAGGGCAGCGTGAGCGTCTGTTCTTTGTACTCGCCGGACGCGAAATCGATCACGTAGGCAAAGACCATGGCTAAATAACCGATATCACTAATGGTGAAGGAGTAAAAATTGGTCGGCGTGGTTAACGCGTAGTAATCCCACACTTTCATACGCAGGCGTTGCAGCGGGCGTAAGCGGTAAAAATGGCTGTCCTCCAGGTTGGCATCCAGTACCGGCTGGGTGCTCCAGCCTGCCTGGGTAAGGTTTCCGTCCCCGTCCAGCAATTTGCCGGGACCCTGCAGCAAGCGTTGTGGTTTCATGCTCATCTCCTGGGTATGATCTCAGGTTAATTGTACCCAATCCGCGATATGGGACAATCAAAAAACCGCGTCGTTTGCACGGACGCGGTTAGTTGTGGCGGTGGGTGTGCTCAGGCGGTTTCGAGCGTGCCGGGCACAGACCCGCTGCGGCGGTACCAGCGCTGCTCGCTTTCGTACGCCAGACGCATGATCTTGAGCATCACCTGGCGGGCGACCTCGCGCACGTGTTCATGGTCATCCACATCGCCGCAAAAGCGCATCGGCTTGCCGATTGTGATATTGT